>NZ_JBEOUL010000007.1:302841-314657 GCF_040304075.1 Kitasatospora sp. NPDC094015
CGGCGGAGGGTCGCCGCAGGTGGGGGCGGTCCCGCGCGTCGGGCGGGTGGTGGCCGGACGTCACTGGTAGTAGTTGTCCGCGAGCGGTCGGTCTCGGTACGGGTCGGACGGGCAGGGAGCGGATCATGGGTGGCGGGCGACGGATGGGTGCCGGGACGCGGGAGTACCGGTCCGGGATGTTCCGTCTGGAGGGCTATCTGGCCTGGGAGGCGGAGGTGACCGCGGCCGAGCGGGACGCCGCCCGGTTCGTCGAGCGCTTCGGCTGGCTCTCGGGCGATCAGCGGGAGCTGGTCCGGGAGGCGTACCAGGAGCACCGGCTGGAGTTCGCCGAGGGCGTGGTCGACCGCGCGGCGCGGCGCTCCCGGCGGGTCGCCGAGTTCTACCGGCGGCGCTGCCTGGCGATCTGCACCCGCTGGGCCGGGGTCTGCGCGGCGGTGGTGGCCGCGACCGCCCTGCTGGCCGTGCTGCCGGCGCTGCTGCGCCAGTAGGGTCGGGCAGCGCGAAGGCCCGCCCCGACGGGGCGGGCCTTCGCGCTGGTGAGGGGCAGGGTGCGCCTAGTGGTGCCCGCTGCTGATCTTCTTGTGCTCCTCGGCCGTGGGCTTGGGGATCTGCCCGTCGGAGCCGAAGTAGCCCGCCGACAGCCGGTACCTGAGCCAGGCGATCCGCCCGGGGCGGCCCTTGGGGCCCTTCGGTTCCGGGACCGGGGCGGGCATCGGCTGGTCGTGGTCGGTGAGCCGGTGCAGCTCGGCCTGCGGCAGCGGCGCGTGCACCTCGATGAACTCGCCGTGCGGCAGCCGCCTGATGATGCCGCTCTCCCGCCCGTGCAGCACCTTCTCCTTGTCGCGGCGCTGGAGCCCGAGGCACCAGCGCTTGGTGACGAAGAAGACGATCACCGGGGCGACGAAGAAGCCGATCCGGACCGCGTCGGTGATGACGTTGATCGACAGGTGGAAGTGGGTGGCGATCAGGTCGTTGCCGCCGCCCGCGAGCAGCACCAGGTAGACGGAGATCCAGGCCGCGCCGAAGGCCGTCCGGACCGGGGCGTTGCGCGGGCGGTCCGCGATGTGGTGCTCGCGCTTGTCGCCGGTGACCCAGGCCTCCAGGAACGGGTAGGCCCACAGTGCGGCCAGCACCGCGGGGAAGACCATCAGCGGCACGAAGACGCCCAGGTTGAGGGTGTGTCCGCCCCAGACCGAGATCTCCCAGCCGGGCATGATCCGCACCAGGCCCTCGGAGTAGCCCATGTACCAGTCCGGCTGGGCGTCGGTGGACACCTGGTCGGGCCGGTACGGGCCGTACGCCCAGATCGGGTTGACGGTGGCGATCGCCGACATCACCGAGACCACGCCGAAGACCAGGAAGAAGAAGCCGCCGGCCTTGGCCATGTAGATCGGCATCAGCGGCATGCCGATGACGTTCTTCTCGGTCCGGCCGGCGCCCGCGAACTGGGTGTGCTTGTGGTAGAAGACCAGGATCAGGTGCGCGGCCAGCAGGCCCAGCATGATGCCGGGGATCAGCAGGATGTGCACCGTGAACAGCCGCGGCACGATCTCGGTGCCCGGGAACTGGCCGCCGAAGATGAACATCTGCAGGTACGTGCCGACCACCGGGACGGACAGCACCGCCCCCTCCAGGAACCGGATGCCGGTGCCGGACAGCAGGTCGTCGGGGAGCGAGTAGCCCATGAAGCCGTCGAACATGCCGAGGAACAGCAGCAGCGCCCCGAAGATCCAGTTGAGCTCACGGGGCTTGCGGAACGCGCCGGTGAAGAACACCCGCATCATGTGCACGAGCATCGAGCCGACGAAGACGATCGCGCCCCAGTGGTGGATCTGCCGGATCAGCAGCCCGCCGCGCACGTCGAAGCTGATGTTGACGGTGGACGCGTAGGCGTCCGACATCCGTACGCCCTGGAGCGGCGCGTACGAGCCCTGGTAGGTCGTCTCGGCCATGCTGGGCTGGAAGAAGAAGGTCAGCCACACGCCGGTCAGGATGATGATGACGAACGTGTAGAGGGCGATCTCGCCGAGCATGAAGGACCAGTGGTCCGGGAAAACCTTGCGCAGGTTGGACTTGGCCAGCGCGTAGATGCCGAGGCGTCCGTCGGTCCAGTCCGCGAGCTTCTCGGCCTGGTTGGCCGGCGCCGCCCGGGTGCTGGCGGGGGCCGGGCCGGACGCCTTACGGTCAGCCCGCATGGCGTCCCCCTCGCTGGGCGCCGGACGGAACCGCGGTGGCGGGTCCGAGGTGCCGGTCGCGCGGCGGAGCCGGTCGTCGGCGGCGGGCAGCTGTGGTCATCGAAGCGCCTCTCCGTATGGACGGGCACCGGCGGCGCGCCGTCCGTCGGACCGGCGCCCGGGGGGCGCGCGTCGACGGCGGGCCGTCGGGTCGTGCCGGCCGCCGCGGCGCCCGGTACCCCGCCACCCTGAGGTGGCCACCGGCGCGGGCCGCCACCCCGTTGCACGGAGTAGCGGCTCAATTACTCCTCTCATGCTGTCGTGTCTCGCAGGCGCACGCACGCTCATCAGGCCGTGTCTCACCGGCGGCGCGGCCCGCCCGGGGGCGCGGGGCCCGCGGCGCCCGCCGTGTCGCCCGTCCGGCGGTGACCCGGCGTCAACCTGCTGCTGAAGCCTTGGCACCCGGCCGGGTGAGCGGCACCGCCCAGGCGGTCGGGCCGTCAGCCGCAGTGCACGGCCCGGTTGCCGAGCGAACCGGCGGTGGTGGCGGTGACGCCGGCCCAGGTGATGCTGCCCGAACCGGTGACGCAGGCACCGGCGGCGGCGACCTTCACCGGACCGGCGTACATGGTGAAGCTGCCCTCGTCGCTCTTGGTGCTCCCGCCCACCACCGTGCAGGAGGCGGCCGGGGCCGTGTTGGAGCAGCGGCTGATGCTCGCCCGGACGGCGGAGGCGGTGCCGTAGCCGCTGTTCGCGGTCTTGATGGTGGCCGCGCAGTTGGTGCCGGTCGCGTTGTCGAAGTACAGGTAGAAGTAGCCGAGCACGACGCCCGCGCCGGTCTTCACCGGGTAGCTGTCGATCAGGCCGCCGGTGCACCCGTAGGCCGCCGCGCCGGTCGGCGGCGAGGGCGGGGCCTGCGGGGCGGGCGCGGTGGTGCTGCCCGGGGCCGTGCCGGCGGGGGGCGTCGTGGTGGCGGCCGGTGCCGGGCCGCCCTGCGGCCGGGGGCTCGCGGACCCGCCGGCCGTACCGGGTGCGGCGGACGCGGACGGGGCCGTGCCCGGGGACGGCGAGGTGCCGGACGGGGCGGCGGAGGTGGTGCCGGTGGGGGAGCCGGCCGCGGACGGGGCCGGGTCGGTGCCGAACGGCGCGGCGGACGCGCTGTCCCGGCCGGGCGCCGTCCCCGTCCCGGCCGCGGCCACCGGCTGCCTGCCGTCGCCCTGATGGCCGCTCACCGTCCAGACCAACCCGGAGATCAGCGCCAGCGCCAGCGCGCTGCCGGCTGCGGCCAGCACGGCCCGCCGGCCCGACGGCCGGCGCCACCACTGCTCCGGCTCGAAGTCGCCGAACGGGGTGTCGGTGGTGTACGCGGCCGCAGGGGGCCGGGACAGGGCCGGCGCGGTGGCCGCCGCCGGGAAGGCCGAGGCGGGTGCGGCGGGGAAGGCCGGGGTGGTGACCGGGGCGACCTGCGGGGCCAGGGCGGCGAGCAGCGCGGCGGTCTGCGCGGCACTCTCCGGGCGCTCCTCGGGGGACTTCGCCAGCAGCCGCAGCACCAGGGCGTCCAGGTCGGCCGGGAGCCCGGCGCGGTGCGTGCTCGGCGGGGCCGGGGTCTCGCGCAGGTGCGCGCCGAGCTGGACGGTGACCTCGCGGTGCCCGAACGGGGTCGCGCCGGTGAGGAGTTGGTGGAGCAGGCAGCCGATCGAGTAGAGGTCGCTGCGGTGGTCGACGGGCGCGTCGCCGCGGACCTGCTCCGGGGACATCCACGGGACCGAGCCGAGCCCGCTGTCGGCGCGGGCGGCGCCGGCCGGCCCCTGGGCGGGGCGCAGCCAGGCGGTGCCGAGACCGAGCAGCCGTACCGTGCCGCCTTCGGTGAGCAGCAGCCGGGCGGGCCGGAGGTCCTGGTGGACCAGCCCGGCGGCGTGGGCGGCGGCCAGCGCGGCGCAGGCCTGCCGGACCCAGTCCACGGCCCGCTCGGGGCTCGGCGGTTCGCCCGCGGCCATCAGCTGTTCCAGGCTGCGGCCCCGGACGTGCTCGGTGACCACGAGGAGGCTGCTCTCGTCCCGGCCGAAGTCGTGCACGGCGACCAGGTGCGGGTGGGGCGGCACGGCGACGGCGGTCCGCACCTCGCGCTCCAGCCGCTCGGCGTCCTCCGGGGTGAGTTCGGCCTCGGCGAGGAGCGTGACGGCCACCGTCCGGTCGAGCTCCCGGTCGTGGGCGGTCCAGTGCGCTCCGCGCTCGTCGGTGCCCAGGTGCTCCGTCAACTCGTAGCGCCCGCAGAGCAGCTGGCCCTCCATGGCGGTCCCCTCCCCGTCAGCCACCCCGACGGCCGGCGGCGGGCGGGCCCACCGTGCCGTCCCGATCGAGGGCTCGTCAGATGATCAGCCAGCAACCTACCGGCACCGGACGGACAGGAGTGAACCGGTGTGCCTCGTGGGGCGGCGGGATGTGCGAGGGGTTGGTGCGCGTCCGTGGGGTGGGTGTGGCCACGGGGTGAGGGCAGGAGCGGGTGCTCAGGCCCGGGCCGGCGGCTCGCCGATCCGGTAGCGGTGGGCGCCGGGCGGGTCGGTGAGGCCGGGCAGCCAGCTGCCGAGGACGAGGGCGGAGGGGTAGAACATCGGAGCGGGCAGTGCGGTCACCGGGAAGCGTTCCCAGCCGGCGCACGCGTGCGGCTCGGTGATCAGTGCGGTGGCGTCGCTCGGCGGGGCGAGCACGGCGGCGGTGAGCCGGGCCCGGCCGTCCCGGTGGTCCAGCAGGACGGCCAGCACCCGCATCGCCCCGGCCGGCAGCACGATGCCGGTCTCCTCGGCCAACTCCCGGGCGGCGGCCTGCTCGAAGGACTCGCCGGGCGCGTCGACCTTGCCGCCGGGCAGGCTCCAGGTGGGCGGCTCGCCGGCGGTGGTCCGCCGGCCGAGCAGCACCCGGCCGTCGGAGCCGGGCACGATCACCCCGGCCCCGATGATCGGGACGGCGGTCGGTCCGGCCACCATCGAACGTGCCTCCTACCAGGCGCCCTTGGCGTAGTCCTTGAGGAAGCAACCGTACAGGTCCTCGCCCAACTCGCCGCGCACGATGGGGTCGTAGACCCGGGCGGCGCCGTCGACCAGGTCGAGCGGGGCGTGGAAGCCCTCCTCGGCCAGCCGCATCTTGTCCGGGTGCGGGCGCTCGTCGGTGATCCAGCCGGTGTCGACGCTGGTCATCAGGATGCCGTCGGTCTGCAGCATCTCCTCGGCGCTGGTGCGGGTGAGCATGTTCAGCGCGGCCTTGGCCATGTTGGTGTGCGGGTGGCCGGCACCCTTGTAGCCGCGGTTGAAGACGCCCTCCATCGCGGACACGTTCACCACGTACTTGCGGCGCGCGCCGGACGCGGCCATCGCCGGGCGCAGCCGGCTGATCAGGATGAACGGCGCGGTGGAGTTGCAGAGCTGGACCTCCAGCAGCTCGACCGGGCCGACCTCGTCGACGCTCTGCACCCAGCTGTTGGTGGCGGCCAGGTCGGGCACCAGCCCGCCGGCGTCGATCGCGGTGCCGGCCGCGATCCGCTCGGGGGTGGCCGATCCGGTGACCAGGGCGAGCGAGGTGACCTCCGCCGCGGCGATCCGCTCGCTGCCCTCGGCGGCCTGGCCGGGCAGGGCCGGCAGGTCGACCCCGCCGCTGCCGAACCGGCCGATCACGGTGGCCGGCGGCAGGTACCCGGCGGGCAGCGGCGCCGACTCGGCGGCGAGCAGCTCCCGGTAGGCCTCGGGGGAGCGCCGGACGGTCTGCGCGGCGTTGTTGATCAGGATGTCCAGCGGGCCGTCGGCCGCGACCTCGTCCGCCAGCGCCATCACCTGGGCGGGGTCGCGCAGGTCGATCCCGACGATCTTGAGGCGGTGGATCCAGTCCGCGCTGTCCGGCATCGCCGTGAAGCGGCGGATGGCGTCGTTTGGGAAGCGGGTGGTGATCGTGGTGTGCGCGCCGTCCCTGAGCAGCAGCAGCGCGATGTACATCCCGATCTTGGCCCGGCCGCCGGTGAGCAGCGCGCGCTTGCCGGTCAGGTCGGTCCGGGCGTTGCGGCGGCTGTGGTTGAGCGCGGCGCAGTTGCGGCAGAGCTGGTGGTAGAAGGCGTCCACCTCGACGTAGCGCTGCTTGCAGGTGTAGCAGGAGCGCGGGCGCTCGAGTATCCCAGCGATCTCGGTGGTGGTCTCGGTGCTCAGGCCGAACACGCCCGCCGTCTCGTCGTCGATCCGGCCCGGGGCGCCGGTGGCGGTCCGGGAGGTGACGTCACGGTCGTTGGCGGTCTTGCGGGCCCGCATCTCCTGGCGCCGGCGCTGCTTGAGGGTGCGGAACACGCCGCCGACGGCCTTGCGGACGGTGATCGCGTCCGGGTGGTCGACGTCCAGCTGGTCGAGTTCGGCGAGCACGCTGAGGCAGAGCTCCAGCCGCTCCGGGTCGATCCCCGGGCCGTACTCGACCTCTGCTGCCTCTGCCGCGTTCTCGATCTCCACGCCCGCCGTCATGACCGCTGCTGTTCCTTGTCCGCTGCGCCGATTGTCGGTGCGAACTCTACGGGAGCGGCCGTGTGTCGGGCGAAAACCGGCAAGCAGGTAATGGCCTGAATGCGGTTGTGGTCATTACTGCTCGGACCCTATGCTCGGTAATGGCCAGGAGTGAGTAGAGACCATTACCTCGGAGGGGTGTCCCCATGAACGGCACGGACGGCAAGCACTGGGACGGCTGGCAGCGCAGCTGGGACCGGCAGCAGGAGTGGTACCTGCCCGACCGCGAGGAGCGCTTCCGCGTGATGCTCGACACGGTGGAGGCCCACGCCGGCCCGACGCCCCGGGTGCTCGACCTCGCCTGCGGCACCGGAAGCATCACCGAGCGGCTGCTCGCCCGGCTGCCCGGCGCGGTCAGCGTGGGCGTCGACCTGGACCCGGCCCTGCTGGCCATAGCGCGGGGCCACTTCGCCACCGAGCCCCGGCTCAGCCTGGTCACCGCCGACCTGCGCGACCCGGGCTGGACGGATCGGCTGCCGGGCGGCGGGTACGACGCGGTGGTGACCGCGACCGCACTGCACTGGCTGGAGACCGACGACCTGGTCCGCCTCTACGGCGACCTCGCCGGCCTGCTCCGGCCCGGCGGCGTCTTCCTCAATGCCGACCACACCCCCGAATCGGGCATCCCGCTGCTCGCCGCCGCGGACGAGGCCTTCCAGCAGCGCCGCCAGGAGCGGGAGCGGGCCGACGGCGTCCTGGACTGGTCCCGGTGGTGGGCCGCCGCCGCGGCCGATCCGCTGCTCGCCGAGCACGTGGCCGCGCGCGCCCTGATCCACGGCGAGCACCGCGACCCGCAGGCGCACCCGGCGGCCTGGCACACCGCGCGGCTGGTCGAGGCGGGCTTCCGCGAGGCCGGTGTGCTGTGGCGCTCGCTCGCCGACTCACTGGTCGCGGCGGTGCGCTGACCCGGGGTGACGGACGGCGGGGCCGGGCGGGCGGTGACCGGGGTCACTTCGGGGGGTCCGGCCCCGCCGCGCGGGGAGACGGGGGTCACGTCGCGGGGTCGCGCCGGGGTCCGGCGCCGGCCCGCGCGGCCGGGTCGGGCGATCGGCTCAACCAGCCATCCCGGTCAGGGGGTTGATGGTGGTCGGCGAGGTGGATCGGAGGGTGGGAAAGGGGCTTTTCGGGCGGTTTCAGCGCTAATCTGTGAGCTTGCCCACGAGGATCCCCCTTTCGGAGGGCCGGGCACTGCCCGACCGGCCGTCACATGCTGGGTGACCGACGGCAGTTGGTGGACGGACGGCCCGCGCCGGAGAGCCGCCGGGGAGGCCCGGAAGGTGGTTGCCCGGGGCCGGGGGGTGTCGCAACATCGAGGGAGCGCTCCGGGCCGGTGACCACGGCCGGGGCGCGACCAGCGCAGTCGACCTTGGCGTAGAGCGGGTCGGTGGCGGAGCCGGATCACGGCCCCGCTGCGCAGCCGGCGGGTCCTGTCCCGCCGCCGTACACCGGCCGCCTCGTCGCGGCGCGATCCGTGCTCGGCACGGGCTCTCGGAGGTCCCGGGGCGGTGTGCGCTTCCCGCGACCGAAGAGGTGCTTCAGCATGCGTCCGATCAACACCACCCGACTCCGACTTGCCGGCATCCGGACCTTCCGGATGAACCACCCCCGTCTGCCCGACTGCTTCCTGGCCGCCGGTCTGACCGGTGCCGTCGCCGTCGGCCTCGCCGTCCCGGCCAGCCAGGCCTTCGCCGCCGAGCCCGCCGCCGCGAGCGCGCCGGCCGCGGCCACCGCCCCTGTCGCCCAGGCGCCCGCCGAGGCCGCCCCCGCTCCCGCCGCCCCGGCTCCGGCCGAGGCCGCGCCCGCAGCGCCGGCGCCCGCCGAGGCCCCGGCTGCCGCACCGGCTCCCGCCCCCGCTCCGGCGCCCGCTCCGGCTCCCGCGCCCGCCGCGCCGGCGAAGCCGAGCTACTCGAACAACCTGGACGGCTGGATCCAGGAGGCGCGCGACGTACTGGCCGCCCACGGTGACCGCGTCCCCTCTGCCAAGGCGATGCGCGCCACCGCGATGTCCGAGTCCTCCGGCAACCCGAAGGCCGTCAACGGCTGGGACTCCAACGCCAAGGCCGGCATCCCGTCGATCGGCCTGACCCAGATGATCAAGCCGACCTTCAAGGCGTACTCGATCCCGGGTCACACCGAGATCACCAACCCGGTCGACAACCTGATCGCCAGCGCCCGGTACTGCAACCACGTCTACGGCAGCATGGACCAGGTCGCCCAGGCCCGCTGCTACGGCTCGTGCTGGCGCGGTTACTAAGAGGCGCTCCCGAAGCCGCCCCGGCTCCGCCCGACTGGATGATCCTACGAAGATCACTCCGGCGGGCGGAGCCGTCGTTGTGCCGATCTTCAAGGATCGCGCGTGAACTGGCTTTGTACCGGGGTATCGGTGAGTATTGAACGTTGGGTGCGGGGCGCCCGAGTGCGCCCCGCGGTCGAGCCGCAACCGCACCCGAGGTGTACGTTTCCCCAGCCAGAGAGCCCCCATTCATGCGCTTCCTGAACGACCTCAAGCCCGCGTACGACTTGACGTACGACGATGTCTTCATGGTCCCCAGCCGCTCCGCCGTGGGCTCCCGGCAGGCCGTGGACCTGTCCTCCAACGACGGCACCGGCACCACCGTCCCGCTGGTCGTGGCCAACATGACCGCCATCGCCGGCCGCCGGATGGCCGAGACCGTGGCCCGCCGCGGCGGCCTGGTCGCCATCCCGCAGGACATCCCGACCGAGGTCATCGCCGAGGTGATCGGCTGGGTGAAGCAGCGCCACCTGGTGCACGACACCGCCCTCACCCTCAGCCCCGGCGACACCGTCGCGGACGCCCTGTCGCTGCTGCCCAAGCGCGCGCACAACGCGCTCGTGGTGGTCGAGGACGGCAAGCCCGTCGGCGTGGTCACCGACTCCGACTGCCAGGGCGTCGACCGGTTCACCAGCCTGTCCGAGGTGATGTCCCGCAACCCGCTGCTGCTGGAGGAGGGCATCGAGCCCCGCGCGGCGTTCGAGAAGCTCAACGGCGCGCACCTCAAGCTCGCCCCCGTGGTCGGCGCCGACGGCAGGCTGGTCGGCATCCTGACCCGCAAGAACGCGCTGCGCGCCACCCTCTACACCCCCGCCACCGACGACGCCGGCCGGCTGCGGATCGCCGCCACCGTCGGCATCAACGGCGACGTGGCCGGCAAGGCCAAGGCCCTGATCGAGGCCGGCGCCGACGTGCTGGTGGTGGACACCGCGCACGGCCACCAGGAGTCGATGATCAGCGCGCTCGGCGCGGTCCGCGGGCTCGACCCGCAGATCCCGATCGTGGCCGGCAACGTGGTCTCCGCCGCCGGTGTCCGCGACCTGGTCGAGGCCGGCGCGGACATCCTCAAGGTCGGTGTCGGCCCCGGCGCGATGTGCACCACCCGGATGATGACCGGCGTCGGCCGCCCGCAGTTCTCCGCGGTCCTGGAGTGCGCGGCCGAGGCCCGCCGGCTCGGCAAGCACGTCTGGGCCGACGGCGGCGTCCGCCACCCGCGGGACGTGGCGATGGCGCTGGCCGCCGGCGCCTCCAACGTGATGATCGGCTCCTGGTTCGCCGGGACGTACGAGTCGCCGGGCGACCTGCAGACCACGGCCGACGGCCGCCAGTACAAGGAGAGCTTCGGGATGGCCTCCGCCCGCGCGGTGCGCAACCGGACCTCCGAGGAGTCGGCGTACGACCGCGCCCGCAAGGGTCTGTTCGAGGAGGGCATCTCCACCTCGCGGATGTTCCTCGACCCGGCCCGCCCGGGCGTCGAGGACCTGATCGACTCGATCGTCGCGGGCGTGCGCAGCTCCTGCACCTACGCGGGCGCCAACAGCCTGGAGGAGTTCCACCAGAAGGCCGTCATCGGCGTGCAGAGCGCGGCCGGCTACGCCGAGGGCAAGCCGCTGCACTCCAGCTGGGCCTGATCAGCCCCGCTCGCAGGCCACGGGCCGGCTCCCCGCTCCGGCGGGGGGCCGGCCCGCGCCGTTCAACGGGGTGAGCAGCGCCCGGCCCACCATCCCCACCGAGCCGGACAGCGCGGCCGTCACCGTCTCGAACACGCCCGGCGAGGCGCGCAGCTCCCACAGCCCCAGCACGCTGGCCCAGGCCGCGTCCCGGGCCCGGTCGATGCTCCACACCCCGAGCACGTGCAGCAGCGGATCGACCACCCGCAGCTCGGCGGGCGAAGGCAGCAGCTCCTCCCGGACCTCGGCCTCCACCTGGGCCAGCAGCAGGTTGATCCGCTCGTAGTCGGCGGACAGCTGCTCCGGTTCGAGGCCGAGCAGTGCGCAGGTGTCCAGCACGGCCAGCGGCAGGTCGTGCTCGATGTGCGCGTTCATCCCGGCGAGCGCGAACTGCAGCGGGTGGACGCCCGGATGCCGCCGCAGCTCGAACAGTGGGCGCCAGCAGGCGGGCGGGCGCAGGCCCGCCGCGGCCGCGTCGACCGCCGCCAGGTAGCGGGCCGCGAACAGCCCGTCCAGCTCGGCCATCGCCGCCGGCCGCGCGAACCACGCCGAGGCCAACCGGTCGCGCACCAGCCGGGTGACGGTCAGGTACATCCCGTTGAACACGGCGACGCCGTCCCCGGAGGCCGCCTGTGCCTGGAGCTGCTCCATCCGGGAGACGGCCTGGTCGACGGTGGGAACCTCGGTGGTGGTCACGTTCGGCCTCCTGCCCTCGGGCGGTACGGAGCCCCACCCTCGCAGCCCCGCCGGGGCGGCGGAAGCGCCCGAGCGGGCGACACCGGGGGTCGGGGACTGTGCGGGGGTGGCCGGTGTGACCCGGGTCATTCGTGGGGGTGGTGGGGGTGGGGTCGGTGGGTGCCGGGTGTCGGGGTGGGTTCACGCTGTGTCGACAAGGTGGGCGGGCTCACCCGGTACGTTCGGTGACCGCGGCCACATCTGGCGCCCGGGGTCGGTGCTCGCCCGCTCAACCACGGGGCCCCGTTCCCTCCGGTACTGCCGGTAACGGGCGGTTGAGCTGGGAGTTCGCCGGATTCCTTGTGGCCGGGGCGGGGCCTTGCGTAGCTTCGAAACCAGTGCGGCGAGCACGACCGGCCTTCGGGTCGGGCAGCACGAAGCGCCCGCACCCCACGGAACCGAGGCCGACCGG
>NZ_JBEOUL010000008.1:0-305366 GCF_040304075.1 Kitasatospora sp. NPDC094015
AACTCCACGGCGTTCAGCCCGACCGACACCATGCCGCTCTCCACCCGCGCGAAGGCGCTGATGGCGGTGGAGAGTATCGCCGCGCTCATCACCTCGCTGCTCGTCATCGCCCACGCCGTGGGCGTCCTGGACTGACCGACGCCAGGAAGGACCGTCCGCGGCGATCCCCCGGAACCCGGGCCGACAGTGGCGGGGGGTCCCGTGCGATACGGCGGCGTTACACGGCTGCGCCAGCATGGTCGGCGTTCGATCGATCATCGATGATCCACCTCAGACAGGGTTCCGTATGCACGTCCTCCACCGAGTTCTCGCCGTGGTCGCCAGTGTGGCGCTGCTCACCGGCGTCAGCCTGTTCGCGTCCTCCGCCGCACAGGCCGCCACCTCCTGCTCCGGCACCGTCACGTACGACCAGACCGTGTCGCACGACGGCAGCGCCATCGGTGAGTTGGTCATCTACTACAACAGCAGCAACGGCGGCACCAACAGTGCCTGCTTCTACCACCGCGGAGCGTCCTACGGCGTCGCGGCGACGACCAGCGTCGAGATCTACCGGTGCCTCCAGAAGTCCGGTACGGGCGGCGGCTGCACCGTCGACGTCTCGTCGCGCATCGACAAGGGGTCGTTCGCGTACAACGCCGGACCGGTCGGCGTGACCGGCACGGCGAACTACTGCGTCTACGCCTACGGCTACGTCGACTGGGCCGGCCACGAGTACGCCGTGTCGAGCGGGACCCGGGGCTGCTGAGCCCCGCGCTCGCGCCCCCCGACGGGCTGCGGGAACGCCCCCGCGGTCCCGTTCCGGACTCCTGCGGGCCCGCCCCCGGCGGGCCGACCGGAGTCCGACAGATCCGCATTTCCCACCGTGCCGAACCGCTGGATGTTCGGCGCAAGAGAGGTATGTCCGTGCGCAAGAAGATCGTCTCCGTCCTCGGTGCCCTCGCGATGGCCGGAGCCGCCACCGTGATGACCGTGCCCGAGGCCTCGGCTCTCACCGCCTCGCCGACGGAGCTCTGCGGTCCCGGCTACAAGGTCGTCGACTCCGAGCAGCTCATCAACCGCACCGTGTGGGTCTACCTGACCTACAACAGCTCCAACGGCTACAACTGCGTGGTCACCATCCGTGGGAACGGGGGCGACCCGGTGCACATGTCGGCCGACCTCACCGTCCAGGGCGGCGCCCAGAAGACCGACACCGGCTACTACGGGTCCTACGCCGGGCCGGTCTACGCCCACGCCGCGGGCAAGTGCGTCAAGTGGGGCGGCTGGTTCAGCGACTTCGACCAGAGCGCGTACGAGAGCCCCTGGAGCCACTGCGGCTGACCCGCCGCCGCGGCGGCCCCGCCACCGGACCCGGATCCCGCCCCACAGCGGTCCGGCCCGATGGCGGGGCTTCGGCGTTCCCGCCCGGCCTTGCATGACCGTGATGCAAGGCCTAGCGGCGGCCGCGGCCCGTCGGCGGCCCGTCGGCGGGGATCGGCGGGTGGGCGGGGCCGGGGCCCAGTGTGGTGGTGCCCGGGGCGGCCCGGTGGCCGAGGCCGGTCCGGTAGACGTCCAGTGCGAGTTCGGTGCGGCCGGTGCGGCGCAGCAGGTCGCCCAGCAGCCGGCACAGGTCGGCCAGGTCCCCGGCGGCGCCGGCCCGTTCGAGCAGCGAGAGCGCCGTGACGTAGTGCTCCTCGGCGGCCTCGAGGTCCTCCCGCTCCTCGGCGATCAGGCCGAGCAGGCGGTGCGCTCCGGCGGCGTGCACGGCGCCGCGCTCCGGCCCGATCCCCGCCAGCAGCCGGTGGAGCAGCTCGTCGGCCTCCCGGTCGCGCCCGCGCCGGCGCAGCACGTCGGCGAGTTCGACGTCCACCTGGTGGGTGAAGAGCTCGGCCCGCTGGGAGGCCAGCATGGTGCGGGCGGTGCGCAGTTCGTGCTCCGCCCGGTCCAGGTCGCCGGCCTGCGCGTGGACGTAGCCGCGCATCCAGTGGCACTTGGCCAGGTCGGAGTTGAGCCGTAGCCGCTGGTAGAGGTCCTGGGCCTTGGCCAGCGAGGCGTCGGCCTCGGCCGTGCGGCCCTCGGCTATCAGCGTCCGGGCGACACTCCGGTGCAGGCCGGCGACCAGGGCCGGGTCGGTGGCGCCGGGCGCGAGGGCGAGCGCGAGTTCGGCGGCCTGGGCGGCGCGGGCGTGCGCGCCCATGTCCATGTACGGGCCGATGACGGCGGAGTAGAGCAGCAGCAGCGCGTCCGGGTCGTGCAGCCCGCCCGCGTTGAGCTGGTCGATCGCGGTCTCCAGCAGGTAGCAGGCGTACCGGAGTTCACCGGCGAGCAGGTGGGCGACGGCCCGGCCGCGGACTGCGGCGGCGCGGCGCGGCGGGGCCTCGGCGGCGAGCAGCCGCTCGGCCGTCTCGAACTGCTCGCGGGCCTCGTCCAACCGCCCGGTCTCCAGCGCGCATTCGCCGAGGCCGAGCCGGGCGGCGGCCCGGGCGGGTGCCAGGCCGTGCCGCTCGGCGTGCTCCAGGACGGTGGCGAAGCCGGTGGCCGCGGTGGTGGTGTCGCCGGCCGCCAGGGCGCTCTGGGCCTCGGTCAGGGCGAAGCTCAACTCGGTCGCCAGGTGGGCCGGGCGGCCGGTGGCGAGTTCGTCGTAGGTGACGCCGAGCCGCTCGGCGAGGTGGCGCAGCGCCGCCTCGGAGGGCCGGACCCGGCCGGCCTCGACGGTGGAGACGTAGGCGGCGGTGTAGGCGGGTTCGGCCAGCGTGCGCTGGGTCATCCCGCGCTCGTGGCGCAGCTGTTGGACCCGCCGACCGATCTCGGCGGGGCCCTGCTCCTCGGCCATCGCCGCCCCCTTCCGTCCCGAACTCCCGGTTGTCACCGACCCATTGTCGGGGACGCGGTGGTGCCCTACATTAACTCATCGATTAAGCCTGATTAATCGTCAAGTTAAGTCGACCGGGAGGACCACATCGTGGGCAAGGGAAGACTCGCCGCCATCGCCCTGGCCGGCGCCACCGCACTGGCGACCGTCGCGACCGGGGCGGGGCCCGTCGCCGCGGCCGCCCCGTCCGGGCCCGGCGCCCGGCCCGGCCACCAGGTCGAGGCCTTCGCCGAGGACGGCGGCATCAGCCGGGTCGAGGTGCCGGCCCGCCCGGCCCTCGCCCCCCGGGCCCGCCCGGCCGCCCCCGCGGGCGAGGACGGCACCGTCACGCCGATCGTGCGGGGCGGCACCTCCGCGGCCGAGCTGGACGTGGTGATGATCGGCGACGGCTACACCGCCGCCGAACAGGACAAATTTCGCGCCGACGCCGCCACCAAGTGGCAGGAGATCACCGCGGTCGAGCCGTACAGGACCTACCGCGGGCTGTTCAACGTGTGGGCCGTGGCCGCGGTCTCCGCCCAGTCGGGGATCACCGGCGACCCGGACCGGGCCACCGTCCGGGACACCGCGCTCGGCTCGTACTTCTGGTGCGAGGACGTCGAGCGGCTGCTGTGCGTGGACACCGACGCGGTCGACCGGTACGCGGCCAAGGCCCCGCAGGCCGACCTGGTCGTGGTGGTCGCCAACAGCGCCAAGTACGGCGGCGCCGGCTACAACGACGTGGTCTCCCCGCTCGGCTACTCCGGGATAGCCACGGTGGCCGGCGGCAACGACCGCTCCGGCCAGATCGCCTTGCACGAGACCGGCCACTCGCTGGGCCACCTCGCCGACGAGTACGCCTACGACGGCCAGGGCACCTACCAGGGCGACGAACCGGCGGAGGCCAACACCACCAAGCTCACCGCCGACCAGCTGCGCCGCAGCCGCACCAAGTGGTACCGCTGGCTGGGCAAGCAGTCGCCGGACGGCGGCACCGTGGGCGCCTACGAAGGGGCCGGCTACTACCCGCAGGGCCTCTACCGGCCGACCGACAACTCGATGATGCGGTCGCTCGGGCGGGAGTTCAACCTGCCCGGCCGGGAGGCGATGATCGGGGGCTTCTACCGCTACGCCTCCACGCTCTCCAGCGCCACGCCGACCGACCGGCCGCTGACCCCGACCGACCGGCTCACCGTGGCGCTGCCCGTCCCCGGCACCCGCCTGCGCTGGTACCTGGACGGCATCGAGCTGTGGGCGCTGCGGGATCGCACCACCGTGCCGCTCGGCTGGCTCGGGCTGCTGCCTCCGTGGGGCCCGCAGCACCGGCTCACGGCGGTGGCCACCGACCCCACCCCCGCGGTGATCGACCCGGCACTGAAGGACTCCCTCACCGACTCGCTGACCTGGCGGGTGGGCCGCTGACCCCGTCGTCGCTGCCGCTGTCGTCGCCGTCGACGGCTGCGGCACCGCCGAACTCGCGCACCGCCGCGGTCACGATCGCCTCCAGGCTGGCGTGGTGCGCGCCGCGCCAGTAGACCTGCCCGCACGCCGCGCACTGGGCGAAGGTGTCGTACGCCCGCTCGGTGCCGCCTTCGAGGCGGTCGTGCACCTCCTCCTTGGGGGCGGCGCGCAGCTCCCCGTTGCAGGCCGTGCACCTGGTCCACGGCCGCAGCGGCGGCGCGAACCGGCCGAGCACCTCGCGGAGCTGCTCGGCCGGCTGGTGGCTGTACACGTAGCCGCCCGCCCAGAGCTCGCGGCGGCGCAGCAGCCCCCGGTCGCGGGAGAGCATCACCCGCTGCTCGGCGGCGGACCGGGCGGCCAGCGCCGGGTCCCCGATGTCCACGCTCTCGTACGCGGTGTCCACGCCGAGCAGCCGCAGCCGCCGGGCGAGGGTGCCGAGGTGGACGTCGAGCAGGAACCGGGCCGGGCCGGGCAGCGGCTGCGGGCGGGCGACGGGCCGGACGCTCACCCGCTCGCCGGCCCGCGGGAGGTGGGCGGTGCGCACCGGCACGCCGTCCACCAGCAGCTCGCCGACCTCGGTGAGCGGCACCCCGAGGGACTCCACCACGTGCCCGAGCGTGGAGACGCCGTCGGTGCGCAGCGCCGTGGGCCCCGCCCGCCGTGCGGTCGGCACGAAGACGTGCAGCTCAGGGGCGAGGTCGAGGCTGATCTCCGGTCGGTCCACCCGGTCAGCATGCCAGCGCGGCGCGCCGGGCGGCGAGCGGTTAACCGCGGGCCACGGGCCGGGCCGGCCGGCCCGGCGGTTCGACCCGGGGGTCGGTGGAGGGGAGGGGCGATCCCGAGATATCTTGATGTCGAGACGTTGTCGACGTGGAGCGGAGTACCGGTGACTGACTCGACCATCATCTATACGCATACTGACGAGGCCCCGGCCCTGGCAACGTATTCGTTCCTGCCCGTGGTCCAGGCGTACGCCGCCTCGGCCGGCGTCACGGTGGAGACCCGTGACATCTCGCTGGCCGGGCGCATCATCGCCAGCTTCCCGGAGCGTCTGGAGGAGGGGCAGCGGATCGCCGACGCCCTCGCCGAGCTCGGTGAGCTGGCCAAGACGCCGGGCGCCAACATCATCAAGCTGCCGAACATCTCGGCCTCGATCCCGCAGCTCAAGGCCGCGATCGCGGAGCTGCAGCAGCAGGGCTACGCCCTTCCGGACTACCCGGACGACCCGCGGACCGACGAGGACCGCGACGTGCGCGCGCGCTACGACAAGGTCAAGGGCAGCGCCGTCAACCCGGTCCTGCGCGAGGGCAACTCCGACCGGCGCGCGCCGCTGTCGGTGAAGAACTACGCCAAGGCGCACCCGCACCGCATGGGCGCGTGGACCGCCGACTCGAAGACCAACGTCGCGCACATGGGCGCCGACGACTTCCGCTCCACCGAGCGGTCCGCGGTCATCACCGAGGCCGGCGCGCTGAAGATCGAGCTGGTCGGCGCCGACGGCACCACCACCGTGCTGCGCGAGTCCGTCCCGGTGCTGGCCGGCGAGGTCGTGGACGCCTCCGTGATGCGGGTCGCCGCGCTGCGCGAGTTCTTCGCCGCCCAGGTCGCCCGGGCCAAGGCCGAGGACGTGCTGTTCTCGGTGCACCTCAAGGCCACCATGATGAAGGTCTCCGACCCGATCATCTTCGGCCACGTGGTGCGCGCCTTCTTCCCGAAGACCTTCGCCGCGTACGGCGAGGTGCTGGCCGCCGCGGGTCTGAACCCGAACAACGGCCTGGGCGCCGTCCTGCACGGTCTGGACGCGCTGCCCGAGGGCGCCGCGATCAAGGCCTCCTTCGACGCCGAGCTCGCCGAGGGCCCGGCCCTGGCCATGGTCGACTCCGACCGCGGCATCACCAACCTGCACGTGCCGAGCGACGTCATCGTCGACGCCTCGATGCCGGCCATGATCCGCACCTCCGGCCACATGTGGGGCCCGGACGGCAACGAGGCCGACACCTTGGCGGTCATCCCGGACAGCAGCTACGCGGGCGTGTACCAGGTCGTCATCGACGACTGCCGCGCCCACGGCGCCTTCGACCCGGCGACCATGGGCTCGGTGCCCAACGTCGGCCTGATGGCGCAGGCGGCCGAGGAGTACGGCAGCCACGACAAGACCTTCGAGATCCCCGCCGAGGGCACCGTGCGGGTCGTCGACGGCAACGGCGACGTGGTGCTGGAGCAGCCGGTCGGCACCGGCGACATCTTCCGCATGTGCCAGACCAAGGACGTGCCGATCCGGGACTGGGTCAAGCTCGCCGTCAACCGCGCCCG
This sequence comes from Kitasatospora sp. NPDC094015, assembly GCF_040304075.1. NCBI lineage: Bacteria > Bacillati > Actinomycetota > Actinomycetes > Kitasatosporales > Streptomycetaceae > Kitasatospora > Kitasatospora sp. NPDC094015. The sequence goes on from NZ_JBEOUL010000008.1 coordinate 6,605, forward strand.
CGCCACCGGCAGCCCGGCGGTGTTCTGGCTGGACGAGGGCCGCGCGCACGATGCCAACCTGATCGCCAAGGTGAAGGCGTACCTGCCGGAGCACGACACCGAGGGCCTGCAGATCGAGATCATGTCGCCGCAGGAGGCGACGGCGTTCTCGCTGGAGCGCATCCGCCGCGGCGAGGACACCATCTCGGTCACCGGCAACGTGCTGCGCGACTACCTGACCGACCTGTTCCCGATCCTGGAGCTGGGCACCAGCGCCAAGATGCTCTCGGTGGTCCCGCTGATCAACGGCGGCGGCCTGTTCGAGACCGGCGCCGGCGGCTCCGCGCCCAAGCACGTGCAGCAGCTGGTCAAGGAGAACTACCTGCGCTGGGACAGCCTGGGCGAGTTCTTCGCGCTGGCGGCCAGCTTCGAGCACCTGGCGCAGAGCACGGGCAACGCGCGGGCCCAGGTCCTCGCCGACACCCTGGACCGGGCGACCGGCACCTTCCTGGACCGCGACAAGTCGCCGAGCCGCCGCCTGGGCGGGATCGACAACCGCGGCAGCCACTTCTTCCTGGCCCTGTACTGGGCCCAGGAGCTGGCGCAGCAGACCGCCGACGCCGAGCTGGCCGAGGCGTTCGCGGGCCTGGCCAAGTCGCTGGCCGAGCACGAGCAGACGATCGTCGACGAGCTGATCGCGGTCCAGGGCTCGCCGGTCGACATCGGTGGCTACTACCAGCCGGTGGTCGCCAAGGCGGCCGCGGTGATGCGTCCGTCGAAGACCCTCAACGAGGCCCTCGCGACCCTCGCCTGAGACCGGTGAGCGGGTCGTCGACCCGCAGAACCGCACCTGGCCCCGGCCGCCGCAGCAGCGGTGGCCGGGGCCAGGTGCGTCAGGTCCGCCCCGAGCCGGGGCGTCAGTCGGTCAGGGTGATCCGGATCCCGGTGGTGCCGCGCTCGCCGCGCCGCAGCCGGCTGCCCAGCAGCGTCACCACGCCGACCAGGCCGTACTTCTGGCGCAGCAGGGTGCGGTAGGCGGCCGTCCGCTCGGGCGGGCAGATCTCCGCCGTCCCCGGCACCTGCTCGCCGGTCGGCCGGCCGCGCACGTCGCAGGGGCCGACCAGCACGTCGGCGCGGTTGCGGATCCGCCGGACCTTCCAGGAGTCGGTGACGGTCCAGATGCCGAGCGCCTCGCCGTCGCGCACCACCCAGACCGGGGTGGGCACCGCGGTGCCGTCCTTCCGGAAGGTGGTGACCAGCAGGTAGCTGCCGGAGGCGAGGGTGACCAGTCGTTCGAGCCGCTCCTGCGGCGTGTGCTCCATGGGCGAGAGTCTAGGGCGTGTTTGCAGAGTCCCGCCGGGTCCGCGACGCTCCCCCAGCCTTCGGCCGGGAGGTACCCCCAGGCATCCGCCCCCAGCCTTCGGCCGGGAGGTGCCCCCACCTGGACGCACGCCCGAATCACCCAAGTACGACCCAGTACGAGGGCGATCCGGGCGCACGCCCAGCCGGGCGCGTAGTGGGGGCACCTCCCGGCCGGAGGCTGGGGGAGCCGCGGCCTGATCCGACGCGACTCTGCAAACACGCCCTAGGGTGCGACCCCGGCCGGGCCGGGGTCACGGGTGTGCCGCGCCCCGGTCGGTGGCGGGGAGCAGCGGCGAACTGCTGCCGTCCAGCAGGACCTTGGCCACCAGCGCCGGGTTGTCGCCCATCGGCACGTGCCCGCAGTCGACCAGCGGCACGAACCGGGCGCCCGGCAGCGCCTGGCGGGCCCGGCGTCCCTGGACGTTGGGCAGCAGGCGGTCCCGGGTGCCCCAGGCGATGGTCACCGGGACCTCGGCGGGGATGCCGGTCGGGAAGCCGAGGGCCCGTTCGGCGCGCCCGGCGAGCAGGGTCTGCCGGAAGCCGGGGGCCTCCAGCAGGGCCCGGGTGTCGAGCATCAGCTCCTGCGGGTCGAGCCGTTCGGGGCGCCCGTAGATCATGCCGAACATCGCCTTGCGGCCCAGCGGGTACGCGGCGAGCCTGGCCCGGACCGGCTCCGGGGTCCGGGCCGCGAACCGGTGCAGGTTGAGCACCCCGGAGGCGTACCGGAAGCCCGCCCCGCGGTAGAAGCCGGCCGGGGAGAGGACGGTCGCCGAGGAGCCGAGCCCCTGCTGGGCGGCGCGCAGCGCGAACAGGCCGCCGAGCGAGTTCCCCGCCAGGTGCGGGCGTTCGATGCCGAGCGAGGCCAGGAAGTCACCGAGCACGGTCACGGCGGTGGCGACCGTGTAGGGCGTGCCGGCGGGCAGCGGCGAGGAGGCGCCGAAGCCGGGCAGGTCGACCGCGATCACCTCGCGCTCCCGGGCCAGCAGGTCCAGGACGGGCTTCCAGCCCTGCCAGCGGTGCCCGATGCCGTGCAGCAGCAGGAGGGGCGGCCCGTCGCCGCGGCGCTCGTGTACAAGGTCCATACCGACGAGGGTAGGGCCGATGTTACCCATCGGTCACTCCCTTGTGAGATGTTTCGTCAATAGTCCGGATCGCGCCCCCGGCGGGCCCGGCCGCCGGGGCCGTACGCAGCGCCTCGACCAGCTCCGGGACGAACGGCGCGGCCACCCCTAGGTCGGTCGCCCGCGCGAAGGCGGGGTGCCCGGCGTACGAGGGCAGCTCGCGCAGCGCCCGCAGACCGTAGTAGCCAGGGCGGGCCGGCGGGCGGACGGGCGGCGGCCCGGGCTCCAGTCCGGCGGCCAGCCGCCCCACCGACTGCTGGAACAGCAGGTGGCAGCTCCGGACGCCGCGCAGCAGCACCTGGTGGTAGCGGTCCTCGGCGCCGACCGGGAAGCGCAGCTCCGCCAGCACCCGGCCGGTGTCCACGCCGGCGTCGACCTCGTGCAGCGTGGCGCCGTACTCGCGGTCGCCGTGCAGCAGCGCGTACGCCACCGCGGCGGAGGGCAGGCCGCGGTGCTGCGGCAGCAGGCCGTTGTGCAGGTTGAGGATCCGCAGGCCGGCCGAGAGCAGCGGCGGTCGGAAGATCATCCGATTGTTGACCGACCAGACCAGGCCGTCGGAGCACCGGGCGGTGAGCTCCGCCGCGAGCGCGTTGACGTCGCCGGTGACCAGCTGCGGCACCGCGGCCGGCGGGTCCGCCGCCCGGTCGTCGGTCACCACCAGGTCCACCCGGTGGCCCTCGGCCAGGGCGTGGCCGACGGCCCGGTGCAGCAGCGCACCGCGTCCGACGAAGATCATGCCGACCTCCCCGTCCGGCCGCTCGCCGGGAAGTCCGTCCGGTGGCGGGCCCGGCGGACCGCCTCGCCCACCCGGCCCAGCGTCAACTCGGCCAGCACGTCAGCGAGATCGGCGGTGAAGCCGTCGGCGTCGGCCGGCTCCAGCAGCTCCTCGGCGACCGCGGCGAGCATCTCCAGCACGGCCAGCGAGTCGCCGCCGAGCTGCTGGAAGTCCGAGCCGGGCCCGATCAGCCGCCGCTCCACCCCGAGCGTGCGGGCCCACACCCGCGCCACCTGCTCCTCCACGGCGTCCGCGACCGGCCCGGTGTCCACCGGTCGGCGCGGCGGCACCGGCACCGGCGGCGCCGCGAACGGGTCCGGCAGCGCCGCGAGGTCCGTCTTCCCGGTGACCGTCCGCGGGAACTCGGCGACCGGCAGCACGACGGCGGGCACCAGGTGCGCCGGCAGCAGCCCGGCGAGCCTGGCGCGCAGCGCCGCTCCGAACGCGGCCGGCTCGCCGACCGGGCCGACGGCCACTACGTATGCGCACAGCGCCGCACCACCCCCGGGGCGGGTGCGGGCGGTCACCGCGGCGGCCCGCACGGCGGGGTCGGCCTCCAGCGCGGCCCGCACCTCGGCCGGCTCGATCCGGTGCCCGGCGATCTTCAGCTGGTCGTCGGCCCGCCCGACGAACTCGATCGCGCCACCGGGCAGCCGGCGGCCGAGATCGCCGGTCCGGTAGCGGCGGATGCCGTCCGCGCCGACCGGGAACGCCACCGCGTCCAGGTCCGGGCGGCCCCGGTAGCCGCGGGCCAGCTGCACCCCGGAGAGCAGGATCTCGCCCACCGCGTCCGGCCGGTCCGGCCCGATCGCCGCACCCCGGGCGTCGACCAGCTCGACCCGGACGGACGGCGCGGGCCGCCCGATCGGCACCACCGGCCCCGCCTCGGTGCCGTCCAGCACGTGCGCCAGGCAGCCGACCGCGGCCTCGGTCGGCCCGTACCCGTTGATCAGCCGGGCGTCCGGCCCCAGTCGCCGCCAGGCCCGCCCGGCGGCCGGCCCGGTGAACTGCTCCCCGCCGACCAGCAGCGTGCGCACCCCCGAGAGGTCCAGGTCGTACACCTCGGCCAGCTGCAGGTGGGTGGGGGTCACGGCGAGGGTGTCCGCCCCGTGGCGCTCCAGCAGCTCGCGCAGCGCCGGCCGGGTCGGGCGGCCCGGCACCAGCACGGTGGCGCCGCCGCGCAGCGCGGGAACGAACAGCGGGAAGCAGGAGATGTCAAAGCCGAACGAGGCCAGGAAGGCGAACCTGGTCCGGCCGTCCACCCGGCAGAGCTCGGCCGCCCAGCGCGCGAACGCGAGCAGGGCCCGGTGCTCGACCTGCACGCCCTTGGGCCGCCCGGTCGAGCCGGAGGTGTAGATGACGTAGGCCAACTGGCCGGGCGCCGGCTCGGGCAGCGGCGCGGCGTCCGCCGGGGCCGCGGGGAGGTCCTCGACGGCCAGCGCCGGCCCGGGGGACAGGCCCGCCGCCCGGGCCAGCGCATCCCGCTCGGTGACGCAGGCGACGGCGCCGGACTCGCGCAGCACCTCGGCGATCCGGGCGTCCGGCAGCTGCGGATCCAGCGGCAGGTACGCGGCGCCCGCCTTGAGCACCCCCCACAGGCCCGCCACCCCGGCCGGGCTCCGCTCCACCAGCAGCCCGACCACCTGCTCGGCCCCCACCCCGCGCCGGACCAGCTCCGCCGCCACCGCGTCCGAGCGGCGGTCCAGCTCGGCGTACCCGACCGGGCCGGCCGGCCCGTCGAGCGCGACCGCCTCGGGGGTGGCGGCGGCCCGCTGCCGCAGCACCCCCACCACGGTCGCGGGCTCCGCCCCGACCCGTGCGCACCCGTCGGCGGAGCGCGGCGCAGGGCCGTGCCCGGTCACGGCCGCCGCCAGATGGTCCATCAGCTCCTCCGCCCGATCGGCCAGCCCCGGGCCGCCCTGGAAGCCCACCGTCAGCTCGGTGTGCCCCGGGAGCTCGACCGCCACGCAGGACACCGGCACCAGCGGCGCGTGCACCGGCAGCGCGTACAGCGAGCGGGCGGTGAAGGCGCCGGCCGAGCAGTCCGCCGGGTCGATCCGGCCCAGGTGGGAGACGACCGCCGAGGCCAGGTGCAGGTCCCGTCGGTGCGCCAGCGCCCCGCCGGCCCGCAGCAGCGCGGCGGCGGCCGGCAGCGGCAGCCGGGCCAGCGCCGACTCGAAACCGCCGGCCAGCTCCCGGCGCTCCGCCAGCGCGCCGAGCAGCTGCGCCTGCGCGCCCTGCCAGCCGTCGCCCGCCGCCAGGTCGAGGAAGACCGGCAGGGTCAGGTTGCCGGTGTTGGAGGAACCTCCCCGGTGGCGCCGCAGGTCCACCGGCACCATCACCCGGGCCCGGGGCGCCCCGGTGGCGTCGGCCAGGGCGCGGGCGAGGCGCGCGGTCAGCGCGCGGTGCCGGCCCGGCAGCGTACGGCGCCGCCACAGCGCGGCCGGACCGCCTGCGACGGCCGTCCCGGCGGACGGCGGGACGAGCGCGCCGGCGCCCGCCAGCGGGGACGGCTGGTCGAGCAGCAGCGCGGGCCGGCGAGCGGTGGCCCCGAGCCCGGCGAGCAGCTCGCCGTCGGTCACCGGGGAGCGGGCCGGCCGCGGCGCCGCACCGCGCAACGCGCGGAACACCTCGCCCATCCAGAGCAGCGCGCCGTGCCCGTCCATCGCTCCGTGGAAGGCGCGGAAGACCAGCGCGGTGCGCCCGCCGGTGCGGCAGGTCAGCAGCAACAGCTCGCAGGCCGGCTCTCCGTCGAGATCGATCGGGGTCTCCAACAAGGCCGTGCCGAACCGGAGTTCGGCGTCCGGCCCGCTGCCGGGCGGGGCCACCCGCAACCGGGGCGGCCGCCCCGGGTCGATCCAGCTGCGGCCCCGGCGGACCAGCCGCGAGCCGGGGCAGGCCCGGGCGGCGGTGGCCAGCGCCGCCCGCAGCTCGGCCGGATCGAGGGCGCCGTCACCCTCCACCACCAGCTGGAGCACCATGGCGCGGCCGAGCCGGTGCGCGGCGAGGTAGAGCCACTCGGTGGCCGAGACCGGGCGCCGGAACGCGGGCCCGGCCGCCGGGTCGGCGGCGGTGCGGTGGTGCGGTGTCATCACAGTCTTCCAGGGTCGGATGCGTCGGAGCGTCACAGCGCTGCAGCGTCAGAGCGTCGGTGCGGTCGTGCGCCGCCGCGTCGGGGGCCGGGCGAACGCCGGGCCGTCGCCGCCGGCCGGCCGGGCCCAGTCGAGCAGGCCGCGCAGGCCGGCCTCCTGGTCCGTCACCGGCCGGTAGCCGAGGTCCCGCTCGGCGGCCGCGCTGCGGTAGGTTGCGGAGCGGGTGAGCAGCGCCACCGCGTACCGGCTGAGCGGCGGCTCGTGGCGGGCCGCCAACGCCGGTACCCGCCACAGCAGTTCCACCGCCTCCACCAGGGCGGTGCGCAGCGGTGCCGGCACCCGCCGGGTCGGCGGGGTGCCGCCGAACAGGCCGGCCAGCCGGCGCAGGAAGGCCCACAGGTCGGTCTCCTCCCGGTCGACCACGAAGTACGGCCGGCCGCCGACCCGTTCGGCCGGCGCCACCGAGGCCAGCAGGGCGGCCTCGACCGCGTTGTCGCAGTGGCAGAGCGAGACCAGCACCGGCCGCCCGCCGGACAGGTCGGGCAGCCGGCCCGCCATCATCCGGGCGACCAGGCGGGGCAGGAAGCCCGCGTGGTCGCGCGGCCCCCAGATGCCGCGCGGGCGCAGCGCCACGGTGCTGAACCCGGGCGCGTTCGCGGCCAGCACCAGCCGCTCGGCCGCGGCCTTGGTCTCGGAGTAGAGGTTCAGCCAGCGCTCCGGGTACGGCGCCCGCTCGTCGATCCCGAGCCGGTCGCCGTCGTCCGGTCCCATCAGCGCGCTGGGACTGCTGATGAAGACGAACCGGCTGCTCCCGGCGGCCCGCGCCGCCTCCAGCAGCCGTAGGGTGCCGTCCACGTTGTCGGCGGTGAACCTGGCCCGGCCGCCGAAGTCGACCACCCGGGCGGCGCTGTGCTGCACCACGTCGACCCCGTCGACGGCGCGCCGCAGCGAGGCGGCGTCACCGAGGTCGCCGAAGGCGAGCTCCAGTCCGGGCAGTGCCGCCAGCCGGCCGAGCTCGGAGGTCGGCCGGACCAGGGCGCGGACCTGGTGCCCGGCGCGCAGCGCACCGTCCACCAGATGGCCGCCGAGGAACCCGGACGCGCCGGTGACCAGGATCCTCACCGGCCCGCCTCCGTCCCGTCCGCGGCCGGCAGCAGCCGCCACCAGGTCGCGCCGTACAGCAGGGTGAGCGCCGCCGTGGCCGCCGGGCCCCGCCCCGCGGCCCGGCCCCGGGGCAGCGCCGCCGGGATCTGGGCGGCGTGCACGACCACGCTCAGGAAGGCGTCCACCCACCACAGCGCCACCAGCGCCGGCCGGTCGAGCCCCAGCACCAGGCCGGCCACCAGGTAGGCCCAGCCGGCCAGCGGGACGGCGCGCAGCGCCCAGGCCCGCACCGGGCGCGGCCCGGCCAGCCGTCCGGCGGCCCAGCGGGCCAGCCGCTCACGGCCGATCTTGGCGTTGTGCCGGACGTCCACCGGGAACGCCGGGTGCCGCAGGAACTCCTCCAGGCCCGCGGTCGGCGGCTGCGCCGCGCCGAGCGCGCGCAACTCGGGCTGCAGCTCGGCCCACTGCGCGTCGGTGACGCCCGGTTCGGTCTCCACGCACACCACCGGACGCTGCGCCCCCGGCACCCCGACGCCGACCAGGGCGGTGCGGCGCACCAGCGGGTGCGCGTTGAACACGCCCTCGCAGCGGACGGTGTGCAGATCGCCGCCGTCGGTGCGGACCCGCTGGCTGCGCCGGCCGCAGAACCACAGCCGGCCGCGCTCGTCCAGCCGTCCGAGGTCGCCGGTGCGGTGCCAGGAGCCCCCGACGTCGGCGATCCGGTGCGCGGCGTCCGCCTCGGGCGAGGCGTGGTAGCGCGGGCTGACGGACTCACCGCGGACCACGATCTCGCCGATCTCGCCGGGCGCCGCCGCCAGGCCCTCGTGCCAGGCGGGCAGCGGCCCGTCGCTGACCCGGACGATCCGGACCTCGACCCCGGGCACCGGGCGCCCGACGCAGGTCCCGGCGCCGAGCGGGGCGAGGGCGGCGGTCTGCGTCAGGATCTCGGCGGACTCGATCGAGGTGATCGGCAGCGCCTCGGTGGCGCCGTACGTGACGTGGATCGCCGTGCCCCGGTCCAGCACCCGGCGCAGCGTGGCGACCACCTCGGGCGGTACGGGTGCGCCGCCGGACACCACGCAGCGCAGGTCGGGCAGGTCGGTCGGATGCTCGCTCAGGTACGCGCCCAGGCGCCGCAGCAGGGCGGGCGAGGCGAACATGGTGGAGGTGCGGTGCTCGCGGGCGACGGCCACCAGCCGGGCCGGGTCGGCCGCGCCGACCTCGGTGGGGTCGACCGGCGCCAGGACCAGGGTGGAGCCGTAGAGCAGGTCGAGCATCCCATACAGCGGCAGGGTGACCAGCGAGACCTCGTCGCGGTCGCGGTCGTGGGCGGCCCGGACCGCCCGGGCCATCGCGGCGGCGGAGCGGTGGGTGTACTCGACGCCCTTGGCGGGGCCGGTGGAGCCGGTGGTGAAGCCGATCATCATCAGGTCCCCGCCACGGACGGCGGGCGGAGCCTGCCCGGCCGGTTGCCGGGTGCGCAGCGCGGTGAGGGTGTGGCCGCCCCAGGCGTACCGCCGGCCGAGCGTGACCGGCACCCGGACGGTGGCGAAGGCGCGCCGGCCGAGCACCCGGACGGCGTGCGCGACCGGCGGGCCGATGAAGGCCTCGGCGCCCACCGCGCGGTAGCAGTGCAGCATCCGCCGCACGCCCATGCCGGGGTCGACCACCACCGGCACGGCGCCGGCCCGCAACAGCGCGAAGAGCAGCACGAAGAGGTCCGGGCCGGGCGGTGCCATCAGCACCGTACGGGTGCCGGGGCCGATCCCGATGCCGGCCAGCGCGTCGGCCAGCCGCACGACCTCCTGCTGGAGCCGGCCGTAGCTGAGCTCGGTGGTCCGCTCGCCGTCGGGGTGGATCAGGGCGGTCTTGTCGGGGAAGGCCAGCGCGTTGCGTTCGAGCCGGGCGGCGAGGCCGAGCTCCCCGGTGAGCAGGTCGGTGGTGGTGGTCACGCGGTCACCGCGCCGGCGGACGGTAGGAGACGCAGGCCGCGCTCGGCCCGGCACCGGCCGCCACGAACAGCAGCTGGTCCACCTCGGCGGGCAGGCCCTCGCCCATCGCCTGGAGGTAGCCCAGGATCGGGGCGGCGGTGTGCGGCAGGCGCCCGTCGGGGCCGGGGGCCTCGGCGGCCGCCGCGGCGCTCGCGGGCAGGCCGAGCCGGGCGGCCAGGCGCTGGGCGAAGTCGGCGGTGGGCCGGGAGGTGACCAGCAGGGTGCGGTCCAGGTCGAGGCCTTCGGCGTGCGCGTACTCGGCGGCGGTGGCCGCCGCGAGGTCGAGCAGCTGGTCGGCGAAGCCGGTGTCGCGCCGGACGGTGATCCGGCCGCGGCCGCGGGCGCCCATCCCGGCCGTCGGCAGGTAGCCGGCGACGGCCGAGTCCTGGTCCGAGCCCGCGGTGCGGACCGGGCCGAACCCGCCCTCGTCCCCGGCCGAGCGCTCCAGCAGCAGGGCGGCGCCGAGGTCGGCGTACGGGTAGTCCGGGTCGAGCGCGGCCCGGCCGCCGGGGTGGACGTCGGCGGCGGTGATCAGGACCCGCTCGGTGGAGCCGGTGGCCAGCATCGCCTGGGCGACCTGGACGGCGTTCAGCACGCCGCAGGCCCCGTTCATCAGGTCGAAGGAGAACGCGGCCCCGGGCACCGGGTCGGCCAGGTAGTCGAGGTTGATGCCGACCTCCTTCTGCACCAGCGCGCCGACGGCGGGTTCGAAGGTGTTGTGCTCGCGGTACACGCCGACGTTGATCAGCAGGCCGACGGTGTCGGGCGACAGCCGGGCCTCGGCCAGGCACTCCAGGGAGGCGCGGCCGGCCAGCCGGACGGCGGTGGCCGGGCCGTCCGCGGGTGCGGTGGCGGTGGCGGCGGCCGTGATGACGGTGGTCATCGGTCAGACCCCCAGGTGGGTGATGGTGGCGGAGAGTGCGCCGGTGACGACCCCGGAGGCGGCCGGCACCAGCAGGTACCGGGCGCCGCGCCGGGCCGTACCGGCCTTGAGGTGGCGGTGCAGCACCAGGAAGTGCGAGGTGGACGCGGTGTTGCCGAACTCCTCGACCACCGAGAGCGATTCGGGCATCGGGGTGCCGAACTCGCGCTCGCCGGTGCGGTTCACGTAGTCGACGAACCGGGTGCCGACCTGGTGCTGGACCACGTAGTCGAAGCCCTCGTCGGCGAAGCCGCGCCCCAGTTTGGCGAGTTGGTCGCCGTGGAAGGCCGGCCACAGCCGTAGCCGGTCCTCCTTGTGCATCTGCTTGTTGTCGGTGTAGAGCGCGATGCCCTCGGTGCGGTCGCTGGGCATGCCGAGGCACAGGTGGGCGTACTCGGCGCAGGTCATCAGGTCCACGTAGTGGATCCGGTCGGCCTCGTCGACCGCGCGGTCCATGATCACGGCGGCCGCGGAGTCGCCGACCGAGAGCGAGGCGAACTGCGGGTCGTAGGAGTCGGAGATCTCGCGGGCGGCGGTCTCGGCGACCCGGGTCGCCTGCTCGCCGCTGACCACCAGGCCGTTGCGGACGGTGCCGGCGCGGATCATGCGGTCCAGCAGCTGGACGCCGGTCATCATGCCGGCGCAGGCGTTGGAGACGTCGAAGTGGATCGCCCGGTGCGCGCCGAGCTCCCGGGCCAGCCGGCCCGCGAAGGAGGGTTCGAAGGCGAAGTCGTCGCCGTCCCGGAACCGGGTGATCGAGGCCGAGACCACCAGGTCCAGGTCGCCCGCGCGGTAGCGGGAGTGGTCGAGCGCGTCCCGGGCGGCCTTGAGCGCCAGCCCGTAGGAGTCCTCGCCGGCCTCGGGCCGCCGGTCGTAGACCCGGCGCTCGGTGACGCCGGTGATCCGGGCCAGGTCCACGTCCGGTGCCCCCGTGACGGAGGCGACCAGGGCGGGCGTGCTGAGGACGGTGGGTGGCAGGTACGCGCCAAGGGCCTCGAAGCGACTGCCCCGTGCGTCGGAGGTCATTGTTCCTCTTTCAGGTGTTCGTCGGTCGGCGGGCTGCCCGCTCGCGCCGGACCGGTGGACGGACTCGCGCCGGGGCCCCCACGACGCCTGCTCCGGCTCCATCACTGGAGCCGTCGGCGAACGGGACCCTACGGCCGGTCATCTGGTCACAACTGCACGTTACCTGACAGTATGTTGCCGATGTGTGACCGGTGGTGATTCGTGACGATCGTCACGCACGCCGGGTGCCGGTCCGCTGACGCGGGGTCACCAGCGTGGCCACGGCGGCCCGGTGGCGCCGGGTGCCCGCTACGGGTGCTCGAACAGCTGGACCACGCCGCCGATCGAGAAGCACAGCGCGCCCAGCAGGGTGCCCCAGTTGGCGATGTCGACGTTGACCAGGCTGCCGGTCTCCGGGCGGGTGAACGCGGCCAGCGCGGAGACGAGGAAGAGCACCGACCCGAGCTGGTTGACCGCGACGATCCACCAGCCGAGGCTGCGCGCGTGCAGGCACGGCCGGCCGTGGCAGACCTCCACCACGGCGAGGTGCCCGGAGATCAGGAAGAGCAGGCAGCCCACCAGGTCGGGCGTCCAGATCAGCCGGTTGACCTGCTGGGTGGTGAGCCCCTGGAGGAAGGAGTCCAGCAGGTTGACCCCGAACACCAGGGTGCCGAGGAAGAGCACGAAGGTGCTCAACCAGTCGATCCGCACCGGCTCGTAGCTCCACCACCGCCACCGGGGAGGCGCCAGATCGCCGGAGCCGGCCGAGCGTCGGGGCGCGTTGATCGCCTGGAGCAGCGAGACGTAGCCGCCGGTGTTGAAGCACAGGCCACCGGCGAAGTAGACCGAGGCGATCGTGGTCGGCCCGGCCGAACCGAACTGGGCGAGCCCGGCGCCGAGCGCGAACAACGCACCGCCGAGCACGAACGCCACCGCCGCCACCGCGTTCAGCCGGGCCAGCCGGCGCAGCACCGTCCGATCGGCGCTGCGCGGCGCCTGCTCCGCGCCGCCCTCGGCCCGCACCCGCAGCGCCCCGCGCTTGCGGGCGAGCCGGGACTCCCAGACCGCCGCGCCGCCCTCGGCGAGCCGCCAGGTGACCCTGGTGACGAACGGCCCGGCGCCTTCCGCACGCTCCTCGGATCGCTGCACGGGGCCGAGCCTAGGCCTTCTCCTTCGGGTCTTGTCGGATCGGCGCGCGGCGTTGGGGGCCCGGCTGGGCGTGCCGGCGGAACGCCCTCGTGCTGGGTGCACTTGGGCGTTTCGCCGGTGCGTCCAGCCGGGATGCCCAGCGTCGTACGCCCGGCAAGACCCGAAGGAGAGGGCCTAGCCCCGCGGGCGGGCCGTTCCGCGGTACGAAACGGCCCGGCTGCGCCGTGGTGCGCCGCCGTCCCCGGTCAGCCGGTGAGGACGGTGAGCTGGCGGGTCGCCCTGGTCATCGCCACGTAGCGGTCCACCGCCCCCGCGACGCCGTCGCCGAAGGAGTCCGGGTCGACCAGCACCACCAGGTCGAACTCCAGCCCCTTGGCGAGGGCCGGGGTGAGCGAGCCGACCCGCGGCGTCGCCGGGAAGCCGGGGTCGCCGATCACGCACGCGGTGCCGTCGGCGTGCTCCGCCAGCCAGTCGGCGACGATCCGCGGCAGGTCCGCCCTGGCGCCGTAGTGCACCGGGACGCCGCTGCGGCGGATCGAGGTCGGCACGTTGGCGTCCGGCAGCGCGGCCCGCACGATGGGCTCGGCCACCGCCATCACCTCTTCCGGGGTGCGGTAGTTGACGGTCAGCGAGGCCAGCTCGATCCGGTCGAACCCGACCCGTTCGAGCCGTTCCCGCCAGGACTCGGTGAAGCCGTGCCGGGCCTGGGCGCGGTCACCGACGATGGTGAAGCTCCGGGACGGGCAGCGCAGCAGCAGCATCTGCCACTCGGCGTCGGTCAGCTCCTGGGCCTCGTCCACCACGACGTGCGCGAACGGGCCGGCCAGCCGGTCCGGGTCGGCCTGCGCCAGCGCGCCCTCGTCGTCCAGGGATTCCCGCAGGTCCCGCCCGTGCAGCATGGTCACGGCGCCCTCGCCGTCGTCGTCGGCCCGGAGCAGGCCCTCGATCACGTCGGCCATCCGGGCGCGTTCGGCGGCGACCGCGGCCTCGTTGCGGCGCGCCCGCCGGGCCGCCCCGGCGTCGCCGAGCCGCTGCCGGGCGGCGTCCAGCAGCGGCAGGTCCGGCACCGTCCAGGCCGCACCCTCCGGGCGCCGCAGCGCGCGCACCTCCTCGGGGGAGAGCCACGGGGCGCACCGCCGCAGGTAGGCGGGGACGGACCAGAGGTCGGCGACCAGGTCGGTCGGCTCCAGCATCGGCCAGGCCCGGTTCAGCGCGCCGACCAGCTCCCGGTTGCCCGCCAGCGACCTGCGCAGCTGCTCGGGCGGGGCCTCGCCGCCGTCCTTCGCCACCAGCAGCTCGATCAGCTCCTCCCGGATCCGCTCGCGCGCCTCGTTGTGCGGGACGCCCGGCTCCGCCGCGTCGAAGGCCGCCGCCCAGTCCTCGGGGCCCAGCCACAGGTCGGACCAGGGCGTCTCGACCGTCATCCCCTCGGCCGGCGGCTCCTCGTACAGCCGGACGGCCGGCTCGATCGCCCGCACCATGCCGGCCGAGGACTTCAGCCGGGCCACCTCCGGGTCGGGCTCGCCCACCGCCGCGGCGCCCTCCGCGACCAGGTCGCGCAGGGTGCAGGTGCGCACGCCCTCCTCGCCGAGGCTCGGCAGCACGTCGGCGACGTACGCCAGGTAGGGCTGGTGCGGGCCGACGAACAGCACGCCGCCGCGCCGGTGACCGAGGCGGGGGTCGGCGTGCAGCAGGTAGGCGGAGCGGTGCAGCGCCACCACGGTCTTCCCGGTGCCCGGCCCGCCGTCGACCACCAGGGCGCCGCGGGAGCCGGCCCGGACGACCGCGTCCTGGTCGGCCTGGATGGTGCCGAGCACGTCGCGCATCCGCGGCGAGCGGCTGCTGCCCAGGCTGGCGATGAACGCGGACTGGTCGTCCAGCGCGGCCCGGTGCCCGGCGAAGCCGTCCGCGGTGAACACCTCGTCCCAGTAGTCGCCGACCCGGCCCCGGTGCCAGCGGTACCGGCGGCGGCTGGCCAGGCCCATCGGGTGGGCGTGGGTGGCCGCGAAGAACGGTTCGGCGGCGGGGGAGCGCCAGTCCACCAGCAGGCGGCGGCCCGCGCCGTCGGTCAGGCCGAGCCGTCCGATGTAGAGCGGCCCGTCGGCGCCGGTGCCGACGATCCGGCCCAGGCACAGGTCCAGGCCGAAGCGGCGCAGGGCGCGCAGCCGGGCGGACAGCCGGTGCACCTCCGCGTCGCGGTCCATCGCCGCCCGCCCGGCGCCGCCCGGCGCCCTGAGGGTGGCGTCCAGCTGCGCCGAGAGTTCGGCGACGGTCGCCCGCAGGCTCTCGGCGACGGCCGCGAAGTGGAGTTCGTCGGCGGCGATCAGTGCCGGGTCGGCCTTGGGGGAGAGGCGCTCGGGCAGGTCGAACGCACTGGTGGTCAAGGGCGCATGCACGTGCACGTCTCGGATCACTCGTTTCGGCAGATCGGGGCCGGTGGAAGAGCGATCCTCCACCACACCGGGGGCCTTGCCGCAAGCCCCCCGGTGCGCTATAAGTTGAGAGTGGCGAGAGGCGGGTTTCCCCTCTCGCCTTTGTCGTCTCCGCCCGCCGGTGTGACGTTCCGCCGGCCGTGCGCCGACGCACGAACCACGCCGAACGGTTGTTTGGCGTACGCCAAAGTGTGCGGGGCCCCTTCCGGGTGTTTCGTCACCCTCCGTCGTGATTCGGTTGCTTGGTCGGTACCTGACGGTCTGTCGGTTCCGTCCGGTACCACCCGACCGAGCCGCGGGCCCACCCGCCCGCCCGAAACGCCGAGGAGCGATGTGAGCGCGATCCTGTTCGTCCATGCCAGGGGCGGCCCGCCGCTGGAGTACGCGCTGCCCCGGATGGCCGCGCACGCCGAGGTCCACGTGCTGGCGCTGGCCCCGCTGCCCGACACCGGCGCCGAGGTCTGGCGGCCGCACTGCGCGTCGATCACCGAGGCGGAGCCGGTCGACGGCGCCGCCCTGGTCGACCTGATCGCCGCGCGGGCCGGGCTGGTCGCGGCCGAGGCGGTGCTGACCTTCTCCGAGTACGCGGTGGTCGCGGTCGCCCTGGCCTGCCGCCGGCTCGGCCTGGCCGGCGCGGGGGAGCAGGTGGCCGCCGCCCGCGACAAGCGGCTGATGCGGCGGATCTGGCGGGACGCCGGGGTGCCCGTGCCGGGCTTCGCGGAGATCCACCGGGCCGCCGACATCGACGCCGCCTTCGACCGGCTCACCCCGCCGCTGCTGCTCAAGGCGGCCTGGAGCGCCGGGTCCACCGCCCACCTCACCGTGCACGACCGCCGCCAGGCGGCCCGCGCCTGGCGGCTCGGCCGCGCCGTGATGGCGGCCTCCGCCGAGGACGGCTACGCCGAACTGCACTCCGCCGGCGCCGGGGTGAGCGACTTCCTGCTGGAGGAGATCGTCACCGCCGGCACCCTGGGCTGGTTCACCGGACCGGGCTGGGGCGACTACGTCAGCGTCGAGGGCATCGTCGCCGACGGCGTCTACCACCCGCTGTGCATCACCGGCCGGCTGCCGACCGTGCCGCCGTTCACCGAGCGGGCCAGCATCGCCCCGGTCGAGCTGCCCGAGCCGCTGCAGCGGCGGATCGAGCAGGCCTCCCGGGCCGCCGTGGACGCGCTCGGCCTGGAGACCTGCGCCACCCACACCGAGCTCAAGCTCGCCCCGGGCGGCGAGGGGACCTGGCTGATCGAGACCGCGGCCCGGTTCGGCGGCGTGCTGACCACCCGTCAGGCCGAGGAGGTGTTCGGCCTGGACATGATCGGGATGCTGACCCGCCAGCTGCTCGGCCGCCCGGTGGCCTACCCGCCCCGGATGCTCACCGAGGGCACCGGGGCGGCCGGTTCGCTGGTGATCCTCGCGGTGGACCGGGCCGGCGAGCCGTGGACCGACCTGCCGTGCTGGGACTTCGACGCGGTCGACTGGGCCGAACTGCTGGACCCGGGCTCGACGATCGAGCTCGTCCGCGAGCGCAGCCTGCCGCCCGGCACCCCGATGCCCGCCTACCTGGAGGCCGAGGGCGCCAACACGATGGCGGCGCTGTGCTTCCTCACCGCCCGGTCCGCGCCCGCCCTGCTGGCGGACTGCGCCCGGATCGTCGACGCCCTCCCGAAGGCCCTGACCGCCCACCTGATCCCAGGAGCAGCCCGGTGAACACCCAGCTCGGCACCGTCCCCGACCCCGGCACGGACACCTCGGCCACCGGCGCCCCCGACGGCGCGGTGATCGGCGCCCGGCTCACCCTGCCGCTGTTCGAGCGGCTCTGCGGGATGCTCGGCGGCCACCCCTACGTGAAGGTCGTCGTCGACCGCCAGCAGCACGAGTGGCACCTGCTCGACAGCGCCGTCCACCCCTTCCACGTCGACTACATCGCCACCCGGATCGCCGGCCTCACCATGGCCGAACTCGACGCCGACCTGGACGGGTTCAACCACGGCGTCTACCACGACCCGGAGCGCCGCTTCCTGCTCGGCGTGCTGTCCCTGCACACCGGCGGCCCGGACGCCGGGCACCCGCAGCCGTTCATGGTGCTGGAGACCACCGAGGCCGACACCATGGGCGCCGACCTGCTCACCGAGTTCCACCGCTTCGTCCGCGAGCACCTGGACGAGTCGCTGGCGCTGCTGACCAAGCCGGCCAACCACGCCCAGGAGCACGCCCTCGCCGCCGTGCCCGCCACCCTGGTGCCGCGCACCACCGGCGACGAGCTGTTCGCCGCCCGCCCGTTCGTCCCGCTCACCCTCGGCCACGCGGTCGGACGGCTGCGCGCCTTCGCCGGCCCGGAGGAGTACCGGGCGGCCCGGTCCGGCCTGGAGTGGTACGACATCCTGGCGATGCCGGTCGTCCCCGAGGACATCCCCCGGCTGGCCGGTCTGATCAACGACCGGCCCACCACCCCGCTCTCGCACACCAACATGCTGGCCGCGGGCTGGGGGATACCCAACGCGGTGCGCCACGAGGTGCTCGACCTGATCGCCGCGCAGGGCCTGGACGGCTGCTGGGTGCGCTACCGGGTGACCGCCGACGCGGCCACCCTGGAACGGGTCGAGGAGCCCGCCGACCTGCCCCGCCCCGGCTGGCACACCCAGCGGATCCGGATCGAGGCGCCCCGGGTGGAGGACGTGCCGATCGTGCCGCTCTCCCGGCTGCGCGCCGCCGACCGCCGCGGCTACGGCACCAAGGCCGCCAACCTCGGCGAGCTGCACCACGTGCTGCGCCACGGTTCGGGCCGGCTGACCGGCTACTACGCCGTCCCCAGGCCGCCGCGCGCCGACCTGCTGGGCCACCTGGCGGGCCGGCTGGGCGCGCCGGAGGGCGCCGACCTGGTGGAGGCGGCCGGCGAGTTCCTGGCCCGGCACGTCAGCGCGCCGGAGGGGATCGCGGTGCCGTTCGCCGTCCAGCAGCGCTTCCTGGACTCCTCCCGCGCCCTCCAACAGGGCATCGGGAAGCTGAAGATGGCGCTGGAGCTCGGCGCCATGGACGCCGTCGACCCGGTCTGCGTCCAGCTCCAGCAGCTGGTGGCGGCCACCCCCGTCCCCGAGGACCTGGTGCGCGCGCTGGACGCCCACGTGGTGCGCCACCTGGCCGGGGCCGACCGCCTCGCGGTGCGCTCCTCCTCCAACGCCGAGGACCTGCCGGGCTTCTCGGCGGCCGGGGTCTACGAGTCGCACACCAAGGTCACCGACCTGCCCGGTCTGCTCGACGCGATCCGGCAGGTCTGGGCCTCGCTGCTGTCGCCGCGCAGCGTCCGGCTGCGCCACGAGGCCGGCATCGCGCTCGACGACACCTTCATGGGCGTGATCGTCCAGCGCTACGAGCCCTCCCCGCTCGGCGGGGTGATGGTCACCTGCAACCCCACCAACCGGGCCGACTTCCGCAACGTCTACCTCAACTGCGCCCCCGCTTCGGCCGGTTCGGCCGAAGCGGTGGTCGACGGCACCGCGCTGCCGCTCCAGTACCTGTACAACACCGTGGAGGGCGGCGGCCGCACCGTCTCGCTCGGCGCCGCCGAGCAGGACCTCGACCGGGCGACCAGGACGCAGCTCGGCCGGCTGGCGCTGGCCGGCCGCCTGCTCCAGTCGCACTTCGCCACCGACTACACCTTCGCGGCCCCGCTGGACGTCGAGTGGCTGCTCGGCCCGGGCGGCCGGGTGCACCTGCTGCAACTGCGCCCGTACAACGGCTGATCGCGCCCGATCGCCGGCCGAGCCCGCCCACCCACACCCCCCCGACGAGGAGTCATGCCGCCGTCCCTGCTCGCCCGTGTCCGCCGCACCCCCCGCGGCCTGCCCGCGCCGCCCGCCGTCCGCCGGGTGATCCGGCTGAACAACGGCTTCCAGCTGCTGTTCAACCTGCTGTGGTGGCTGCCGGTGTTCTACCAGTACCAGCGCGAGGCCGGTCTGAGCGACGGCCAGATCTTCGGCATCCAGAGCGTCTACTACGTGGCGTTCTGCCTGCTGGAGATCCCCACCGGCTTCGTCGCCGACCGGATCGGCGGACGCCGCTGCCTCCAGCTCGGCGCCGCGGTGATGACCGGCGCCAACCTGCTGCCGGTCGCGCTGCCCTCGGCCACCGGCTTCCTGCTGCACTTCCTGGCGATCGCGGCGGCCCGCTCGCTGGTGTCCGGGGCGTCCAGCGCCTACCTCTACGACTACCTGCACGCGCAGGGCGCCGGCGCGCACTACGTGCAGGCCGAGGGCACCGCGCGGGCGCTCGGGCTCTGGGCGAAGATCGCCTGCTGGCCGCTGGTCGGCGTGCTGATGGGCTTCCAGCACCAGGCGCCCTACCTGCTGACGGCCGCCTGCACGCTCGGCTCGCTGGCCTGCGCCAGTGCGCTGCCGGCGCTGCCCGCCGGGCCCACCGGGGCCACCGGGGCCGGCCGGGCCGGCGCGGGGCGGCCGGCCGGCGGGTACCTGGACTCCGCCCGCCACGCGCTGGCGGTGCTGCGCACCTCGCGCTCGCTCGGGCCGCTGATGGTGCAGGGCGTGGCGATCTTCACGCTGGCGCGGATCTGCCAGGTCAACCTGTTCCAGCCACTGCTGCTCGCCAAGGCGGTGCCGCTGGCGGAGCACGGCGCCGTGCTGTCCGCGATGACGGTCGCCGAGGCGGTCGGCTCCGCCCGGCCGGGCTGGGTGCGGGCCCGGCTGTCCGACACCGCCGCGGTGACGGTGCTGAGCGTGGTGATGGCGCTGTCGCTGGCCGCCACCAGCCTGTCCGGCGCCCTGGCGACGGTCGGCTGGCTGTGCGTGTTCGCCGCCGCCACCGGCCTCGCCTATCCCGTCCAGCGCAACCTGATCAACGCGGCGATCCCGGCCACGCCGTACCGGGCGACCCTGCTCTCGCTGGAGTCGATCATCGACCGCGGGGTGTGCGCGCTGGTCGCGCTGGCGGTCGGCGGCTACCTGGCGGCGGGCCGGCTGGACGCGCTGCTGGTGCACGCGGCGCTCGGCACCGGCGTGCTGCTGGCCGTGGTCGCGCTCGCCCTGCGCCGGGCCCGACGCGGCGCCGGACCGGCCCCGCAGAAGACAGCGGCCCCGCAGGAGACCCCGGCACCAGCAGCGGCCACACCGGCAGCGGCCCCGCGCGCGCCCGCCGATCAGCAGTGAAGGACGCCGGCGGTCGCCCGGGGCGGCCAGGCGGTCGCGTCCAGGATCCCCAGCGCGTAGGCCCGGGCCACCATCTCCGGACGCGAGGCCGCGCGCAGCAACTCCCTTAGGCGGCGCAGGTGGTAGTCGAGTGCCTGACGGGACAGGCCGAGCAGTGCGGCCATCCCGCTGTTGGGTTCCCCGCCGGCCATCAGGGTGAGCACCCGCAGCTGGAGCGGGCTGACCCGGACGGCCCGCGGGCTCGGCGCGCCGAGCGGGGTGAGCACGGCCACCACCCGGTCGGTGACCCCGTGCGCGCGGACCGCCGCGAGGTCGGCCCGCAGCAGCCGGCCGCCGTCGGCCACCCGTAAGCGCACCACCGTGCTGGCCCGTGAGGTCCGGCCGGCGAGCAGGTCCTGCCAGTGCCGGGCGGTCGGCCCCGGGTCGGTGGCCGGGTCCAGGTGGTCCAGCGCGGCCGACCCCTCCAGCTCGCTCCGGGCGGCGCCGAGCAGCTGCACGGCGCCGCCGCTGGCGCGTTCCACCCGGCCGTCCGGGGTCAGCGTGACCACCGCGAGCCCGGTCCGCTCCCGCAGCGCGTGCATCTCCTCGTCCGCGGCGGCCTTCTCCTCCAGGGCCCGGGTGTGGCTGGTGACGTCCGAGTAGATGCCGCCGACGCAGGGGCCGCCGCTGCTGTCCAGGACGAAGCGGTGGCCGACCACCTGGCCGGGCGTGCCGTCGGGGTGCCGGAACTCCAAGGTGTGCCGGACCGGCCGGCGGGAGGCCAGCACGTCTTGGTCCAGCGCGAGGAACTGCGCCGCGTCGGCCGGCCGGTCGATCTCCTCCACCCGCCGCCCGGCGACGGCCTGCGGATCCAGCTGGTACAGGTGCGCGTAGGCCGCGTTGACCCACAGGTAGCGGCCCTCGCGGTCCCGGACGAAGGCGGGCGCCGGCGCGTACGCGGCCAGCGTGGCGAACCAGCGCTGCGCCAGCGGGTCGCCGTCCGGCCACGGCTGAGCCGCCGTCAGTGCGTCCCGTAAGCCCGGCCGTTCGGAGGCCGCCTCGCCCGCTCGTCGCCAGCCACTGTCCATCCGCGTGCTCCTCCATCCGCCGCAGGCCGGTCCCGCTCCGGGGGCCCGCCAATGATCATGGACGAGGCGCCGGCCGAACCGGCGACCGGGGGTGGTGGGCTGCCCGTACGCACCCCGCCGCGGGCTCTACCGCCCGAGCACCGCCATCGCCGCGTTGTGGCCGGGGATGCCGCTGACCCCGCCGCCGCGCAGCGCCCCCGCCCCGCACAGCAGCACGTTCGGGCGGCCGGTGGCGACCCCCCAGCGGTCCGCGTCCGGATCGCCGTAGGGGAACCGCAGGTCGCGGTGGAAGATGTTGCCGCCGGGCAGGCCGAGTTCGTCCTCCAGGTCCGGCGGGCACTTCACCTCCAGGCACGGCCGCCCGTCACCGTCCACGGCCAGGCACTCGGTGAGCGGTTCGGCCAACTGCGCGTCCAGGGACGCCAGTACGCCGTCCAGCGCGGCTCGCCGGGCGGCGTCGCGGTCCCGGGCGAACAGCGCGGCCGGGGTGTGCAGGCCGAACAGGGTGAGCGTCTGGTACCCGCGGGCGGCCAGGTCGCCGCCCAGGATCGAGGGGTCGGTCAGCGAGTGGCAGTAGATCTCCGACGGCGCCGGCGCGGGCAGCGACCCGGTCGCGGCCTGCCGGTAGGCCCCCTCCAACTCGCGGTAGGACTCGGCGATGTGGAAGGTCCCGGCGAACGCCTCCCGCGGGTCCACCGAGGTGTCCCGCAGCCGGGGCAGCCGCCGCAGCAGCATGTTCACCTTCAGCTGGGCGCCCTGCGGGGCCGGCGCCGCCGGCTCCTCGCCGAGCAGCCGGGCCAGCGTGCTCGGGGCCGCGTTGCACAGCACCTTGCCGGCGCCGACCCGGTGCTCGACCCCGTCCACCCGGTAGGCCACCTCGGCGAGTTCGCCGCCCGGGTCGATCGCGGTCACCTCGCAGCCGGTCCGCAGCTCCGCGCCGGCCGCCACCGCGGCGTCCGCCAGCGCCGAGGTCAGCGCGCCCATCCCGCCGACCGGCACGTGCCAGCCGCCGTCCCCGCCGCCGATCACGTGGTAGAGGAAGCAGCGGTTCTGCGCCAGGTCGGGGTCGTGGGCGTGGGTGAAGGTGCCGATCAGGGCATCGGTCAGCACCACCCCGCGGACCAGGTCGTCCCGGAAGCGGCTCTCCACGGCCTCGCCGAGCGGCCGCTCGAACAGCATCTCCCAGGCTTCCTCGTCGTCCACCGTCCGGCGCAGCTCCGCCCGGCTCGGCAGCGGCTCGGTCAGCGAGGGGAAGACCCGCCGGGCGACCCGCTCGGTGCGGCCGTAGAACTCCCGCCAGGCGTCGAACTCCCGGTCCGAGCCGGTGAGCCGCCGGAACGACTCCGCGGTGCGCGCCCGGTCGCCGGTCACCAGCAGACCGGTCGCCCGCCCCGCGGCCAGCGTCGGCGTGTACGAGGACACCTCGCGCCGCCGCACCGCGAACCGCAGCCCCAGATCGGCCACCACCTTGCCGGGCAGCAGGCTGACCAGGTACGAGTACTGCGACAGCCGGGCCGGGACACCGGCGAAGGCCTCGGTGGAGACGGCGGCGCCGCCGGTGCGGCCGAGCCGCTCCAGCAGCAGCACGCTGCGCCCGGCGCGGGCCAGGTAGGCGGCCGCGACCAGGCCGTTGTGCCCGCCGCCCACGATCACGGCGTCGTACCTGGAGCGGGTGGGCCGGTGCGGCGCTCGTTCGGCCGCCGGGCCGTGGCTGGGTGGCTGCATGGACCCCAGTCGTACCAGAGCCGGCACCGCTTGGCCACGGTGCCGGAGCCCCCGCCGGGGCACCGGCACCGCCCGCCGGTCAGCCGCGGCCGAGCAGCGCCCCGCCGTTGATCTGGTAGATCTGGCCGGTCACGAACCCGGCCTCGGGCGAGGCGAGGTAGCGGGTCAGGGCCGCGATCTCGCTCGACTGCCCGGCCTTGCCGACCAGGGTCTGCGACACCCGCGCCGCGTGGCCGGCCGGGGTCATCCGCGGCCCGAAGAACTCGGTGTCCTCGACGAAACCCGGCGCGATGATGTTGGCCGTGATGCCCTGCGGCCCGAGCGCCGCGGCCTGCTCCGCGTTCCACGGGTGCAGCGCCGCCTTCGCCCCGCCGTAGGTCCCCGGGCCGCGCAGCGCCGCGATCGAGGAGAGCGTGACGATCCGGGCACCGGGCCGGGTGAGCTGCGGCAGCAGCGCCTCGGTCAGCAGCACCGCGGGCAGCACGTTGCCCTCGAAGTTCGCCCGCCACTGGGCCGCGTACCCGGCCAGCGTGTCGGGCTGGTCCAGCCCGTAGAACCCGCCCGCGTTGTTGACCAGGACGTCGACGGTGCGGCCGCCCTCGGCCAGCTGCGCCGCCACCTTCTCGATGTCCGCGACCTCGGTGAGGTCGGCCGTCCGCCAGGACACCCGCTCACCCGCCACCGCCGCGTTCACGGCCGCGGCCGCCTCCTCCAGCGTCGCCGCCCGCCGCCCGAGGATCAGGACGTCGTCGCCGGCCCCCGCGAAGGCCTCGGCGATCGCCCGGCCGATGCCGCTGCCGCCGCCGGACACCACCACCAGACGTGTCATGGCCGTACCTCCTCCTCTAGCAGGGCCCGATCGAGGGGCAGCCATCGCTGGCCTGCGACCGGTGCACCGGGTGCGCCGGTGCGGCCGGTTGGGACACGACGGTGAGTACGGCCACCGCCGCGACGAAGCATGCCACGAGCCATGCCGGCTTCATACCGCTCCTTCTCCTCGGACCGCGCCCCGCGGGCCGGTCCATCCGACGGCCGTTCACCCCTGTGGTGGGGGCCCGCGGTTGACCGCGGTCGGCCGGGCACTCAGTCTGCGGCCCGGTTACATCGGATGTGCATCGGACGCCACCGCGGCCCGAGCGGACCGATGTCGGCGCAGGCCAGCAGCACCAGCCCGACCATCGTCAGGGCGAAGCCCGGCAGCCCCATGCAGAGCGCGATCCCGCCGTGCAGCAGCACCGCCGCCGGTACGGCCGCGCGCCGCGGCCGCCCCGGCGCGAGCATGCAGCCGGCGATCCCCAGCTCCAGCACGATCACCGTCCAGGTCAGCGCCCGCACCGACCAGCCGTTCGCCAGCACCGGGTCCAGCAGCGGCCGCAGGGCCGGTGCCAGACCCCAGTAGTGGCTGTGCAGCCAGTAGTACAGCGCCGTGCCGTCCCGCCACAGCGGGTCCAGCAGCTTGGAGCCGGCCGCCTGGGCGTAGACGATCAGCACCTGGACCCGCAGCAGGAGCAGCGCGGCCCGGCCGGCCCCCCGCCAGGCCGGTACGGGCGGCCGCAGGCGACCGGTCCAGATCCAGCGCCGGGGATCACCCAGCAGCAGCGGTAGCAGCAGCAGGGTGCCGATCCGCGCCGCCATGTCCCCGGCGTCCGCGACCGCCATCGTGCCGGTGAGACCGAACGTCAGGTACCAGTGCAGCACGGCGGTCCAGCGCGGCAGCCAGCCGGAGATCACCAGCAGCAGACCGAGTACCGCGAGCACCCGGCGGGCGCCCGGGGCACCGCCGGGCGGCCCGAGGCACCAGAGCGTCAGCAGGCGTCCGCCGCCGCACCGCGGGCCGCCGGGGAACAGCTCCGCGTCCGAGGTGAACAGCAGGGTGAGCAGCTGCGCCAGCGCCAGCAGGGACCGGCCCACGCCCAGCAGCGGGCCCGCCGCGGGGTACCGGACCGGGGGCCGCCCGGCCGCGCGCAGCGGGCTCCCCGACGGCCGGGGCGGGGCCGGCGGGCGGCTCACGGGCAGCCCACCAGCAGCCGCGCGGCCCGGTCGATCCGCCGGCCGCCGCCCGGCCGGCCGCCCCACGGCTGCGGCGACTCGACGGTCAGCGCGATCTCCCCGCACAGCGTCGGGCGCGGCACCGGGCTGGCCACCTGCGGCACGGTCGGCCCCCACGGGCAGCCGTCCGGGGTGGCGGCCCCGCAGGCCAGCCAGTCCTGCGCCGGCACCAGGTCCGCGAGGGCGGCGATCTCGCCGATCTGGGCGCGCGGCCCGCGGTCCAGCCCCCAGCTGTTACGGGCCTGCGCGTGCGGGGTGAGCAGCGCGCTCGTCCAGCCGGACGGGGAGCGGCGGTAGGCGGCCAGCTCCGGGGCGGCGGCGCCGCCGTCGAACAGGTTCCACCCCTGCGGCCAGACCAGGGCCGCCGCGTCCCGCACCCGGGAGCCGGCCGCCGGCGCCCCCCAGTCGGCGGGCAGCTGCGCCAGCAGG
The DNA here is from genome assembly GCF_040304075.1 of Kitasatospora sp. NPDC094015. Lineage (NCBI taxonomy): Bacteria > Bacillati > Actinomycetota > Actinomycetes > Kitasatosporales > Streptomycetaceae > Kitasatospora > Kitasatospora sp. NPDC094015. Next base: position 31,966 of record NZ_JBEOUL010000008.1, read on the forward strand.
GCCAGCACCAGCACCGCCCCCAGCAGCAACAGCGTCCGCCGGAAGCCCCGGGCCTCCTCGGCCCGCTCCCGCTCCGCCCGCCCGGCCTGCTCCGCCATCGCGCCGCGCCCTCCCCGCGGCCCGCGCACGCCGCCACCGTCCCAACTCCGCCCCGGAGTTCGCGAATCCGGAGCCGCTGTGACTGCTGATATATATGATCCGGGTCGTCCACCGCTATCCAAAGCCCGAAGGACGGTACATCTCGTGAGCAGCGAGGAATGGGAAATCGGGCTGCTGGGTCCGGTCCGGGTGCACGTCGGCGGACGGCAGCTGGACCTGAACGGCCCGCGGCAGGAGAAGTTACTCGCGATGCTGGTGCTCGGCGCCGACCGGGTCGTCCCGTTCGACACCCTGGTCGACGCCCTGTGGGACGACCGGCCGCCCGACACCGCCCGGCGCCAGGTGCACAACGCCATCGCCGCGCTGCGCCGTTCGCTCGGCCCGCTGCGCGGCTCGATCGTCACCGACGGCCGCGGCTACCTGGCCCGGATCCCGCGCGAGCGGGTCGACGTCTACCGCTACCTCGGCCTCGTGGAGGCTGCCGACCTGGCCCTCGCCGACGGCCGCCGCGAGGACGCCACCTCGGCGCTCGCCCAGGGCCTCGCCCTGTGGGAGGGCCCCGCGCTGTCCGGCCTGGACGGCCGCGCGGTGCGGATCGCCGCCACCCGCCTGGACGAGCAGCGACTCACCTCCATGGAGCGGCTGTTCGAGCTCCGGATGGACACCGACGAGCCGGCCGAACTCATCCCCGCCCTCGCCGGCCTGGTCGCCGCCCACCCGCTGCGCGACCCGTTCCGCCGCCAGCTGATGCTGGCCCTCTACCGGGCCGGCCGCCAGGCCGACGCGCTGGAGGCCTACGAGCAGGGCCGGGCCCTGCTGGCCACCGACCTCGGCCTGGACACCCGGGCCGAACTGCGCCGCCTGCACGGCCAGATCCTGCGCTGCGACCCGGCCCTGGACCGCCCGACCGCCCCGGCCCCCGAGGCCGCGCCCGCCCCACCCGCCGGGCCCGCGGAGCCGGCCACCCGGATCGACAGCAGCGCCTTCCGCACCCAGCAGCGCCGCTTCCTGCCGTACGACATCACCGACTTCACCGGGCGCGGCGACGAGTTCGGCCGCCTGGTCGCGCTCGCCGACTCCGCCGAGAGCTCCACCCTGGTCGTCACCGCCGTCGACGGCATGGCCGGCATCGGCAAGACCACCCTCGCGGTGCGCGCCGCGCACGCCCTGGCCGACCGCTACCCGGACGGCCAGCTCTTCATCGACCTGCACGGCCACACCCCCGGGCAGGACCCGATCGCCCCGGCCACCGCGCTCGACCGCCTGCTGCGCTACGTCGGCGTCAGCCCCGAGCGGATCCCCGACGGCGTCGACCAGCGCGCCGCCACCTGGCGCTCGGTGCTGGCCGACCAGCGGGTGCTGGTGGTCCTCGACAACGCGCTGGACGTCCGGCAGGTCCGCCCGCTGCTGCCCGGCGCCGGCCACGCACTGGTCATGATCACCAGCCGGCGAAGACTCGCGGCGCTGGACGGCGCCGTCAACCTGTCCCTGGAGGTGCTGGCCCCCGAGGACGCGGTCGACCTGTTCGTCCGGATCGCCGGCCGGGAGCGCACCGCCCCCGGCGAACGCGAGGCCATCGCCGACGTCGCCGCCCTCTGCGGCTGGCTGCCGCTGGCGATCCGGATCGCCGCCTCCCGGCTGCGCCACCGCCCCGCCTGGAGCGTCGCCCACCTCGCCGACCGGCTCCGCGACCGCCAGCGCAGGCTCGCCGAACTCGTCGCCGGCGACCGCAGCGTGGCCGCCGCCTTCGAGGTGTCCTACCTCCAGCTCGGCGAGCCGCAGCGCCGGCTCTTCCGGCTGCTCGGCCTGCACCCGGGCCACGACTTCGACGCGGTCACCGCCGCCGTCCTCAGCGGCTCCACCGTGGCCGAGGCGGAACCGCTGCTCGAGGAGCTCTTCGACACCCACCTGCTGAGCCAGCACACCGCCGGCCGCTACTACTTCCACGACCTCATCCACCAGTACGCCCTGGCCAGGGCCGAGCACGAGGAGCAGCCGCAGGGCCGGCTCGACGCGCTGCGCCGCCTGCGCGAGCACTACCTCAACCTGGCCCGCTGCGTGGCCGAGGTCTCCGACCCGGGCCGCCAGTCCGGCGCGGCCGGGGAGGCCACCGGTGCGATCCCGGGGCTGCGCACGGTTGCCGACGCGGCCGAGATGCTGGCCGCCGAACGGGCCAACATCACGGCGGTGCTGGCCCACGCCTGGAGCGGCGAGGACCTGGAGCGGATCTGGCGCCTCGCGGTCGCGGTCGGCCCGCTGCTGGTCCGCAACGGCTTCGCCGAGGACGCCCTGACCGGCTACCAGCACGCGCTGGCCGCCACCCGCACCGCCGGCGACGAGGAGGGCCGGGCCGAGGTGCAGATCAACCTCGCGCTCGCCCACCGCGCCCTCGGCCGCTACGACCTGGCGGTCCGTACGCTGCGCAGCGCGCTGCTGCTGTGCCGGGCCACCGGCAACCGGTACGGCGAGGCCCGGACGCTCTGGACCCTCGGCCACGTCGGCCTGCTGCGCGGGGACTACCCCGAGGTGCTGGACCGCTACCGGGCGGCGCTGGAGATCTTCGAGCAGCTCGGCTCGGCGCGCGACCAGGCCGCGGTCCTCGGCAACATCGGGGTGGTGCACGGCTACCTGGCCGACTACCCGAGGGCGCTGGAGTACCACCGGCTCGCACTGGCGCTGAGCCGCAGCCTGGACAACCCGTTCCGGGAGGCGGTCGACCTGGTCAACGTCGGCTGGGTGCACGCCCGGCTCGGCCACACCGACCAGGCCTGGACCTGCCTGGAGCAGGCGCTCGCCCGCACCCGGGAGCTCGGCGCCCGGGAGGTGGAGGCGCAGACCCGGTGGGCGTTCGGCGACCTGCTGCACTCCACCGGCGACCAGTCGGCGGCGCTCGGCTGGGCCCGGGAGGCGCTGGTCGCGGCCCGCGAGATCGGCAGCCGCGACCTGGAGAGCCAGACCCTCAACCTGATCGGGATGATCCACCGCAGCCGGCACGCGCCGGACGAGGCCCTGGACAGCCACCGGCGCGCCCTGCGGCTGGCGGCCGACCTCGGCCTGCGGTTCGAACAGGGCGTCGCCCACGAGGGCCTGGCCCGGCTGGCCGAGGACGCCGGCGACCCGGTGGCCGCGCTCGACCACACCGATCAGGCGCTGGCCCTGTTCGACCGGATCCACCCCGGCCGCGCGGCGGACCTGCGCCACCTGCGCGCCGGACTGCTGCCCCGGCTCCAGCCGGCCCGCTGAGCACTGTGCCCCCGGCCCCCCGGCCGGGGGCACAGCGCCTACTCCTGCCCGGTGGGCCACCCGACCTCGGCGGCCGCCTCCCGGGCCAGCCCGATCAGCATCCCCTCCGACCCCGGCCGCCCCACCAGCTGCATCGCCAGCGGCGCCGCCCCGCTGCGCCCGACCGGGAAGGTGATCGCCGGCAAACCCGCGAAACTGGCCACCGGCGTGTAGCCGATCTCCCGGTCGTAGTCCGGGTGACCGGGCGTCACCAGCGAGGAGGCGGCCCGCGCCGCGCCGCGCGGGCGCGGCACGTCCGGGTCCAGCGGCAGCAGCCAGACGTCCACCCCGGCCTCCTCGAACAGCGCCGGCACCGCGGCCCGGACCTCGGCCTGCTGCCCGCGGACCTCGGCCCACCGCTCGTCGCCGACCGCGGCGCCGGAGTCCAGCGCCCGCCGGGTCGAGGGCGACAGCTCGTCCGTGATCCGACCGGCCCACACCCGGCTGCCCTCCCAGGCCTCCCGGGCGCAGAGCTCCCAGGCGGCGCCGCGCAGCCCCCACGGCGTGCCGAGCCGGGCCGTCCGCACCCGGTGGCCGAGCGCGGCCAGCCGCTCGCCGGTCGCCCCGAGGGCGGCCAGCACCTCCGCCTCGGCGCCGCCCTCGGCGACCTCGGCCACCACACCGATCCGCAGCCCGTGGTGCTGCTCCGCGCGGGGGATCGGCAGGCCGGTGACCTCGGCCAGTACCGCCAGGTCGTCCGCCGTCCTGGCCACCCAGCCGGGGGCGTCCATGGACGGGCTGAGCGGGAGCATCCCGTGCACGGCCGCCGGGTCGTGGGTCATCCGCAGGCCGACCACCCCGCACCGGCCGGCCGGCCAGCGCACCGAGCCGAGCACGTCGGTGCCGAGCGCCAGGTCGCAGATCCCGGCGGCGACCGCGACCCCGCAGCCGGTGCTGGAGCCGGCCGGGTCGATCCGGGGGAACCAGGGGTTTCCGCAGCCGGAGCCGATCCCGATGTTGAGCTCGGTGGTGACCAGCTTGGCCACGGTGGCCAGCGCCCGCGCCCCGTCCAGCAGCCGGGCGCCGCGCGCCGGGTGGTGCCGGTAGCGGCGCAGGCCGAGCCGGGTGGCGAAGCCCGCCACGTCCACGGTGTCCTTCACCCCGAGCCGCAGCGGGGCGGCCGCCGCCCCGCCGGGGCGCAGCTCGGCGCAGGCCCGGTAGCGGGCGTCGGCCTCGCGGCCCCAGTCGTCGGCGACCCGGTTCCAGTCGGCCGGCGCCAGCTCCCCGGTGGCGAGCAGGGCGAGCCGCCGGCGCAGCGGCAGGGTGAGCACGGCCGGCGGCCGGGCCGGCTCCACCGGCTCGGGGCCGAGCCCGGCCAGGTAGCCGGTCACCGCGGCGGACACCCCGGCCGGGGCGGTGGCGGTGGAGGGCTCAGGCATGGGTCGGCTCCTCGGTCCTCGGCGCCGGCACGCCGGCGGTGGTCGACGGGGTGAGCGCGCCGGCGCGCAGGGCCTCGGTGAGCGAGGCCAGTTCGGTGTCCAGCCGGCGGTCCTCGGCCATGAACGCGAGCCGGCTGCGGACCAGCTTGTACGCCGCCGCGGTGCCGGGCGCGAGCCGCTCGGCGCCGCGCAGGTCGGCCGCCTGGCAGAGCGCCGCGAGGTGGATCGCGGCCGCCTCGAAGACCAGCCCGGTGACGGTCCGGGTGGCCCGGGCGCCGATGGTGGCCATGCTGACCTTGTCCTGGTTGTGGGCCTCGGTGGAGCGGGAGAACGCGGTCGCCGGCATCCCCATCGAGAGCGCCTCGGCGACCAGCGCCGAGCAGGCGATCTGGGCACCCTTGAAGCCGTGGTGCAGGCCGGCCTCCGGGCCGCCCTGGTGGGCCGGGCGGACCAGCCCGGCCGGCAGGCCGTTGCTGAACTTCTCGTCCACCACGCAGGCCAGTTGGCGGTCCAGCAGGTCGCCGACGCTGGCCACGGCGACCCGCAGCGAGTCCATCGCCAGGCCGACGTGCCCGCCGTAGAAGTTGCCGCCGTTGTGCACCCGTCCGGTGTCCGGGTCGAACAGCGGGTTGTCGTTGGTCGAGTTGACCTCGGTGTCCAGCCACGGGTCCACCCAGTCCAGGGTGTCGTGCAGCACGCCGATCACGTGCGGTGCGCAGCGCACCGAGTAGCGGTCCTGGATCGGGTGGTCGAGGCGCCGGTACTCCTCCGGGTCGGCCGGGCCGTTGTCCCGCAGCACCTGGGCGTGGTCCCGGGCCAGCCGCGAACCCTGCAGCAGCCGGCGGACGGTGGCCGCCGAGCGGATCTGGCCGGGGTGCGGCTTCTGCCGGTGGATGACCGGGTGGTAGTGGTCGCGGTTGCCGAGCAGCACCTCGACGGTGAGCGCCGTGCAGACCTCGGCGACCTCGGCCAGCCGGCGGGCCTCGGCGGCGGCCAGCACCGCGAAACCGGCCATGAACGAGGTGCCGTTGATCAGCGCCAGCGCCTCCTTGGGCTGCAGCACCAGCGGCCGCAGCCCCGCCGCGGCCAGCGCCTGCCGGGCGGGCACCCGCTCGCCGCGGTGCCGGGCCTCGCCCTCGCCGATCAGCAGCGAGGCCAGGTAGCACAGCGGTACCAGGTCGCCGCTGGCACCGACCGAGCCGCGCTCGGGCACGATCGGCAGGATGTCCTCGGCCAGGCAGTCCAGCAGCAGGCCGATCACCTCCCGGCGCACCCCTGAGTACCCGCGGGCCAGGCAGTTGGCGCGCACCAGCATGGTCGCCCGGACCACGTCGTCGGCGGCCTGCGGGCCGCTGCCGACCAGGTGGTAGCGGACCAGGTTGTGCTGCAGGGCCGCGGCCCGCTCCGCCGGGATCTGCCCGATGTTGCGGTCGCCGAAGCCCGTGGTCACCCCGTACAGCGGCTCGCCGGTGGCGACCAGCTCGTCCCGCAGGGCCACCGAGGCGTCGATCCGCCCGGCGGTCGCCCGGTCGAGACCGAGCCGGCGCCCGACCGGCCGGGCGGCCAGCCGGGCCACCTGGCCGGCGCTCAGCTCTCCGGTGCCCAGCAGGATCACCGCGCCTCCTCGATGAACGCGGCGGTCGCGGCCCGGGCCTGGTCGGGGCTCAGCCGCGGGTCGCAGGCCGTCCAGTAGCGGGACGGGCCGGGCGAGTCCCCGGGCCCGGCGACGCACTCGGTGACGTCGTCCGGGGTGAGTTCGAGGTGGACCCCGCCGGGGTGCTCGCCGAGCCGGCGCAGCACCCGTACGAAGGACCGGATCTCGGCGGTCACCCGGGTCATCCGCCGGGTCTTGCGGCCGTCCGCGCAGCGCTCGGTGTTGCCGTGCATCGGGTCGCAGATCCAGACCGGACGGACGCCGGCGTCGGCGGCCGCGCGGACCAGGCCGGGCAGCACCTGCTCGACCCGGTCGGCGCCGCAGCGCAGCACGAACGAGAGCCGGCCCGGCTCGCGCCCCGGGTCCAGGCGGGCCACCAGGTCCGCGACGTCGGCCGCGGTGGTGGTGGGGCCGAGCTTGACCGCCACCGGGTTGGCCAGCTCGGCCAGCGCCCTGACGTGCCGTCCGTCCGGCTGCCTGGTCCGCTCGCCGATCCACAGCAGGTGGCCGGAGGAGCCGTACTGCCGGTCGCCCAGGGTGCGGGCGAGCGGCAGCTCGTAGTCCAGCAGCAGCGCCTCGTGGCTGGTCCACACCCGCCGGCCGGTGCCCTCGGTCTCGGCGGCCAGGTGCCGGTGGATGTCGGAGGCCAGCTCGTACGCGGTGAGCAGGCGGCCCGGGTCGGGGGTGCGCGCCTCGGCGGTGGGGGTGACGCCGTTGACGGCGTCCCCGCGGTAGACCGGCAGGCTCTCGCCGAGCGGGCCGGTCTCGACGGGCTGCGAGCGCGGCTTGGCGAACTGGCCGGCGATCCGGCCGACCGCGACGGCGGGCCGGCCGGTGCCGTCCTCCACCAGGGCGGCCAGCTCGCGCAGCTGGGCCGCCTTGCGGCGGGTGGTGTGCGCGGAGACCTCGGCGAACAGCTCCGCGCAGTCGCCGCCCTGGACCAGGTGGGCCCGCCCGGCGGCGACCTCGGCCAGCCGGCGGCGCAGTTCGAGGCAGTCGCCGAGGGCGACCAGCGGCGGCAGCGCCCGCAGCCGGGCGGCCACCTCCGCGACGGCCTGCGGGGACGGCCAGCCGGCCTCGGGGGCCGCCTCGGGGGCGGGCGCGGGGGCGCTGCGCACGGTGGACAGTGCTGACATGGTCGGGTGCCGTCCGTTCAGTCTCGGGTCCGCAGCGAGATCGCCGCGAGGCAGCGCCGCTCGATCTCGTCCAGTGCCTCGGCCGTCGGGGCGTCCACCACGAACATCGCGGCGCGGTCGCCGGACTGCCGGATCGGTTCCAGCACGGTGCCGGCCGGCTTGAGCGCCACCACGCAGCGCAGCGCCGCCGGCGAGGCCGGCTCGCCGCAGGCGGTCACCTGGGGCCGGACCAGCGCCGGGTCGAACCACTGGGCGGGGGTGTCCAGTTGCCCGTCCACGTCGAGGCCGTCCAGGACGCCCGCCTCGTGCGGCAGGTAGACCTGGCGGGCGATCCGGTGCGGCCGGGCCGGCGCCGGGGCCTCGCCCAGCGCGACCGCGACCACCGCGTCCTCCAGCGGGGCCAGGGTGGCCAGCCAGTGCAGGGCCATGATGCTGTCGCCCGGCGGCCGGGCGGCGATCTCGATCAGGGTGATCCGCCCGTCGGGGGCGACCCGGTACTCGGCGTGCGCCATCCCGGTGCGGAAGTCCAGGCGGGCCAGCACGGCCCGGTGGACGGCGTGCAGCGCCTCCCGGGCCTGCGGGTCCAGGCCCGGGGCCGGGGTGGTGTGCCCCATCTCGACGAAGTAGTCGCCGCTGACCTCGGTGGTGCGCTTCTCGGTGGTGCCCAGGTAGTGCACCTCGCCGTCCAGGCTGAGCGACTCCACCGAGTACTCGGGTCCGGCCGCCCGCTGCTCGAACAGCAGCGTCTCCTCGGGCCCGTACGCGCCGAGCGAGTCGAGCAGCTGCGTCCGGTCGGCGGCCAGCCGCACGCCCGAGCTGGCCAGCCGGCCGACCGGCTTGACCACCAGCGGGAAGTCCTGCCAGCCGGCCGCGATCCGCTCCCGCGCCCCGGCCGCGACGAGCGCGGACACCGGGCTCCAGTCGGCCAGGTAGCGGCGCTGCAGGTGCTTGTTGCGGCAGACCCGGGCGGCCCGCAGCCCCGGCGAGCGCAGCCCCAGCAGGTCGGCGACCAGCGCGGTGCCCTCCACGTACTCCTCGCGCAGGCAGCACACCCCGCGGATGTCGTACGTCCGGGCCCAGCCGGCCGCCCGGTCGGCCAGTGCGGCGTGGTCGTCGGCCGCCACCAGCGCGGCCTCGGCCAGGGTGCCCGGCGCCAGCCCGGCCGACTCCGGGTCGGCGAGCAGGGCGGCGGCGGCCGCGGTCGGCGCGTCCAGCACCAGGACGGCCAGGCCGCGGTCGCGGGCGGCGTCCAGGTAGCGCTGGTTCCAGGCCACGGTCAGGCCGCCGACCAGCAGCAGGGCGGGGGGTCGGTTCTCCATGGTGGGCTAGCTCCCTGTGGTGGCCGGGACGAGCTCGGGCTCGCTCTCCGGCGGACGCGATTCGACCCGCCGCACGATCGTGTGGGTGGTCATGACGACTCCGAGGACCACCACCGCGATCCCGCAGCACAGGTAGATCAGCCGGAGCGTGAGGGTGGAGACGAAGGCGGCGAGCACGATGTACACGCCCATCCGGCAGATGCCCACGGTGGTGATCAGCAGCGCCATCACCCGGCCCTGGATGTCCACCGGGACCTGCTCCTGGACCCGGGTGCGGAAGATGTAGAACGCCTGGAAGTTGATGCCCGCCAGCGCGTACAGCACCATCGGCTGGGCCAGTCCCTCGGCCCGCCAGAGCAGGATCAGCGTCACGCCCATCCCGACCAGCCCGAAGCAGGCCAGCCGGTCCCGGTTCAGCCGCGCGGTCAGCAGCGGCAGCGCCAGCCCGCCGAGGATCGCGCCGACCGCGAACATCGCGTCGATGAACCCCAGCCCGCTCGCCCCGACCTCGAGCACGTTCTCCGCGTACGGCGCGACCAGCGTGTTCATCATGTAGAGCACCGCGAACAGCACCAGCAGCATGGTGTACGAGGGCAGCGTCTTCGGGTGCGTGCGCAGGTAGGTGAAGCCGGCCGCGGCCCGCTTGACGGTCTCCCGCCAGCCGTCGCCGCCGGTCTTGGTGATGACCCGGTCGGTCTTCACCCCGGAGACGAACAGCGCCGAGGCGGTGAACGACACCAGGTTGATCGCCAGCACCCAGGTCACCGAGGACGCGGCGATCAGGAACCCGCCGAACGCGGTACCGATGACGTTGCCGATCTGGACCGCCACGCCGGTGGTGGCGTTGGCCGCCAGCAGCTTCTGGACCGGGACGATCTCACGCACCATCGTCGTCCCGGTGGGCACCGCCGTCGACTCGGTCAGGCCGAGCACGAAGACCATCGCGAACACGTGCCAGGTCTGCAGGTGCCCGGTGCCGATCAGGGCCAGCGTCACCGCCAGGGTGACCACCGAGACGGTGTCCGCCAGCGCGAACACCCAGCGGCGCTCGAACTTGTCGATCGCCACCCCGATCAGCGGGCCGAAGAACACCCCGGGGATCGCCGCGGTGAGCAGCACCAGCGCCACCGCCCGCGGGCTGTGGGTCATCTCCAGCACCAGCAGGCAGTTGGCGATGAACTGCATGCCGTTGCCGACGTTGGTGACCAGCATCGCCGCGGCGATCCGCCGGTAGCCGGGCGGGCGCAGCGGGTCCAGCCGCTCGCGGACCAGCCGGCGGGCCGCCTCGGTACGGGACTCAGCCATTCGGGTCGACCTCCACGGTGAGCGCCGCGTCCACCCGGGCCTGGAGCTCGTCGAGTTCCGTGGGGGTCGGCGCGTCGATGACGTACATGGCCGAGCGGTCCGAGGACGCCTTGATCCCGGTCAGCCGGTCGCCGCGGGCGCGGCCCGCGACGATCATGTGCACCGCGCCCGGCTCGTCGGACAGCGGCTTGACGGGCGGCCACATCCAGCGCTCCGCCAGCCAGCTGACCTCGGTGTCCAGGCCCGGCGCCGTCACGTCCAGCAGCACCCCGGGGGTGTGCTCCGGGTAGACCTGCCGCACGAACCGGCGCGGCTCGGGGTAGGTGGTCGGCTCGCCCAGCGCGATGCCGAGCAGCGCCTCCTCCAGCGGGGCGCCGGTGGCCAGGTGGTACAGCGTCAGGATGTTGTCGCCGGCAGCCCGCGCCGCGATCTCCATCAGCCGGACCTCGCCCTCGGCGGTCACCCGGTACTCGGCGTGCGCGATGCCGTCCCGGAAGTCCAGCCGGGCCAGCACCGCGGCGTTGGCGTCCAGCACCGCCCGCCGGGCGGCGGGGGAGAGCTCCGGGTCGGGCACGGTGTGGCCGAGCTCCACGAAGAAGCGGGCCGCCTCGTCCGGTCCCGCGCCCTCGTTGGTGCGCTTGCCGGTGACCGCCGCGAACACCGGCACGCCGTGCTGCACCAGCGACTCGACCGACACCTCGTGGCCGGCCACCAGCTCCTCCAGCAGCAGCGCCTCGGCCTCGTCCCGCTCGGCCAGCACGGCCGCCAGCTGCGCCAGGTCGTCCACCCGCTCCACCCCGGAACTGGCCTGCCCGTCCAGCGGCTTGACCACGGCCGGGAAGGTGTCCCAGGCGGCCGCCCGGTCGGCCCGGTCGGCCCGGTCGGCGGCCGGCAGCAGGACCGAGCGCGGGCTCTGCGCGGCCAGGTAGCGGCGCTGCAGCAGCTTGTTGCGGCACACCCGACCGGCCCGCAGACCGGGCGCCGGCAGGCCGAGCAGGTCGGCCACCAGCGCGGTCGCCTCCACGTAGTCCTCGCCGAACGGGACCACCGCCGCGACCCGGTGCTCGGCGTCCCAGTCCAGCACCTGCTGGACGATCTCCTCGTGCCGCTCCCCGGGCAGCCAGGCCATCTCGGCCAGCCCCGCCAGGGGGTGTTCGGGGTTCTCCCGGCGGGCCTGGTCGAAGCGCCGGGCGCGCGCGGTGTCGGTGTCGATGCCCAGCACGGTCAGTCCGCGCCGCAGCGCGGCCGGGACCAGCTCCGGGTACCGTCCGCCCAGCATCGCGCCCAGCAGGACCACCGCGCCGGGCGGTGTGGGTGCACTCGTCATACGTCAGCCGTCCGTCTCATCGTGTGGGTGATCGACCCAGCGAGCTGTTCGAGGATCTCGGCCACGGCGACCAGCAGGCCGTCCGCGCCGGGTGCGGCCAGCACCTGCACGCCCAGCGGCGAGTCCTGCCCGCTGAGCGCCAGCGGGATCGCCAGCACCGGCAGCCGCGCGTAGTTGGCGATCAGGGTCAGCTCGCCGCCCGCGCCGAGGGCGGGATCGCCCGGCACGCCGACCAGGTCCGGCAGGCCCGCCTCCAGCGGCAGCACCAGCACGTCCAGCTGCTCCCGCAGCAGGGCCGTCAGCAGCGCCTCGGCGCGGCCCTGGCCGGCCCGCAACGCGGCGTGCCGGGCGTCGTCCACGGCGGTGCCGCGCCCGATCGCGGCGAGGGTGTCCGGGCCGAGGTCGGCGCCGGGCGCACCGACCAGCGGGCCGTAGCTGTCGTACGCCTCCCGGGCCAGCAGCTCGCCGGCCGGCGCGCGCAGCGCCCACACCTCGTCCAGCTCGGCCCGTACCGAAAGGTGGCCCCGCTCGCCGAGCGCCCGGGCGACCGCGTCCAGCAGCGCCCGCACCTGCGGGTGCAGCGGCTCCGCCGGGGGCGCCGCCACCGCGAACCGCAGCTGCTGCGGCGGCTCGACCGGGGGAGCGCCGAAGCTCTCCGCCAGGCCGTGGTGGTGCCACAGCCGGCCGAGGTCGGCGGCGGTCCTGGTGACCAGCCCGACCGACTCCATCCGCGGCGAGACCGCGTGTACGCCGGCCAGAAGCTCCGGGCGCGGGGTGACCCGCAGCGCCGTCACCCCGCAGTACACGGCGGGCCAGCGCAGCGAGCCGCCCGAGTCGCTGCCCACCGACAGGTCGCAGAAGCCGGCCGCGACCGCGACCGCCGAACCGCAGGACGAGCCGGCGGTGGAGACGTGCGGGTGCACCGGGTTGCAGCTGGGTTTGGCCGTCCCGAGCGCGCACTCGGTGGTGGTGACCTTGCCCAGGCAGTGCAGCCCGCGCCGGGCCAGCCGGGCGGCGATCTCGGCCGAGGCCGCCGGGTACTCCCGGTAGCCGCTGCGGATCCCCAGCCGGGTGGCCCGGCCGGCCACGTGGATGGTGTCCTTGTACGTCACCGAGGGCCGCCCGGGCAGCGGCGCCCCGGCCACGTCGGTGGGCCGCCAGTCCACGAACGCGCGCACCAGCGGGTCGGCGCGCCGGATGTGCTCCAGCAGCGCTGCCCGGTACGCGGCGGGGTCCAACGCCCCCTCGGCGAGCAGGCGGTCGCGCTCGGCCAGCGGCAGCAGCAGCTGCCGGGGCGTCGGCAGCGGCCGGTCGTGGGTCGGCATCAGTCGGCCTGCGCCCAGCGGAAGTCCGGGGTCTTGCCGGTCCGCGGGTTGGCCGGCAGGGAGTCGACCCGGCGGACGGTGAACTCCTCGTCGTCGCCGCGCAGGGCGAAGCCCAGGTCGATCTGGGAGGCCAGCAGGTGGGCCCGCACGGTCTCCTCCTCGGCCTCGCCGACCACCAGCACCTCGGCCCGCTCGGCGATCCCGGCCGCGCCGGTCAGCACGATCTGCGCGGCCGTGACGCCCGGCAGTTCGGTGGCGATCGCGACCAGCTGGTGCGGCGAGACCAGGGTGCCGGCGAACTTCACCAGCGAGCCCTCCCGGCCCGCCACCCGCAGCGCGCGGCCGGGCCGCCCGCACGGGCAGGCGACCTCCTCGGCCCGGTCGCCGATCCGGTAGCGGATGACCGGCGCCACCGCCCCGGGGTGCAGGGTGCTCACCAGCACCGCGCCGTCGGCGAGTTCCACGTGCTGGTACGGCAGCAGGTGGAAGGTGTCGATCGGGCAGCCGGGGCCGTTGTGCCCGATCACCCAGGTCTCGGTCGAGCCGTAGTGGCCCCACAGGCCGAGCCCCGGCGCCACCCGGTCGCGCAGCACCGGCAGCTGCGGGCCGCAGGGCTCGCCGAACCAGATGCCGACCCGCAGGGTGCCGGCGAACGGGTGGCCGGTCCGCTCGCAGAACAGCAGGATCCGCTCCAGCTGGGAGGGGGTGCCGGCGACCGCCGTGGTGCCGTGCCGGGTCAGGAAGTCCAGCCACTGGCCGAGTTCCTCGTCCGCGACGTAGCCGAGCCCGATCACGTCGGCGCCGGCCAGCTCCGCCAGCCGGTTGTAGCAGTAGTGCGCGGACCACAGCCGGCCCGGGCTGGCCAGGTTGGCCAGCACGTCGGTGTCGGTCAGCGGCTGCCAGTGCCGGGTCAGCTCACCGAGGTGCATCTCGGTGGGGATCCAGGCGAGCTTGGGCTCGGCGGTGCTCCCGCCGCTGGTGAACAGGTAGGCGGAGCCCGACCGGGGACGGTGCGCGGCGGCCTGCTCGGCCGCCACCGTGACGTCGTCACGGGTCATCTCGGGGAGGTCGGTGTAGTCGAAGTCGCCCTCGAGGTCGACCTTCCCGTACTTGTCGCGGAAGTGCGGGAACCTGGTGGCCTGGCGGGCCAGGTTGCGCAGGGCGGCGGCCGTGTCGGTCATCGGACCTCCTGGTCGAGGGGCGGGTGGTCGAGGGGCGGGTGGGGGTGCAGGGCGCGGGGCCGCTCGGCGGCCGGCAGCAGCCGGACGGCCTCGCGCAGCGCGGCGAGCAGCCCCGGGTCGTCGGTGCCGGCGTGCACGGCGTACCACTCGCCGCGCAGCGGGTCCGGCTCGGGCCGGCAGGTGATCGCCACCCCCGGAACGGCCGCGCACAGCCGGGCGGTGACCAGGTCGAGGTCGACCCGGACGCCGTTGATCTTGACCAGTCGGCCGCCGCGGCCGTGCCAGCGGAAGGTCCGCGGGCCGACCACGGAGACCAGGTCGCCGGTCTCCGCGGCCGTCGGGGCCGGCTGCTCCGGACGGCGGGCCAGCCGGGGGCCGGTGATCCGCAACCGCCGGACACCGTCCGGGCCGGGCTCGGGGCCGTCGGGGGCGAAGTCGGTGTCCTCGGCGAGCGTCCAGTCGCCGTCGCCGTCGCCGCCGGTCCGGGTGGCGATCAGCCCGGTCTCGGTGGCGCCGAACAGCTCGACCAGCCGGGCCCGTTCGCCGAGCGCGGCCAGCAACTCCAGGGCGGCGGGCGGCAGTACGGCGCTGCTGTGCACCAGCGTGATCCGCTCGGCCGCGGCCAGCCGGGGCAGGCTGCGGGCCAGCACCGCGAAGGCGGCCGGCACTGCGGCGATCAGCGGCCGGCGCCAGTCGGCCGCCGCCCGGGTGAGCGGCACGGTCAGGCCCGCCTGCAGGCAGGGCACGCCCAGCAGACGCGGCACCGCCAGGCTGAGCAGGTGCCCGTACAGGTGGCGCGGCGGCGCGTACGAGATCACCCCGTCGACGCCGTCGGCCGCGCACAGCGCCGCCAGCAGCCCCGCCTCGGCCTCGATCTGCTGCTCGGTGCGCAGCCACCGCTGCGGCTCCCCGGTGGAGCCGGAGGTGGTGAACTCCACCTCCGGGCCGGCCAGTCGCACGCTCACGCGAGCAGGCCGAGCACGGCGGCGTCGCGCTGCTTGCGCTCCACCAGCGCGGCGATCGTGGCCACGCTGAAGAACGAGGACCGCAGGTCGTCCACGACCAGGTCGATGGTGACGCCGAAGTCCTTCTCGACCAGCCCGACGGCGTCCAGCACCCCGAGGCTGTCGTAGCGCTCGGGCACGATCTCGGCGAGCGAGACCTCGTCCTCGGCGGCCGTCAGCGGGTGGTCGAGCAGCGCGGCGAGGGCCGCCCGCAGCGGGTCGCGCAGGGTGGCGGCTTCGGCGGGGATCGCGGTCACAGTATCTCCTCGGACGGCTCGGCCCAGGTGTCGCCCGGGGCGAAGTGGTCGGCCGGATCGGTGGGTTCGAAGGACAGGAAGACGCGGTCGGCCGGGATGCGGGCCCCGAGCGCGTCGCGCACGGCGAGCGCGTACGAGCGCCGGAAGTCGGCGTCGCGGTCGTGCGAGAGCACGCAGGTGACGATCGCGAACAGCTCCGCGGGGTCGCCCTCCGGGCCGGCCAGCGGGAACGGGCCGCTGAACACCCGGTGGCCGGGCAGGTCGGCGAAGCGCGTGATCACGTGGTTGATGTCGACGCCTCGCCGGCGCCACCAGAAGCTCAGTCGCTTGGCCACCTCGCGTTCGAACAGCGGATCGGCGAGCGGGGTCTCGACCTTGGTGGTCGGCACGGACGGGTCTCCCTTCGGATGGGTACGGCGCCGGATCGCTCCGTCGGTCCGGGCCGGACCGGCGGAACACGTCCTAGAGGTTCAGCCGCAGCAGGCGGGCCGGGGCCGCGTCGCTGGCGGCCAGGACGCTGAGCTGCCCGCCGAGGCAGGCCGCCAGCAGGCCGGCCGGCTGCCGGCTCAGCGGGCTCCAGGCGAAGCCCGAACCGACCCTGACCTTGGCCAGGAAGCGGCGCAGCCCGTCCAGGTCGACCGGCAGGCCGAGCACGTGCTGGGTGAGGATCACCTGGTAGGTGGACATCAGGTCCGGCAGGCCCCGACCGGCCGCGCCGAAGCCGCCCAACGGGCCGGCCAGCGACGACAGTTCGACGCCGATCGCGTGCGCGGTCGCGGGCTCGCCGAGCAGCTGCAGCACCCGGGCGGCCTGCGCGGTGGCGCCCAGCGTCGGCTCCGCGCCGGGCACCGGCCCGTACCGCCCGTCCGTGCCGCAGCTCGCCAGGAAGGCGAGTGCCGGCTCCACCCGGATCCACTCGCGCGGGTCGAGCCCGGCGGCGGCCAGCGCCTCGACGGCACTGGCGGTGGAGACCAGGTCGGAGCCCCGGCCCAGCCAGTAGCCGAAACCGCCGTCGGCGTTCTGCAGCCCGCGCACCCAGCCGCCCAGCCGCTGCGCGTCCAGCCCGGAGCCGACCGCGCCCAGCGCCTCGACCGCCCAGAGCGTGCAGCGCACCTCCGCGCCGCGCCCCGGCATGTACATCACGCCGCCCTCGTAGGGCAGATGGGCCCGCCGCAGCCAGCGCGTCAGGGTGTCCGGCCGGGCCGGGCCGTCGGCCGGCCGCAGGGCGGTGAGCACCACGGCCGCCGCGGTCGCCAGGCTGTCGCCGGCGTGCGAGGGCACCGTGTAGGTGTAGCCCGAGTCGGGGAGCTGGCAGCCGCGGACCTGGTCGGCGATCTGCTCGCGCTCCACCGGGTCGAAGCCGCGGCCCAGGGTCTGGTACGCGCCGACCGCGCTGAAGCACGCCCACACGTCCGAGGCCCCGTACCCCTCCCAGCGCTCGAAGCCGCCGTCCGGCAGCCGGCGGGCGTCCATCCAGGCCAGCAGCCCGGCCTGGTCCCGCGGCTTGGCCCCGACCGCGTCCAGCGCCCGCACCGCCCGGAAGGTCGCCCACAGGCAGGGGTGGGAGCCGGGCCCGAACCGGAAGCCGCCCCCGGCCACCTGCTGGTCCCGCACCCAGGCCACCATCGCCTCGTCCTGCCACGGCACCGGGGCCGCGCCGGCGGCCGCCCGCCAGGCGAGCGCGCCGTAGTAGCTCGCCCGCACGTCCGGTTCGGCGCCGCCGGGGCTCCAGGTGAGCCCGCCGGAGGCGTGCTGCGCCGCGGCCAGCCAGCGGCCGAGCGCCTCCGGCTCGGGCACCGGCACCCCGACCACCTCGGCGTGCACCCGGGTGGCGTAGTACGTGGCCCACACGTCGGCGCCCTGACCGGGCGTCATCGCGAAGCCGCCGTCCGCCGTGCGGAGCCGGGCCAGCCAGTCGACCAGCTGCTCGGTGCGGGGCACCGGCTCCCCGAGGTCGGCGAGCGTCTGCGCGCAGTAGTAGGTGGCCCAGATGTCGGAGGGCAGGCCGCGCTGCCAGGCGAAGCCGCCGTCCGCGTTCTGCCGGGACAGCACGTAGGACCGCACGTCCGCCGGGCGGGTCGGCGTCTCGCCGAGCCAGTGCAGGGTGCGCACCGCGGCGTAGCTGCACCACAGGTCGGCCTCGCCCTGGCGGGCCCCGCCGTCGGCGAGCACGGTGAACCGGCTCATCCGGCGACCACCACGTTGGTGCGCTTCCAGTTCTTCTGGCTGCCGCCCGCCTTGGTGGTGGCGGGCAGCTGGCTGACCACCACGATCTCGTCCCAGCCGACCCCGGTGCCGGCGAACCGCTCCCGGGCGTCGGCGGCCAGCTCCTCGTCGGGGTCGGTCACGTCCACGTCGCGCTCCAGCACCAGCCGGGTACCCTCGGCGCGGACCTGGATCAGGTAGCCGGTGACCCGGTGGTCCTGGTAGACGATCGAACCGATCAGGCGCTCGTCCACCACCGCCCCGGCGATCTCCACCCGGTCGCTGCCGCGGCCGTGGATCCGAACCGTGGGCAGCGCGAGGCCGCACGGACAGGGCTCGCCGAGCACCTCCGCGAGGTCGCCGGTGGCGAACCGCAGCAGCGGGCGGGCGAAGTTGTTCAGCGGGGTGTCCACCAGCTCGCCGACCGCGCCCGGCTCGGCGGGCACCAGCTTGTCCCCGTCGCGCAGTTCGAGCACGTGCCCGTGGTTCAGCAGGTGCAGCCGGTCACGCTCGCAGGTGGCGGCGATGGTGCCGGTCTCGGTGCTGCCGTAGGAGGCGTCGAACACGTCGGCCTGCCAGTCGGCGGCCAGCTTGGCGCGCTGCGCGGGCAGCGACACCTCGCCGAGCAGCATCACCGTGCGCAGTTCGGCGCGGACCGCCGCCAGCGCGCCGCGGCTCTTCAGCACCCGGGTCCACTGGGTGAGGACCCCCGGCGCGGCGAACACCACCTCGGGCCGGAAGCCGGTGAACAGCCGCTCCAGCCGGTCGAAGTCGCACATCCCGGTGGTGAACGGGTAGCAGCGCAGCGCCGCGTGCCCCAGGTACTCGCAGACGCCGGCCACGAAGTCGGCCACCGGCACCACGTCCGAGGGCAGCAGCACCGCCACCCGGCGCGGGTCGGCGCCCAGCGCCCGCCGCCACAGCGGGGCCACCCCGACCACGTTGTGCACGATGTCCTCGGCCACCCGCGGCGTCGGCGTCGGGATGCCGCCCGAACCCGAGCTCTCGTAGTACTTGACCACCCGGGCCAGCCCCGGCCGGGCGAAGTCCGCCGGCGCGGCCTTCAGCCGGTCCTTGGGCGTCGGCTGCACGGCCGTCAGGTCCCGCTCCGCCACCCCCTCGGCGTCCCGGTAGTACGGCGCCTCGGCCGCCCGCTCCCAGAGCAGCGCGAGCTTCTCCTGCTGCACCTGCCGGACGGCCTCGGGCGCGAAGCCCGCCCGCTCCAGCTCCTGCAACCGGCCGTGCGCGGCCGCGAAGGCCTCGCCCGCGGCCGGGTCCGTGAACAGCATCATCGGCTGCGCTCCAATACCGACAGGGCCGGCACCGACCGGCGGCGCCAGATCTCCTGCCCGGACTCGGGGAGGGTGTAGATCGGGTCGTGGTACTCGTAGACGCGCTCCAGCGCCGTCGGATCGTCCGCGTCCAGCAGCGTGAGGAAGTGCTTGGTCCAGTACGAGATGCCGGACTCCCGGTCGTAGCTGGAGAGTTGGTGCACCCAGCGCTTCCCGGCGTAGGGCACGTCGCAGACCAGCCGCGGGGTGGCGAAGCCGGGCAGGTAGCCCATGATGGCGTCCTGGAGGCGCTGCGCCTCGGCGACCGAGGTCCGCCAGTGCTCGCTGTTGGGGATGATGTCGCAGAGGTAGAAGTAGTACGGCGTGATGCGGCCGCCGTCCAGCAGCGCGAAGCACAGGTCGAGCAGCGCGGTGGGGGTGTCGTTCACCCCGCGCAGCAGCACGCCCTGGTTGCGGACGTCCCGGACGCCGGCCTCCAGCATGGCCCGGGCGGCGTCCCCGACGAGCGAGGTGACCTGCTGCGCCGCGTTGGCGTGGGTGTGCACCGCGATGCTGACGCCGCGCCGGAAGGCGAGCGAGGCGACCCGGGCCATGCCGGCCCGGACCTGGTCGGACAGCCAGTGCTGCGGCAGGCCCACCAGCGCCTTGGTGGCGATCCGGATGTCGCGGATGTTCTCGATCTCCAGCAGCCGCAGCAGGAACGCCTCCAGCCGGGGCCACGGCAGGTTCGCGGTGTCACCGCCGGAGACCACCACGTCGCGCACCGACGGGGTGGCCCGCAGGTACTCCACCATCCGGTCGAGCCGGTCGCCGGGCTTGAGCGCGAAGCGGTACTTCGGCGTGGCCGGGGTGGCCGGGCCGACCAGGTCCATCCTGGTGCAGTGCCCGCAGTACTGCGGGCAGGTGGCCACCACCTCCGCCAGCACCTTGGTCGGGTACCGGTGGGTGAGCCCCTCGGCCACCCACATGTCCGCCTCGTGCAGCGAGTCGCGGCTCGCCAGCGGGTGGCTCGGCCACTCCGGGTGCCGGTCGGAGGCGACCGGCAGCATGTAGCGGCGCACCGGGTCCGGGTAGAGGGAGTCCGCGGTCGGTGGTCCGGCCGTCGTCATGGTATTGATCACCTGCGGCGGCAGCAGCAGCGACATGGTCGCGAACTCGGCCTGGTCGCGCGCCACATCGGCGTAGAACGCCTCGCCGGGCCCCTCGCCCAGCACCTCGCGCAACTGCCGTACGTTCTTCACACAGTGCGCGCGCTGCCACTGCGGGTCGCGCCACTCCTCGGCCGTGACCGCGCGCCACGCCGGGAAGCGCCGCCAGTCAGGCTCGATCAGCTCTCTGCGCCGGTAGTCGTAGACCGTTCCGCCGGCCGCGGTGTGCGTCATCGCTGTCACGCCCACCAGGCTCGGCGGTTCGAACATCGGTGCTGCATCGCCTCGGCATCGCCGCTGCATCCCCCGACATCGGCCCAGCTCAGCCCGACCCACCCGACCGAACGCTACCCACCCACCGCCCCCGGAGCACCACCCCGGCCGCGACCGTGTCACCTCGGCCCCCGGCGGCACAGTCCCTGACGGCCCGTCAACGACGCTCGCCCGCCCCCGTTCCGGGCGGAACGGGGGCGGGCGCGGTCGTGCTACCGCGGTGCGCGGATCAGACGGCGGCCGCGATCGCCTCGATCGGCAGGTTCTGGCCGGTGGTGCCGACCACGATGTCGTAGCCGGCCACCGCGGACTGCCAGCCGATGTTGCGCACGTGGGCCTGGGCCGCCACCTGGCCGGTGCTGATCTGGATCTCGACCGCCTCGATGGCCCGGTTCTGGCCGGTGGTGCCGACGGTGAGGTCCTGACCGTCGCCGCCGCAGACCCAGGACTGCCAGCCGACGTTCGCCACGTGCGCGCGGACGCACAGGCCGCCGGTGCCCGCCGTGGCGAAGGTCAGAGCCTCGATGCTCTTCGCCTGGCCGGTGGTTCCGGCGATCGCCCCGTTGCAGGCGACGAAGTTCTGCCAACCGATGTCCTGGACGTGCGCGTGGTAGCAGATCGAGCGGCCGTTCGCGCTCTGGGCGCTCTGCGCCGCCTGCGCGGAAGCCGAGCCGGTGGTGGCGGCGTTCGCGGAGCCGGCCCCCGCCAGCGAACCGCCGACGGCGACCACCGCGGCGGCCAGGGTCATGGACAGTGCCTTGAGCATGAGAATTCCCCTCCCAGGTGTGACCAAGGTTCTTGCAGCGCGCACCAAGCATCCGTGCGAGCGCTTCATCCTGTGGATACGAACCTCGACGGGTCAACCGATATCGGCTGCGTATCGGGAACCCGGGATGGGCATATCTCCCGGCAAATCGGAGTACCTCAGCCATGGTCCCGGCCATCGGCGGAGACAGGTTGGCCGGATCGGGCCGGTCGGCCCCGGTCAGGTGGTCGGGCCCGGGGCGGCCTGTTCCCAGTAGCCGGCGCGGAGTGCGGCACGCACCCGGAGGTCGGCGCGGACCCGGGTGGCGAGCCGGGCGGTGTCGCGGCGGTTGAGGGTGGCCCCCACGCCGGCGCCGACCAGCATCGGGGCGAGCGAGGGCAGCTTGCGCAGGGTGCTGCGGGTGAGCCGGCGACTGACCTTCTGCCGGACCTCGGAGCCCATCGCCAGCCCGGCCAGGGCGACCATCCCCGACGGGTGGGCCATCGCCGAGCCGTCGATCCCGCGCCGGTCCGCCCAGGCACTCACGTAGGCGACCGAGCGCTGGGTGGCGGTGCCGGCCGCCGGCACGCCGTACACCTGGTGCAGCTCGGCGATCAGTTTGATCTCCACCGCGGCCACCACCAGGGTCTCCGCGGCGATCTCGATCGGCATCGCCGGCGGCACCGGCAGCATCGCCGCGGCCCCGATCCCGGCCCCGACGGCCGCCGAGGCCCGCAGGGCGCCGCTGACCAGGAGGTCGGCCAACTCCTCGGGGTTGGCGGCGCCCGGATGCTGCGCCCGCAGGGTGGCGAGGTCGCGGACCGGGATCCGCGGCGCCGTCCGCAGCAGCCGGTCGGCCAGCGCCCGGCTGCCGTACCCGGCCCCCTTCGCGGCCGCTCCGCCGCCCCGGCCCAGGGCCCGGGCGGTGGCCGCGACCAGCGCGGTGGTGCGCCGCACGCCTCGGCGGCGGGCGGTGGCCGAGCCCTGTTCCATCTCGCTCGACAGCGCGGCCAGCTCGCCGACCGCATCCGGCGGCCCCGGTTCGTCGGCGACGGCGTCGGTGGCGGTCGGGTCGGTCGGGGCCGGTCCCGGCACGGCGGTCAGGTCCGCCCGTTCGGGCGGATCGGGCTCGGACGATCTGCGACGGATTCCCATGCCCCGGCTCCTACCCGGCCCCGGCGCGGGCACGCCGCGGCCGGCCCGTCGCGGGGGCCGCCGGAAGCGCCGCGGTCACTGTCTGGTCCGGCGGCGGCCGACGAACCAGCCGATCACCAGGCCGGTCAGGATCGTCACGGTCAGCACCGCCCACAGCGGCAGGGTGACAGTGGTGACCCAGAGCGTGATGGACACCGAGTCGGTGTTGACCGCGATGAACCAGACGGCCAGCACCGTGAGGATGCCGATCCCGAGCGTGCGGAGCCGCACGTCCCGCCCCTTGACCGTGACGGTCGGCGGGCGGTGCGGCGGAGGGGTGTTCTGCGCCATGGTCCCAGTATGGTGCGATTCGTCCCCCCGGTCCCCTCGATCGCCCCGCGCCCGCCCCGCACCGGGCCCCCGCACCGGCTCCCGCCCCCGCCCCACCCGGCCTCCGCGCGGTCGGAGGGGCCGCCCCGTACGGCGTACCGTGGGCGCCGGACGATCACACGAGGACCTCGGGGGTGGGGCGATGGGCAGGACACCGCGGCTCGGACCGGTGGCGGACGGCCGCTACCGGCTGCGCAACGTCGGCACCGGACTGCTGCTGGAGGTCGCGGGCGGCAGCGCCCGGCACGGCGCCAAGGTGCGGCTGGCCGCCGAGGACGGCTCCGCGGCCCAGCTCTGGCAGGTCTCCGCCGTCCACCGGGGCGCCGGCCTGTACCACCTGGAGAACGCGGCCAGCGGCAAGCGGCTGGACGTCACCGGCGCCCGCACCGAGGACGGCGTACCGCTCCAGCAGTGGTCCGCCAACGCCTTCGGCGCCCAGGAGTGGCTGTTCGAACAGCACGTGGACGCCCCCGGCACGTACACCGTCACCGCCTTCATCAGCGGCAAGGCGATGGAGGCCGCCGAGGACGGCTCGGTGCGCCAGTGGGAGGACCGTGATCTGGCCGCCCAGTGGTGGCGGCTGGAACCGGCCTGACCCGGCGGGCCGAACGGGCGAACTCCACCGCGTCCCACCCGCCGACCGGCGCCCGCCCGCACCCCGCACGCCTACGCTGGCGCGGGTCACGGGGACCTCCCGCGGCCGGCCGGCGGACGGGGGTGCGGTTCATGGACACCGAGCCGGACGGCACCGGCCGCGCCGCGCCG
Organism: Kitasatospora sp. NPDC094015; assembly: GCF_040304075.1. NCBI lineage: Bacteria > Bacillati > Actinomycetota > Actinomycetes > Kitasatosporales > Streptomycetaceae > Kitasatospora > Kitasatospora sp. NPDC094015. Next base: position 55,186 of record NZ_JBEOUL010000008.1, read on the forward strand.
CTGCGCCGCGCCCGCGCCTTCCTGTGCGACGGCACCGGCCCGGCCCCGCAGGCCGTACGCCGGGCGGTCCGGGTCACCGCGGCGTCCTGCGCCGGCTTCTACTCCTGCCTGTACGGGCTGGACCGGCCGGTCGCCGCCACCTACGCGCTGTTCGGGGCGGTGGCCATGGCCGGCCTCTCCCGGATCCCCGGCACCGGACGGCAGCGGGCCGCCGCCGTCGCCTGGGTGCTGCCGGCCGGCTGGCTGCTGGTCACCCTCGGCACCCTGCTCGCGGTCCGCACCTGGGCCGCGGTGCTCGGGATGCTGGTGATCGGCTTCGTGCTCGCCTTCGCCGCGGTGGCCGGACCCCGGCCGGGCGGCGCCGCCCCCGGGCTCCAACTGCTGTACATCCTGCCGTGCTTCCCGCCCTACGAACCCGGCACCCTCGGCGAGCGGCTCGGCGGGCTCACCCTCGGCCTGGTGCTGCTGATCGCCGCCGAGGCCCTGCTGCTGCCCGACCCGCCCGTGCCGACCTTCCAGGACCGGCTCACCGAGGCCGCCACCATCGCCTCCCGGTGCGCCCGGGAACTGGCCCGGGCACCGTGGGCACTGTCGCCCGGCAGCGCCGCCGCGGCCCGGGCGGCCGGCCAGGCGCTGCGCCCGCTCCACCTCCCGGAGGCCGAGCGCCCGGCCGGCCCCGGCGCCACCCAGCGGGCCCGCGCGGACGCCTGCGGCGCCGCCCGCGTCCTGCTGGCCCGGCTGCGCGAGCTGCCGCCGGTGCGCTGCGGCCCGCCCGGCCCGGCCGACCCCGGGCCCGACCTGCTCGGCGAGGTCGCCGTCGCGGCCGAGGGCGTGGCCACCGCCGTCCGGACCGGGCGCGACACCCCGGCCGCCGCGCTGGAACGGGCCGTCATCGGGTTCCGCCGCCGCCGCGGGGCCTTCTCCGCGGCGGCGGCCAGCTCCGGCCAGGGCCTGGCGGCGGCGATGAGCCGGCAGGCCGCGCTGCTGGAGGTCGCCGACGCCGCGCTGTTCCTGCTGCGCGCGGTCGAGGTGGCCGACCGGCGCCGCAAGGAGCCGGTCGGGGCGCCCGACGGGCCGTTCTGGTACACCCACCGGAGCCTGACCCGGCTCTGGTGGCGCCGGCTGAGCGGGCACCTGAGCCCGCACTCGGTGTACTTCCAGAACGCCGTCCGGCTCAGTCTCGGCCTGGCCGCGGCACGCGCGGTCGCCGGGGTGGCCTCGCTCCCGCACGGGTTCTGGGCGATGCTCGCCGCCCTCACCCTGACCCGGACCACGGTGACGCAGACCCGGGAGACCGTCCGCCGGGCGCTCACCGGCACCCTGCTCGGCGCCGCGGCCGCCGCCGTCGTGCTGCTGTCGGTCGGTCACCACACCAACGTGTACGCCGGGGTGCTGCCGCTCGCCATGCTGGTCACGTTCAGCCTCGGTCCGGTGCTCGGCGTCGGCTGGGCGCAGGGCATGTTCACCCTGGTGGTCTCCATGGTGTTCGCCCAACTCGCGCCCGCCGGCTGGCGGTTGGCCGAGGACCGGGTGCTGGACGTGCTGGTCGGCAGCCTGATCGGGCTGGTCATCGGTGTGTTCGCCTGGCCGCGCGGCGCCCGCGAGGAGCTGCGCCGGGACACCGGCGTGCTGCTGAGCGCCGTCGCCGGGACGGTCACCGCCACCACCGCCGCGGTCGCCGCCGGCCGCCGCGACCCCGAGCCGCTGGACCTGCGGCTGCTGCACGCGTTGATCATGGCGGAGTCCACCTATGCCCAGTTCCAGAGCGAGCCGCGGCCCGCCGCGCCCAGCGGCACCGACTGGCAGGCCGCCCTGATCGCCGGTCACCACGCGCTGCGCGGCGCGCGGCGGCTGCTCGGCCCGCACCAGCTGCCCGGCGAGGCGATGCCCGGCCCGGTGGCCGGCACCTGGATCATGCGCCGGGCGGAGCGGGTGTCCCGGCAGTACCGCCAGGCCGGTGAGCGGTTCGGCGTCGAGCCCGGTGCACCCGGGCCCGGCGCACCCGAACCCGCCGCACCCGAGCCGGCCGCCGGATCCGCCGGATCCGCTGGGGGCAGTAGCCCGGCCAGCCCCGCCGGGGTGCTGCCCGCCCTGTACGACACCGATGCCTGGCTCCGCGGGCTGGCCGCCGACCTGGCCAGGATCGGGCCGGCCCCGGCGCCCGCCCGCCGCCGGCCGGGCCGCCGGCCGAACGAGGCTTCTGAGCAGCGAGCCTGAGCGCCGCGCGGCCCCCGGTCCCCGCGCGCGGTGATCTTTCGGTCCGCACCGTCATGCCTTCCGCACGCCCCGCTGCCTACCGTGGACGGGCCCGGCGCGGCTCCGCCCCGGGCGGTCGTCACAGCTGGCCGGATCACCCCCGGCCACGGGGAGCAGGAGAATCGTGGACACCGTCTCGGTCGCCGTTCTGTCGGGCGACCCCATCTCCAGCGCGGGCGTCGCGGCCCTGCTGCGGCACTGCCCCGCGGCGACCCTGCTCCCGGCCGAGCGCCGGGACGAGGCGGACGTCGTCCTGGTGCTCACCGGCGAGGTCACCGAGGAGACCCTCGCCTGCCTGGAGCGGACCGGCCGGGCCTCCACCAACCCCGCGATGCGGATGGTGCTGGTCGGCGAGGTGGTCCGCGACCAGCACCTGCTGCGGGCCGTCAACTCCGGTGTGCTGAGCGTGATCCCGCGCCGGGACGCGGCCCCCGAGCGGGTGCTGCGCGCGGTGCTCGGGGTGCGCGAGGGCTACGCCGAACTGCCCGGACGGGCGGCGGCCCGGCTGGTCGAGTGGGTCCGGGAGGTCCAGCACGACGTGCTCGCACCGAACGGGCTGACCACCTGCCGGCTGGAGAGCCGCGAGGTCGAGGTCGTCCGGCTGATCGCCGAGGGGCTGGAGACCGCCGCCATCGCCGAGCGGCTGAACTACTCCGAACGGACCATCAAGAACATCATCCACGGCGCCATGAACCGGCTCGGCCTGCACAACCGGGCGCACACCGTCGCCTACGCCCTGCGCGCCGGGATCATCTGAGCCCCGCCGGCACCCCACCCCCCTTCACCCCACCCCCTTCACCCCACCACCTTCACCCCACCACCTTCACCCCACCACCTTCACCCCACCACCCCTAGGAATGCCCCCCGTGCCGTCGCCGCACCGCACTACCCCCACCCCGATCGCCGCCGCTGCCACCGTCGCTGCTGCCACCGTCACCGCCACCGCGGCCTTCGCCGCCGCCTTCGTCCTGCTGCCGCCCGCCGACCGCGCCGCGGCCCGGACCGCGATACCCGAGGCCCGGCCGCGCACCGACGCGCACTACGCCACCCGCTACCGGCTGGACCCGCACCGGCCCCGCCCGGGTGGCGCCGCGCAGGACGCCAGGGCGATGGCCACCTGAACTTCCGGGTGGCCCGCGCACGGGGGAGAATCGGTCCATGAGCGATGCGGTGGACGAGGGCGGCGAGTCGGCCTGCTGGCTGGACCGGGTCTGCGACGACTGCGGACGGCTGCGCGAACGCCCCGGGCCGACGCCCTGCGAGCACTGCGGAGCCACCCCGGACACCGGCCCGCCCCCGCCGCCTGCCGTCCCGCTCACGACCGCACGGGCCGACCGCGACCGGGACGCCACCGGCCGGGCCCGCAACAGCCGCCCGCGCGACGGACTCGGGCGCCCGCTGCCGTACGGGCGGCCCGGGGTGGAGCGGCAGCCCGAGGGCGTCCTGCGCGCCCCGCTGGACGCGCTCGCCGAGGCGCAGCGGCTGCTCGACGCGGGCCGCCCGTTCCACGCCCATGAGGTCCTCGAGGACAGCTGGAAGTCCGCCCCGGAGCCCGAGCGGGCGCTGTGGCGGGCACTCGCCCAGTACGCCGTCGGGCTGACCCACGCGGCCCGCGGCAACGAGACCGGCGCCCGGGCCCTGCTCGCCCGCGCCGCCGCGGGCCTGACCCCCTACCGGGCGGACCCGCCGTACGCGATCGACGCCGACGGTCTCGCCGGCTGGGCCACCGCCCAGGTGGAGGGCCGCCGCGCACCCGACCCGGCCGGCGCGCCCCCGCTCCGCCACCGCTGACCCGCCGCCCACGGGCGCCACCGGAGCCGACCCTCACCCTGAACCTCAGCTTCACCCCCGTCCGGCTCCTCGGCCGCGCCCCGGGGCTCGGGACCTGCCCGCCGCGCACGGGAGCCGGGCGTTCCGTCCACGGCTGCGGCGCCTCGTATGCTCGGGTGGTGGAGCAGAGCGACGTACTGAAGCGGGTCATCGGCATCCTCACCCAGGCCGGGGAGTGGGTGCACGAGCCGGAGGGCGTGCCGGTGGCGGACGCCGAGGAGGAGACCAATGTGGTGCTGCAGCTCCTCAACGACGTGATGCCCCGGGTGGTCATCCCGGCCGAGGCGTCCGGTGAGGAGATCGGCGCGATCCTGAGCGAGGAGCTGGGTGCCCCGATCCTCCAGCTCGCCACCGCCTTCGCGGTGGCCTTCTGGGAGCTGGCCGAGGTGCACGATTCCGGGCGGACCGAGGTGTCCTCGCTGGACGTCCTGCGGGAGCTGGCGCTCAGGGCCGAGACCGAGCCCGGGTTCTGAGGCCGCCGGGGCGGGCGGCGCCGTCCGGCGTGTGCCGGTGACCGGCGCGGCCGTTGGTGATAAGCCAGGAGTCGGCCCCGGCTGTCGCCGGCGGCCCGACCGACCTCGACGACGGAACGGGATGACATGCCTCTTGAGGGTGAGTACCAGCCGAGCCCGGAGCAGTGGGTACGCGATCAGGTGCAGCAGTACGAGAGCTCCGGCGGCGTCGACGGGACGACCATGCGGGGCATGCCGGTCATCGTCCTGACCACCCGCGGCGCCCGGAGCGGCAAGCTCCGCAAGACCCCGCTGATGCGGGTCGAGCACGACGGCTCCTACGCGGTGGTCGCCTCCAAGGGCGGCGCGCCGGAGCACCCGGTCTGGTACCACAACGTGGTCGCCGACCCCCGGGTGGAGCTCCAGGACGGCCCGGTGCGCCAGGACATGACCGCCCGCGAGCTGAGCGGCGCCGAGCGCGAGCTGTGGTGGCGCCGGGCCGTCGAGGCGTACCCGGACTACGCGGAGTACCAGACCAAGACCGACCGGGAGATCCCGGTCTTCGTGGTCTCCCCGGCTGCCGCCCCGCACTGACCGGTCCGCCCCGCACCGTCCGGCTCCCCGCCCCGGCGCTTCGATCGCGCCGGGGCGGGCGCCGCACGGGTCGCGAGCGGCCCGACCGTCAGCGGGAGACCCCGCGTCGCCCCCAGGCGGGTGCGACCAGGGCCACGAACAGCACGGCGAAGCCGATCTGGAGCAGGTGCCGGATCCAGTCGATGCCCGAGGTGTTCCGGACCCCGATCCAGCCGGCGACGGCGTTGCCGACCAGGGCACCGGCCGCACCGAGCAGCATGGTCAGCCACCAGGGGATGGACTGCGGGCCGCGCAGGATCAGCTTGGCCAGCATGCCGAGGACGAATCCGATCAGCAGAATCCAGAGCAGTTGGAACACGATGCCCTCCGGTCCTTGGTGCGCGTCGCCCACTGCGCAAAACGCTGTGAAGATCAGGATCACCCGGGGGAGCGGAATCGGCATGTGCAGGCCCGCCGCCGTGCCGGGCACGGTCGGGCTACGGGACGGGGCCGCCGGTCGCCCCGCCGCCGTCCGCCGCGTCCGCGGCCTTGCCCGCCGCCGGGCCGGCCGGTGCCTCGTCCGCGGCGGTGACCCGGGTGCCCGGGTGCAGCCGGGCGCACAGGAACGCCACCACCAGCGCCGCGGCCATCCCGTACAGCACCGGCTGGTTCGCCTCGGCGAAGTCCATCCGGATCTGCTGGAGCACCGTGCTGTCGACCCCGGCGGGCGTGCCGCTGCCCCCGCCGTGGCCGGTGATGCTCTGCGAGATCCGCACCGCCGAGGAGTGCGCCTCCCCGGCCGGTACGCCGTGCTGGGTGAGGGTCTCCTCGACCCGGTCGGTGAGCGTGTGCAGCAGGATCGTGCCGAGCACGGCCAGGCTCACGCTGGCGGAGTAGTTGCGCAGCGTCTGGGTGATGCCGGTGACCTCGCCGTACGAGCGTCCGATCGCCCGGTTGACGGCGTCGGTGGAGGCCGGGGTGAGCAGCAGGCCGATCCCGGCGCCGGAGATCACGATGTACACCCACTGGTCGCCCAGCGACAGGTCGGTGATGTGCGCGGCCCACAGCGCGAAGCCGATCGCGCCGACCAGCGTGCCCTGGATCATCGCCGGGCGGGCGCCGCGCCGGTCCAGGATCCGGCCGCCGATCTGGGAGGCCGGGCCGAAGCCGGCGAAGAACATCAGCAGGTAGAGCCCGGCCTGGTTGGGCGAGTAGTCGAGCGCGACCTGGGCGTACACCGAGGCGAAGAAGAACACCGGGACGAACGACATCATGGCGAAGAACAGCACGGCGTTGTCGACCGAGAAGGCCCGGTCGGCGAAGATCCGCATGGTGATCAGTGGGTGCTCGGTCCGCAGCTCGACCACCACCAGCAGGGCCAGGATCAGCAGGCCGCCGACGATGCAGAGCCAGGTCAGCGGGCTGTCCCAGCCCCAGCTGGAGGCCTGCTGCAGCCCCAGCACGCTCAGGCCCATCCCGGCGGCGGCCAGCGCGGCGCCGGTCCAGTCGATCCGCTCCGGGCGCGGGTGGTTGCGGATCCGGGCCATCAGGGTGAGCACGATCGCGATCACGGCCACCGGGACGTTCACCCAGAAGATCGCCCGCCAGGTCCAGCTGGTCAGCCAGCCGCCGAGGATCGGGCCGAGCGCGGTGAGCCCGCCGGAGACGCCGAAGAACAGCGCCAGGGCCCGGCCGCGGCGCTCGACCGGGAAGACCTCCACCACCACCGCCAGCGCGGCCGGGAACATCAGCGCCGCGCCGAAGCCCTGGACGGCCCGGAAGATCACCAGCCAGGCCTGCGCCCCGCCCCCGGAGGGCACCGCGCCGCAGATCGCGGAGGAGACCACGAACACCACCGTGCCGGCCAGCATCACCCGCCGGTGCCCGAGCACGTCCGCCAGCCGTCCGCCGAGCGCGAAGAACGCGGCGAGCGACAGCAGGTAGGCGTTCACCACCCACTGCATGCCGGAGGAGGACAGGCCGAGTTCGCCGATGATGCTCGGCGCGGCGATCGACACGATGGTCTGGTCGATGAACGTCATCGACACCGCGAACAGCATCCCGGCCAGCGCGAGCCGCTGGCTCGTCCCGGCCGCCCCGGTCACCTTCGGCTCGGAACCCACGCCTCACACCCCATCATCCGTACGCCGGGCCCGCCCGGTCGCGGCACCCGGGTCCGAGCCTGCCCGCAGCGGGGCGCGCGGGCACGGCAGGAGGCGCCGATGTCATGCGGATGGCTGACAGCGTGTCGGCGCCGCGGGCCGCGCCCCGGCCGCCCGACACACCCCTGACAGCTGTCAGGTACGCAGCGGCCCGGGGCGGTGGTTCTCTGGTCGAGGCGAGGGCGAACCGGTGCACCGGCGGAGCCCGAGCGGGGGATCGTGACCACCAACTCTCAAGGAGATGTCCCATGTTCGGTGTGCGCAAGCTGGCTCTGGCGGGTGCGGCGACCGTGCTCGGTCTCGGCACGCTCGGCCTGACGGCGACCGCGGCCGAGGCCGCGGGCGGCTGCACCGCCAACGGCAACGGCACCTACAACTGCCACGTGTGGAAGAACGCGCCGAGCTTCCACGAGGGCAACGTCCGGGCCGGCACGCTCTACGCCGGCGACAACTACTTCTACTGCCAGGCCAGGGGCACGGAGATGTCCGACGGGCAGTACCACAACTTCTGGTACGCCAAGACCGACGACGACAGCGGCAACCGCGGCGTCTGGGTCAACGTCATCTACCTCTCCGGCGGCGGCAACGACGAGCCGGTCCCGGGGCTGCCCTACTGCTGACCTGACCTGACCTGACCTGACCTGACCCGACAGGGCGGGGTGGGGCCGGCCGGGGCACGGGGCCCGGCCGGCCCCGCCGTCGGCCCCCGTCAGCCGCCGTACTCGGCCAGGTAGCGGAGCACCAGGTCGACGTGCGGCCGGACCCGGGCGGGCACCCCACCGGTGTCCGCCACCGTCTTGTCGCTGGTGCGGTAGCCGGCCACCACCAGGGCGGGCAGGTCGGTGCGGTACCCGCGGCGTTTGAGCTGCTGGTCGAGCCAGCAGACGTAGCCGCCCATGGTGACGATGGCGTCGGGGGCCGACATGTAGTCCTTGCGCCCGTCGTGGTCGCCGTCCTGCGCCCAGGCGTTGAACACCGAGGGCGTCCACATCGCGATGCCGTACTCCTGCGACTGCGGGCGGGCGGCGTTCGGGTCGAAGCCGCTCTCGGCCTTGAGCATGGCGGCCAGGAAGGCCGGGGTGATCTCGGCCTCCGGGCACTGCCGGGCGGCCAGGTCGATCGGTTCGCGCAGGGCGGTGGGCACGTCGGAGCCGGCGGGGATCGCGCCGGACGCCGGCGCGCTCGGGCCCGGCGGCGGGGGCGCCGGGCCGCCCGCGGGCGGGAGGGTCGCGGAGGAGGCGGCCGCGGTGGCGGCGGCCAGCACGCAGACCGCCCATAGCCCGGCCCGGTGACGGCCGCGCCGGCGGCGCCGCCACCGGACGGCGGACGGGGTGGTCGGCGGCGCGGCGGCCGCCCGTACCCGGGCCAGCAGGGTGTCCGCGTCCAGCCGCTCGCGCTCGCGGCGGTCGCCCGCCAGGCAGTCGGCGATCAGGGCCCGCCAGGGTGCGGGCAGCCGCTCGTCCAGCCGCAGCGGGGCGGCCCCCCGGGCGTACGCCTGGGCGGCCAGCGACCTGGCCCGGGCGCTGGCGCCGAGGAACGGGTGCAGGCCGCCGGTGAGCACCTGGTGGGCGAGCACGCCGAAGGCCCAGACGTCGGCGCTCGGCCGCAGTTGGACGCCCTGCGCCCCGGCCCGCTGGGACCACCACTCCGGCGGGACGTGGTCGGGCGAGCCCAGCGGCGGCGTGTAGGCGTGGGTGCCGTCGAGTTCGGCGGTCAGGCCGAAGTCGGCCAGCCGGACGCCGCCGTCGGGCATCAGCAGGATGTTGCCGGGCTTGAGGTCGCCGTGCACCCAGCCGCGGCCGTGCATGTGCGCCAGCCCGGCGGCGACCTCGGTGAGGATCCGGCCGGCCCCGGGCACCGGGCGGCCCGGTTCGCGGCCCGCCAGTTCCTGCTGGAGGCTGCGGTCGGCGCGCTCCATCACCAGGGCGAGGGCGCCGTCGACCTCCGGCCGTCCGGGGTCGTGCACGGTGTGCGCGGCGAGCGTGCGGATCAGCTGCGGGTGGTCCGCCGCCTCGCTGAAGTACCGTTCACGGTGGACCAGTTCGGCCATCGTCCGGCGCAGGCCGGGGGTGAGCAGGCCCGGTGGCAGGAACTTCACGGCCACCGGTCGCCCGGCCGCGTCCTCGGCGGCGTAGACGGTGCCCCAGCCGCCGGAGCCGATCAGCGCGGTGATCCGGTGGCCCGCGACCGGGTAGCCCGGGGGGAGGTCGAGCGGACGCCTCCCGGTGTCGTGCATGTCCTACGGGCCTTTCGGGCAGCGGCGGGCGCGGATCAGCGCCCGCGCAGCGGCGGGAGCAGGGTCAGGTGGTCCTCGCGGACCAGGTCGAACCGCAGGGCGAGCGCGACGAGTTCCTCCCGCTTTCGCCCGGTGCGGCCGGGGGCGCCGGGCTCGCGGTCCTCCTCGACCCGCAGCCGGAGCTTGGCCTCGGCGAGGTAGTCGACGTGGTAGTTGACGGCCGAGCGGGTGAGCCCCTGGCAGGACGGCAGCGCCCGCAGCCGCTCCAGCACCTCGCCCACCCCGGGCACGGCCGCGGCGGAGGCGTCCCGCAGCCGCGGCTCGCACAGCGCCAGCAGCACCAGGAAGTACTTGGCGGTCTGGTCCAGCGCGAACGGGCTGACGGTGTGCTCACCGAGGCCCGCACCCGGGGCCGGGCCGCGGTCGAGGTAGGCGTGCTGCGGCGCGAACACCTTGAACGAGGTGGTGCCCGCCACCGACGGCAGCACCACCCGGGAGAACTCGAACGGCACCGGGGCGCCCAGCCGTCCGGGGGCCACCTTGACGTGCTCGCCCGCGCCCTCGAGGTTCTCCACCACGTAGGTCGCCGATCCGCTGAAGTTGGACAGCCGCCAGTAGTCCTCGGCCGCGGTCACCTCGCCGGCGCGGCGGGAGACCCCCGGATCCTCCAGCGCGATCGGGACGCAGCCGCCCGGCGTGCCCCGGCCGAACTCGGCGCTCTCGCCGGGCCCCATCCGCAGCAGCGGCGGCCGCTGCCCGCCGGCACCGGGCCACCCGGCCGGGCGCTCGGGCAGCTGCACGATCACGGTCTCCAACGAGCCCCCTCCCGGCGGTGCGTACGAACAGATGGTACGCGCTCCGCCAGGAGTCGGTCACCCTCGGTCATCGAAACCGGCGTGTCCGCGTCAGCCGACCACGGACTGCTTGTGGTGGAAGCGGTTCTCCGGATCCCAGATCCGCTTGGCCAGTTGGAGCCGCGGATAGTTGTCCTTGTAGTACAGCCGCGGGTAGCGCGGCGCCGGATCGGTGGCGATCCCGAGGTCGACGTCCGGGTAGTTGACGTAGGCGCCGTCGGTGCCGAGGTCGTGCGCCGCGTCGCTGATCTCCGGCACCCCGCCGGTGGCCGCGTAGACGTCCTGGTAGAAGCCCTTGAGGAAGTCCAGGTGGGCGTCGTCCTGGGCCGGCACCGTCCAGTACGTCTGGTACTGCAGCTTCATGACGGAGTCCCGCTGCGGGACCGCCGTCGCGCACGGGTCGACGGCGTTCACCCGGCAGCCGTAGGCGTCGATCTGGACCAGGGTCTGGGCGAGGTCGACCCCGGGGACGTCCCTGGTCAGCCAGGTCCAGGTGGCGTCGATGTTGTGGTCCGAGAACGGCTTGCGGTGGTACGCGGACTTGTACTTGCCGCGCTGGTTGGCGCCCGAGCCGTTCAGGGTCTGGGTGGCCTGGAGCCACGGCATCCGCCGGCGCCGGTCCGGGTACGGCAGGAACAGGCCGCCCGCGCTGTCGGTCTGGACGGTGGCGGGCGTCTCCAGGCCGGCCTCCATCGCGTCCAGGAAGGCGTCGAGCGGCGCGACGTCGTCGCCGACCCACTGGCTGAACAGCGCGATGTTCCCGTTGGTCCGATGGGTGAGCTTCAGGATGGCGAACAGCTTGTCGTACACCTGCTCGTCCGGCCCGCTGTGCGCGGTGAAGAACTCGCCGAAGTTCTTCATCAGCCGGGTGAAGTCCGCCGGCTTCTTCAGGATGTCCGCCCACGGCCACGCGATGCTGCTGAGCCAGACCCGGGCCGGCGGCCGCGGCAGCTCCTCGGAGAAGTAGTACCGCAGCACCACGCCGAAGTTGCCGCCCCCGCCGCCGGTGTGTGCCCAGAACAGGTGCGCGGTGTCCGAACCTTCCGGGTCCGAGCGGTGCGCCCTGGTCACCTCGGGCCGCCCACCGCGGACCGTGATCACGTCGACCTGGGTCAGGTGGTCGACGGTCAGCCCGTCCCGCCGGTTCAGGACGCCGTAGCCGCCGCCGCAGATGTGGCCACCGGCGCCGACCGAGTAGCAGGACCCGGCCGGGACGGCCACGTCGTAGCGGCGGAACAGCTCGGTGTACATGTCCCAGACGGTGGCGCCCGCCTCCACGCAGTACGCCGGGTGACCGTACTTGTCCTCGGTGCGCCGCACCCCGTTCATGATGCTCAGGTCGAGGATGGCGCCGCCGGTGTTCTCCACGAAGTCCTCGTAGCAGTGGCCGCCGCTGCGCACGGTGGGGCGCAGCCTCCGGTCCAGCGCCTCGCGCACCGCGGCGAGCGCCCGCGCGTCGCCGTCCACCAGCTGGATGTACGCGGGGTCGCTGGTCCAGCGCTGGTTGAAGCCCTGGCTCAAGGTCTCGTACCGGCCGTCGCCCGGGAGCACCCGCAGGTCGCCCGGGTCGCCGGGGCCGTCCGGGCCCTGCGGTCCGCCGTGCCCGCCGGGCTCGGCCCGGGCGACCCCGGCGGGCACGGCGCCGAGCGCGGCCCCGGTGGCGACCACGCCGGCGGCGGCGCCCAGCAGTCTGCGTCGGGAAACCTCGTGATCCACGTGGTGAACTCGCCTTCGACGAAAGGGAAATCCCTGGCACGGAAGTCCGGAGTGCGCCCGACCGCTCGCGAACGGAACGGTTTGCCGACGAATCATCAAGCAGGGCCTGTTCCGGGCGAATTGAGGCTAGCAATCGGGCCGTTCGCCGCAGCTCCGACACTCCGGGCGGGTGCGGCGCAGGTCAGGGGCTCAGGAATCCGGCGCCGGCGAGCACCGGCCGACCGTCCGTGCGGGATCTGTTCGGCCGGTCACCTCACCGCCGGCCCGGGTCGGCTGCTGCCGTGCATGTGCCTGTGCCTGTGCCTGCGACTGTCTGTCGCGTCCGCCGGCGGCGTACCAGGTCCGCGGCGGTCTCGGGCCACTGCTCGTGCGCGAAGGTGAACCCGGCCGCCCGGAGCCGGCCCGGCACCACGCGGCGGCTCTTGAGCAGCAGTTCGGTGTCCGAGCGCAGGGCGAACGCGCCGATCTCGGCCATCCATCGGGTGGCGGGCAGGCCCACCGGCATTCCGCAGGCGCGACGCAGCGCGCGGTTGAACTCGCGTTGCGGCAGCGGGCCGGGCGCGGCGAGGTTGACCGGGCCGCTGATGTCCTCCCGTTCGATCAGGAACTCCACCGCCCGGACGAAGTCCGTGTCGTGGATCCACGAGACGTACTGCCGGCCGCCGGCCACCGGCCCGCCCAGACCCAGGCGGGCCATGGTCAGCAGGACGTCGAAGACTCCGCCGCGGTCCGGGCTCATCACCATCGCCGCGCGCAGCGCCACCTTGCGGGTGTGCGGGGTGGCGGCGAGTTCCTGCTCGCGCTCCCAGTTCCTGGCGATCCGTACGCTGAACTCCCAGTAGCCCGGCACGCCGGGTTCCGTCCCGCCGACGATGCCGTGCTCCTCGTCGTTGGGGGCGTCGAAGCGGTGGGAGTAGATCGTCGCCGTGCTCATCTGCAGCCAGACCCGCGGCGGCCGCTCGGCGGCGGCGATGGCCTGGCCGACCACCCGGACGGAGTCGACCCGGGAGTCCATCATCGCTGCCAGGTTGGCCGGTGTGTAGCGGCAGCTGACGCTGCGTCCCGCCAGGTTGACGACCGCGTCGCTGCCGTCCACCGCCTCGGCCCAGCGGCCCAGGGTCCGGCCGTCCCACTCCACCTCACGCTCCCGCGTGGGCCGCCTGGCCAGGATGACCACCTCGTGGCCCGCCGCCGTCAGCGCGCGGTCGAGGATCGAGCCGACCTGCCCCGTGCCGCCGGGAAGAACAACCTTCACCGGATTCCCCCTTCTCCGTGTCGTCCACCGGCACCCTACGCCCACTATTGAACGTGTTCAAATGTGGATCGTCCGGCGCCCTCGGCCGGCCGCCCCGGCGGGCGAGATCGGTTGATCAGCGCCGTGACCGCCGGGGACGCCTATGCGCCGGACATCGTGGGCTCCGACGGACTGCCTCTGCTCGGCTCGATCACCTCACCGCCGAGGTCCTGGTCGGCGGGGGTGCCGACCAGGACCTCGCGCTTCCGGACGGCGGTACGCCCGTGCTCCGTACGGCCTCGCCCCGCTGCGGGGGCACCCCGATCCCGTGTACCGCCACCTCCTCGCCGAGGTCATCCGGTACCGCAACCGGAGCGATGAGACATGAGAGGGATCGCCGCCGTGCCTCTCTCCGGCACGGTGCCGGGCTGCCCCGGGCGGTGGCAGCGGTGGCGCGGCTCGCCTACCGCCCCCGTCGCGTCCTACGCCTCCGGTTCCCAGGCGCGGAGCAGGTCGAGCAGTCCGGCATCTCCGTCGACGCGCAAGGAACCGGCCTGGATACGGTCGTACAGGTAGAGGACCAACTCGCCGGCCGTGCCGTGGACGGAGGCGCCGACCGCGTCCGAGGCCTCGCCGGCGGCGGGAGCCGGGATGCGGGTGGACCGTGCCCCGTCGCCGTCGACCGTGAGGCGCCAGGAACGGCCCTCGGCGGCGTGGAGGTCGAAGGCCGTGGGCTCGTGCGGCCAGGCGCTGGGCGTGGCGACGCAGGTGAAGAGGAACTCCTCGACACCGTCGAGGGCGACCTCGGTCGGCAGCGGCTGCGGCGCGCCCGCGGCGAGCCGGGCGTCGTAGGTGTGCACCGCGCTCTCCTGCACCCGGTGCCGGGCGACTCCGCCGGAGGTCCGCGGCGTCTGCAGGCCGCTCCACCACGCCCAGCAGTCGGCGTCCGGTCCTGCCTCGCGCAGGGCGTTCAGCAGAATCTCCGTGGATGCGGCCAACCAGGCCAGCAGGGCCTCCCGCTCCCGCGGCAGTTCCAGCGCGGCCCGCGCGGCGACGGCCCCGGCCGGGGGAGCGTCGGCGGGCCCTGCGCCGACGATGGCGGCCCAGAAACGGTCTCCGCCGCCCAGATGTTTCACCAGATCGAACAGCGTCCAACCGGGGCAGGTCGGCACCGGTGCGTCGAGATCGGGCGCGTCGGCGACCGCGACCCGAAAGGCGGCCGACCGCTCGTCGATCAGTTGCATCAGGGCAGGGAACTCAAGATTCTTTTCCACGCCGGTTGTCTATCACCGCGCTCCGGTGACCGGACAGCGATTTTCGCGGTCGCAGCCGGTGGTGGGGCGGCTGCCCGGCGGACGGGCCTGGTCATTGGCGCGGAGGCGGGGGGAGGGTGCAGGGTGTCACCATGTCCGAACGCCGCGACCGTCGTCGTCTTCACGCCCGTGCCCGAGCTCTCGGGGTACCCATCGAGCAGGCCGCCCGCCGAACCTTCGTCCGCCGGCCCGAGCGGCCGCTCGAGCAGCCCACGTGGTGGGGCACCGACCTGCCGGACCGGGACGAGGCTCCTGCCGTCGTCCGGGCGGCAGCGCTCTCGTCGATGACGTGCTGCACGGTCGTGCACGATCGGCAGCTGTCGGACGGCGGGACCGTGGTGATGGTGACCCGCCACGCGGCCACCTGTCCGATCTGGTCCGCCCGCTGAACTGCGGGAGTGGAACCGGGCGTCCGGCCCGGGGGGATCACTGGCGGAGAGGGCAGGATTCGAACCTGCGCGGGCCCCGAGGGACCCTGCTCGGCCATCGCTGGCCAGGCACCCGATGATCTGCTCCGGGCACCTCTCCCTGACGTGCTCCCAGCCTGCCCCGCCGCTCTGACCGCGGCCTGACTGCCGGCTGACCCCGCACCGGCGGGGCATCCGCAGATCGATCGGATACCGAGGCCACGGTCCGGGAGAAGTCTTGCTGGGTCGGTAGCGGTCCACCGGGCCGGGTACGGGTGCCGGTGCCGGGCCGACCCGAAGACCCTCGGGGCCCGGACCCGTTGCTCGACTACCGTGACGCCATGACCGAAAGCCTGCCCGACGACATGGCCGACGTGCTCGCACTCGTCCTGGACACGGACGACCCGGCCCACGTCGCGCTCCGGGCGCAGATCCCGCACGTCCGCGTGGAGTCCCGCTGCGGGTGCGGATGCGGTACCGCCTACTTCGCGTTCGACGCGTGCGGGATCGGGCCCGCGCCGACCGGCCTGCGCACCGTCGTGGCCGCCGAACGACAGCTCCGGACCGAATCCGGTGACTGCCCCGGCGAGATCCTGGTGTTCGCCGAGGGCGGCTACCTGGCGTGGCTGGAGGTCTGCTCCTGGAGCAGCGAGACCGAGGTGAACCTGACCGCCGCACGCCGGTGGCTGCAACTGTCTCCGTGAGTGTGTGCCAGGGTGGCAGCCATGGCGTGGCAGTCGAAGTGTCCGGAGCTCCGGGTGTTCCTGGAGTCACTGCACCGTGGTGACGTCCTTTCCGGCCGCGTCGCGGCGGTCGAGGACTTCGGGGTCTTCGTGGGCCTGGACGACGGTCCGGACCATCCCGTGTTCCCCGGGGTCGGATTCATCACGATGCCCGAACTGTCCTGGCGGCACTTCAACGCTCCGACCGAGGTGGTCCAGGTCGGGCAGCGGGTCTCGTGCGAGTTCCTCCAGTTCGGCACGTACAACGTGGAGGCCAGGCTCTCCCTGCGCGCTCTGCGGCCTGATCCGTTCCTGGTGTTCGCGGATCGTACGGTGGTGGGGCAGGCGGTGCGCGGGACGGTCGTCCGGGTGCTCCCGTTCGGTGCTCTCGTCGACGTCGGGGACGGCATCGTCGGACTGCTGCCCGGCACGGAGGCGTCCGGGAGGCCCGCGGACGGCGTGGTCGGACTCCTCCAGGTCGGTGATGTGACGCCGGTCGTCGTCGCGGAGGTCGAGCGCCCGCGGCGAAGGGTGGTGCCGGCCCGGCCGGATGACGTCCGGTCGGCCGGGGGCCGGTCCGCGGGGGAGGGCCGCGGAAACGGGTGACGGTCGGTCGGGGACGTGTGCTCCAATACGCTGTCACACCGTCCACGCACCAGCTGTGCGTGCAACCCCAGATCCAGGAGCCGTGCCGGGCGATGAATGCCGAATGCCCCAAATGCGCCACGTCCGACCTGACGGTGGGCGTGCCGTACGCCGCGGCCGACCCCGGCCAGCCGCTCAGGGCGCAGGAGTACGGTCTGCTCCTGCCGCCGCCGGTGCCCGCGCCGGCGACCGTCGAGCGGAGCAAGCCCGCCGGCGTGCTGTACATCGTGGCGGGTGTGATCATCGGCCTCTGGCTGACCAGCGTGGTCCGCGACCAGGGTGATCTGGAGGGCGCCAACGCTGCCTACCGCCTGGGCTACATCTTCGGCCCGCTGTTCCTCGCCGTCCCCCTGGCGCTGACCGGGCTGGTCGTGCAGCTTTCGACGCGGCCGCGGCGCGTCCGGACGGCCGAGCAGCAGGCCGGGGCGCGGCGTGCGCTCTGGGAGCGGCAGTACCGGGTCTGGCAGGCGGCCTGGTGGTGCCGGCGGTGCCGGGTGGCGTTCTTCCCCGAGGGTGCGGTCGCCCCGGGCCATCCCGCCTCGCAGGCCGTTCCCCTGCTGCAGTTCCCGATGTGGGTGGTGTCGACCGCCGAGCGGGTGTGGGGCGTGCCGGAACCGGCGCCCATACGCTGAGCCGCGCGGCGGCGGTCGGTCGGCGCGCCCGGTCCGGTCCGGAACGTCAACCCGTGACCGCCTGCTCGAGCAGGTCGACCGCGTCCGCGAGGGTCCGGGGACCGGCTGTGCCGACCGGCAACCTGCTGCGCGCCCAGCCGGGGCCGGCGGCGACGACGACCGCCCCGCCGCGGGAGCCGCGCGGACCCCACAGACTGGCGCCGACCTGCCCGAGGAGTTCGCCGTCGGCGCTCCGTCGGTCCTGGGACCAGAGCATCACGGCCCTGGGGCCGATCCGCCGGAGGGCGTCCAGCAGCGCCTGTGGCGGCACCGCCGCGCCGAGCATGCGAAACGGCAGGCCGCGTTCGGTCAGCGCCGCGGCCGTGGCCTCCAACGGCAGACTGTGCAGTTCGGCGGGGGCCGCGGCCAACAGCACCGGCGGCACCGCACGGGTCGCCGCCGTTCCCACCGCCACTCCCCGCAGCACGCTGGAGACGTGCCAGGACAGCAGATGCTCCACCTCGACGTAGTGCTCGCCGTCCACCGACCACTTGCGGCCGGCGGCGCGCAGCGCCGGCATCATCACCTCGGTCCACGCTTCGATCACCCCGAGCGACTCGACCGCTTCGCGCAGGATCCTGGCGACCTCCGGTGCGTCGAGGCGCACCGCCGCCCGGGCCAGCCCGCGGCACTCGGGGCGCACCGCCCCGACCCGCAGGGCCCGGCTCCCCCCGGGGCCGCGGCCGGGGCGGCCTCCGCCCATGGGGCCCGCGCCCGGTCCACCGAGCACCGGGCCGGAGGTGCCGGCGTGGTCGGCCACGGTGCGTTGGGCCAGGGCGGCGCGGGCGGCTTCGCCCGGCGGCACCCCGCGGGCGGTCAGGCGGCACATGGCCTCCAGGACGGCGATGTCCTGCGGGCTCCAGCGCCGGTGGTGGCCGGCCTCGCGGTGGGCGGGGCCGATGCCGTAGCGGCGCTCCCAGGAGCGGACCGTGGTGGGGGACACGCCGAGGCGCTGGGCCACGCCGCCGGTCGGCAGTCCGGCCTCCTCCAGGGCGTCCTGGGCGGCGGGCGAGGTCACCATCCTGCGATTCTCCCCACGGCGAAGCCCGCGCAGCACACCACCAGGACGGCGATCATCACCAGCGGAACCCAGGAGGGCCAGGCGTTGTGCAGTTCGACCGACTCCGGGGTCGAGATGCCCGAGCACGTCGACGCCTCGCATTCGGGTGTCTCGGTGGGAGGGATCGCGGACACGGCGTGGTAGCCGGGGGTGTTCCGTTGCTCGAGGGTCATGACGTCCTCCCGCTGGATCTCGAGGTCAATCGTCGTCCCGTCCGCTCCTTCTGCCCAGTCGCATCGTTTCCGCACCGCTGGACGAACGGCCCCGGGGCGTAGGCACCACCGGGTGCTCACCAGCCGGCCGTGCCCGGCGCACCTTTGAACGGGCCGATGATCGCGCCGGTGATCCACCCACCGTAGAAGTCGCCTTCCTGGGCGTGCACCGTTTCGCCGTCGACCGTGCACAGGTCCACCCTCCCGGGGTAGAACGCCAACCGGCCGGTCAACTCCCGGTAGGCGGGCTCCGGCCGGGGGTAGCTCCACGCAACCCGCTCCGCTCTGCGCTCCCCGACCTGCGCGTCCCAGTAGCGGGCGTGCCCCTTCCACTCGCACACGCTCGAACCGTCGCCCGCCCTCAGGATGTCGGTGGCCACGTCGTCGGCGGGCAGGTAGTAGACCGGCGGGTGGCTCGTCTCCAGTACCCGGACCGCCTCGGTCGTGGACGCGATCAGCATTCCGGCGAACCACACCTCGACCAGCGTGCCGCGAGCGGAGCGGACGGCCGGTGGACGCGGGTAGTCCCACACCGATTCGACACCGGGACCGGCCGCCGTCATCGCCGCGCCCCCGCCGTGCGGCCCGGTCCGGACGGCGGCCCGACCAGCGGCTCGCCCCGCCCGAGTACTGCGCCGTCGGGCGTGAATGCGGCGCGCAGGCGGATGAGCCCGTCGCGTACGCGGGTCTTGACGGTGCCCAGGGGCACCCCGACGCGGTGCGCGATCTCCCGCTGCGTGTACCCGCCGTAATAGGCCAGCACCACGGCCTCGCGCTGCACCGTACTCAGCTGCGCGAGCGCCGACCGGACCCGCTGCCGCTCCAGCGAGCGGACCGCCTGGTCCTCCGGCGGATCGCTCGGCGGCAACTCCCGGCCCCGGGACCGGTGGTCCCGCTCGGCGGAGGCCCGCGCGGACCGTACCCGGTCCACCGCCCGGCGGTGGGCGATGGTCAGCACCCAGGTGAGCACCGACCCGCGCTCCGACCGGTACGCGTCGGCGGTGCGCCACACCTCCAGCAGGACCTCCTGGGCCACCTCCTCGGCGTGCGCCGGGCTGTGCAGCGTTCGCAGCGCGACCCCGTACACCGGCCCCGCGATCACGTCGTAGAGCACCTCGAAGGCAGCCTGGTCACCCCGGGCGACCTGTCCCACGAGCCGAGGCAGCTCCTCGTCCGTCGGCCCGGGGCGATCGCCGGAGGGCGTACCGCGATCGGTCCTCGCTGGTGTCATCACCCGTTCACCGTGCAGCGGTCGGACCCGGTCGGCCCAGTCGGACCGTTTGTGCAGCGTTTTCGCACCCCGCTGCGCTCCCCCTAACGCTGCGGTACCGCTGCGACTGCCACCGTGAGGAGATCGCCCCGAGGATGCAGGGACAAGGAAGTCTCGTGCCTCAAACCTCTGGAGGGTAGTCATGGCCGTCGTGCGCCGGCTCCACGAAGCCGGGATCACCAGCGAACACGCCTATGCAGCGGCCTTCGGGTCGATCGGCCTGTCCCTGCTGAGCTGGATCGCGTCGATGAAGGCCGAACAGGCGGGCGTCGAGCGCGCCGACCGGTGGGGCATCTTCGTGGGCGAGTGGGCGCCCACCTTCTTCACGCTCGGCCTGGCGCTGGCCACTTACGAGCGGCAGGCGCCCCTCGCGGAGGGGGATTCGCGCAGCGGGTGGCTCGACCGCCCGGGCAGCAAGGCCGGGTGAGTGAACGGCGAGTCGTCCCGCCCGACCCCGATCCCCGCGGCGGGACTGTTCACGCCGGGCTCGGTGTCCTGGACGGTGCACGCCGACCCGTCCATGGTCCTGGGCGGCCTGCGGGCCCTGCTCCTGCAGGCGCTGCACCCGCTCGCCATGGCCGGCGTGGCGCAGCACTCGGCGTTCCGTGACGACCCGTGGGGCCGGCTCCACCGGACGGCGCACTTCGTCGGCGCGGTGACCTACGGCACCGGCGGCGAGGTCCGCGAGGCCGTCGACCGGGTCCGATCGATCCATGAACACGTCCGCGGGACCGATCCGGAAACGGGCCGGTCCTACCGGGCCGACGACCCGGACCTGCTGATCTGGGTCCACTGCGCGGAGGTCGGCTCCTTCCTGACGGCGGCCCGGCGCAGTGGGCTGGCCCTCGGCGACGCCGACGCGGACCGCTACCTCGCCGAGCAGGCGACGGTGGCTCATCTCATGGGCGTTCCGGAGGAGTTCCAGGTGCCCGCCGGTGTGCGGGAGCTGGACGCGTACCTGGTGTCGGTACGCCCGCTGCTGCGGGTGACGCCGGCGGCCCGGGACGCGATGCGGTTCGCGCTGGTGCCGCCGCTGCACGGCTGGGCCCTCCTCGCGAGCCCGCTGCGTCCGGCCTGGGCGGCGCTGGTCGGCTGCGCGGTCGGCCTGCTCCCGCCCTGGGCGCGGCGGATGTACGGCCTGCCCGGCTGGCCGGCCACGGACTGCCTGGCGACGGCGCAGGCCAGGCTGTTCCGGCAGGCCGCCCTGGGGCTGCCGCGATCCTGGCGTGAGGGCCCGCACCTGGCCGCGGCCCGTCGGCGGTACGACCCGGTTCTGTGGCGGGAGCCCGGCGGGAACGCCGGGAGCCCGTGACAGCTCACGCTCAGGCCTGGTGGCGCTGTCGTGCCGGCCCGGGGTGGCCATCCGCGGAAGCGTCCGCACCGAACAAGGGGCAGTGGCCTGCGCACCGCGGGCCCGGAGGGAAGGCGAGCCGATGATCAGTGTGGAACGCAGCATGGCGGTGGGGCGCCCTTGTGCGGAGGTGCTGAGGTACCTGGCGGATTTCGGGAACACGGTGGAATGGGACCCGGGCACCGAGGCCTGCGTGCGGCTGGACCCAGGCCCGGTGGTGGCGGGAGCCCGCTGGCGGAACACCTCGCGGTTCCGCGGGCGGCAGACCCAGTTGGAGTACCGACTGGAGGAGTACCGGCCCGACCAAGTGGTGTTCGTCGGACACAACCGCACCGTCACGGCCACCGACCGCATCACGACCCGCGCGTCCGCGGACCGCACCCTGGTGGTCTACCGCGCGTCGCTCCGGTTCCACGGCTTGGCACGCCTCGCGGCGCCGTTCCTCAGGGCCGAGTTCGAGCGCCTCGCGGACGCGGTCGCCGAGCAGCTTCCCCGGGTGCTGGCCCAACGATGACCCGGCCCGGCTCGGCCCTGCCCGGCCCAGCCCGGCGCGGGCCGCGTGCGCGCACCCCGGACGGGTGCAGCGCAGGTCAGGGGCTGAGGAACCCGGCGTCGGCGAGCACCTGCCGGCCCTGCGGCGACTCCACCAGGGCGACGAAGGCCGCGGCCCCGGCGCTGTTCGGCGCGTGCGCGAGCGTGGCGATCGGGTAGTCGTTGATCGCCGAGGAGGCCTCGGCGAACGGCACTCCGTCGACCTTCCCGGCAGCGGACTTCACGTCGGTCTGGTAGACCAGCGAGGCATCCGCCTCCTGCAGCTCGACCTTGGTCAGCGCGCCCTTCACGTCCTGCTCGTAACTGACCGGTGTGAGCTGGACGTTACCCGCCGCCAGGGCCTTCTGGGCGGCGGCTCCGCAGGGCACCTCCTTGGCGCACAGCACCACCTTGAGGCCTGGCCGGGCGAGGTCCTGCAAGGTGGCGATCTGCTGCGGGTTGCCCGGCACGGTGGCGATCTCCAGCTGGTTGCGCGCGAAGGTCGCGGGGTCGCCGGCCGCGTCGCCCTTGTCGGTCACCGTCTTCATGGTCGCCGGGCTGGCGGCGGCGAACACATCGGCCGGGGCGCCGCCGACGATGCTCGCGGCGAGCGCGTCGCTGCCCGCGAAGTTGAAGACCACCTTGGTCCCCGGGTGCGCCTGCTCGAACTGCTGGCCGAGCGTGGTGAAGCTCTCCTTCAGCGAGGCGGCGGCGAACACGGTGACGGTGCCGGTCACGGCAGCACTCGCGGAGCCGGAGGCGGACGCCGAGCCGGAGCCGGAGGAGCCGGAGGAGCAGGCGCCGACCGTGAGCAGGGCGGCGAGGCAGCCGCCCGCCACGCGCAGACGCGGCCGCCGGCCGGTACGGGTGATCACACGATGCTCCCTGTCTGCCGCGGTCGGGCGCGGCGGTGCGCAGCGATGGGTACGGCCGCGAGCCTAGGTCGCACCTGCGAGCCCGGACGGCACATCCGGCTCGCATTAGCCCGGTCGTATGCATCCCGGCCCCGCTCCCGCCCCCGGCCCCGCTCCCGCCCCCGCCCCCGCCCCGTCGTCCGAGCGGTGCTCGGTCAGGCCCGGGAAGGCGCGACCGTGACGAGCTGGTGCTTCATCAGCGGCTGGTCGCTCTGGCGGCTGTAGTCGTCGAGGCCGCAGAGGATGTTGAGCTCGGGCATGTAGCCGGCGACGCTGCCCGCGGGCAGGTCGTAGGCGATGGCTCGGTAGCCGTACACCGAGCGGCAACTCCCGTCGCGGGCGTGGCTGGTGATGTCGATCAGGGCGAACTCCGCCAGTCCGCGCTCCGCCATGTCCTGACGGTTCATGAACAGCAGCGTGCGGAGGTTCTTGACACCCCGGTACCGGTCGTCGTCCGAGTACACGGTCGTGTTCCACTGGTCGTGCGAGCGCATGGTGGAGAGCACGAGCATGCCGTCCGGAGGCAGGACGTCCGGCAGGGCGCTCAGGCAGAACTCCGCGCGGCCGCTGGCCGTGTGGAACTCGCGGACCCGGGCCGGCTGAGTGATGCGGAACCCGAGCGGTTCGCGCACCCTGCGGTTGAAGTCCTCGAATCCCGGGAGCAGGCGGGCCATCGTGTCCCGGATGCGGTCGTAGTCCTCGACGTACCCCTCCCAGGGTGTGGCGGACGCCGGCAGGGTCGCCCTGGCCATTCCGGCCACGATCGCGCATTCGGACCTGAGCTGATCGGAGGGAGGCTTGCGCATCCCGTACGAGAGGTGCACCTCGCTCATCGCGTCCTCGACGGTGACGCCCTGGGGGCCCGATGCCTGGATGTCCTTCTCGGTGCGCCCGACGCAGGGCAGGATCAGTGCCTTGCGGCCGTGGACCAGGTGGCTGCGGTTCAGCTTGGTGCTGACCTGGACGGTCAACTCCGTGCGGCGCAGCGCCGCGGTGGTCACGTCGGTGTCCGGCGCGGCGAGGACGAAGTTGCCGCCCATCGCCACGAACACCTTGAGGTGACCGTCCCGCATGGCCTTGATGGTGCCCACGGTCTCGAGGCCGTGCTCGCGCGGGGAGGTGATGCCGCAGACCTCGTCGAGGGCGTCCAGGAACTCGGCGGTCGGACGGTTGTCGATCCCGCAGGTCCGGTTGCCCTGGACGTTGCTGTGGCCGCGGACCGGCGACGGACCGGCGCCCTCCCGTCCGATGTTGCCGCGCAGCAGCAGGAGGTTGACGATCTCGCGGATCGAGTCCACCGCGTGGTCCTGCTGGGTCACGCCCAGGCACCAGGAGACGATCGTGCGGTCGGCCGCCAGGTAGCGGTCCGCGAGTTCCAGGATCTGCGCCCGGCTCACGCCCGACTGTGCGACGAGGGTCGACCAGTCGGACTCCCGCACCAGGTCGCGGTAGCGCTCGAATCCCGTCGTGTGCCGCTCGACGAAGTCGTGATCGAGCACCGACGGGTCGTCCTCCGCGCGCTCCAGCACCGCCTTCGCCACTCCGCGCAGGAGCGCCATGTCGCCGCCCACCCCGACCTGCACGTTCATGGTGCCCGTCGGGGTGGCGCGGAACAGGGCCATGGACGCGAACTCGTGCGGCACGATCGTGCGCCGGGAGGCCGCCTCGATCAGGGGATTGACGTGCACGATCTGCGCGCCACGGCGGTGCGCCTCGGCCAGCGCGGTGAGCATGCGGGGTGCGTTCGACGAGGCGTTGACCCCCATGATGATCAGCAGGTCCGCGGCATCCCAGTCGTTGATGTCGCAGGTGCCCTTGCCGGTCCCGAGCGAGGCGTCCAGGGCTCGGCCGGAGGCCTCGTGGCACATGTTGGAGCAGTCCGGCAGGTTGTTCGTGCCGAACTCCCGCGCCCACAGCTGGTACAGGAACGTCGCCTCGTTGTTCAGCCGGCCCGAGGTGTAGAAGGCCGCCTGATGAGGGCTGTCCAGGCCGCGCAGCGTCTCCCCGACGAGGGCGAACGCATCGTCCCAGGAGATCGGGACGTAGGTGTCCGTCGACCCGTCGTAGACCATCGGCTCGGTCAGCCGACCCTGGTCCTCCAGCGCGAAGTCCGTCCACTCCGCGAGCTCCTCCACCGTGTGGGCGGCGAAGAACTCGCGCGTCACCCGCTTGGGCGTCATCTCCCAGGTGACGTGTTTGATGCCGTTCTCGCACAGGTCCAGGTGCAGGCCGTGGCGGTCGTCCGGCCAGGCGCACCCGGGGCAGTCGAACCCACCGTTCTCGTGGTTCATCTTCAGCATGGCCAACGGGGCACGGGTCGGCTCCCGGGTCCTGGCCAGGACCTTCGTGACGCTGATCGCCGCTCCCCACCCGGCCGACGGCGCTCGGTCGTCCTCCTGGGAGATGTCGCCCCGGCGGTTCGGGCCGCGCCCCCGTGCCGGCACGCCGGGTGCTCCACGTCCGAGGTCGGCCCCGGGTCGGTCGGCGCTTCCGGTCGGGTCCATGGTGCGGTCCTCCGGTCTCACGAGCCCGGTACGCGGGTGGCGGGGTGAGCGAACCTGGCCCGGCCCGCGACCCGGCCCAGGGTTCCACCGTGGCAGACCGTCCGCTCCGACGCACGTCACGGCGCCCCCGCGTTCCAGGGTCCGCGGGGGCGCCGTGGTCGCGACCGCAGCCGGTTACCCTCGGGGTTCGTCCGGTGATCCTCCGGGGGCCTCGACGGCGTGCTGGTGCCCGGCCGTCGCGGCCGCGTCGGCCAGGCGCGGCTGCAGTTGGCGGGCCGATTCGACGTAGTCACCCGTCCAGATCAGGCGCACGGCGTTGGCGGTGGCCGCCCCCGTGTCGTCCAGCAGGTCGCGCCGGAGGGACCGCACCAGGCGCACCTCACGGGCGACGTCCTCCTCGACGGGGCTGCGCACCGCCGTGTGCCGGGCGAGCGACTCCGCCAGGCTCCGGTACCAGCCGGCCACGGCTTCCGTTCCGGCGAGCAGTTCGTGGCGGGCACCGGAGCCGGCCTCGTCCAGGCGCGCGGCGGCGGCCCGGCGCCAGAGCGAGAGCACGGCGTCCGCAGCCAGTCGCAACCTCACCACGCCGGTGACCAGGGTGGTCATGTCGGCCAGCGCCATCGGCTTGGCACCGCGTTCGGCCAGGTAGGAGCGGAAGGCGTCATCGAGTCGCCGGGCCGCCGCGGCCGCCCGGCGCTGGGCCTCGAGCGGCCGGCCGTCACCTGCTCGCCCGTCGTCCTCGCAGCGGTCGATGCCGTACCGCACCGCGTCCGCCAGGTAGCCCGTGCTGTTCCGGTACGCCTCGGCCAACGCCCTGTCGATGGCGGCGGCTGCGCCTCGCGGCCAGAAGAACAGGGCGACCAGGAGGCTCACCGCGCAGCCCAGGGCGATGTCCTGCACCCGGAGCACGGCCAGGTGCCAGTCCGGGTCCTCGCCGATGCTGAAGATCACCACGAGCGTGATCGTGAACGCGGCCTGACCCGCTGCGAAGGAGATCGTCGCCGGGGCGATCCCGACCAGGAAGACCGCGACCGGGAGAACGAACCAGAGCACTTCGGTCCGATGGCCGATCCCCACGAGCAGGGCGGCGCCGATGATCGATCCCACCACGGTCCCGCCCACGGCGCGCAGGACGTTCTGGCCGGTGTTCAAGGCGTTCGAGCGCAGCACGGAGAGGGTACCGAGCAGCACCCAGAACGAGTGCTGGACGCTGGTCAGGTCGGCCAGGGCGACGGAGAGGGACAACCCGACGGCGCCACGCAGACTGTTGTGGAGCCACACCGAGTCGACGTGCAGGTGGGCGCCGGCCCGCTCGAGCGCCGAGGCCGCGGGTTCGGCGCGTGCTCCCGGCTCCGTGCCCAGCAGCCGCTCGCGCCAGGTGCGCCGCTCGGCCTCCGCGACGAGTGCCACGTCGGCCGCGACCTGCAGCGTGGCGTAGCCGAGCCGCTTGGCGCGGAAACCGACGTCCAGGGCGCCCAGGAACGCCTGGGCGTCACCCCCTTCGGCGGAGTTCCGCAGGGTACGGGGAAGCCGTGCGGCGGAGGTCTCGACGAGCGAGTCCATGGCCGCGCGGAGAACGACGGCTCGGTGCCGGAGGTCCTCGACGCTGCCGCTCGGGTCCTGCAGCAGATCCGCGGAGCGGTCCAGCACCTCGGCGGCCGCGCCCCGCACCGCATCCGCGCCGCGGTCCACGCCGGAGTCGACCTCCGGTCGGAGCGAAGGGCTCTGCAGGACGGCGTGCAGCCAGGTGAGTTCGTCGACCAGCCTGACCAGGGCACGCGATCCGGTGGACAGGCCGGTGGGCCGGTAGGGAGCGTGATCGAACACGCGACGGAGATCCTGCGCCGCCGAGACCTCCGCACGAGCGACGGCCTCGGCCGGTTCGACGCCCGGGCCGGATCCAGCGCCGTCGACCGGACCCAGCTCCGTCCGCAGGCGGGCCGCCGCGGTACGACACACCCGCGCGGCAGGTCCGCCGAGTGGATCGGTGGAGGCCCGCGGCCACATCAGCCGGATCGCCACCATCGACCCGATCGCGGCCAGTCCGACGCCGGCCACCCGCTCCGGGAGCTGTGCGTAGGACGCGGGGCTGCTGACGGGGATGACGAAGGCGAGCAGCAGGGCCGTCGTCGCGCCCGCGAGGACCGAGCTGACGACGCCCGAGAAGAGGATGAGGAACGAGACCACCAGGGTTGCCACGACGGCCACCCAGGTCACCGGTGCTGCGAGGGTGCCCAGACAGACCAGTGCGGCCCACGCGACCGCCAGCTGGAACTGGGCGCGCAGCCGCTTCGGCATCGGCCCGGTGAAGTCCACGAACAGCAGCATGGAGAAGCATCCGAACGCTGCGTAGTAGGCCACCGGCGGTGAGTGCAGGACCTCCATGCCCAGGGCGAACAGGGCGGACGCGACGATCGCGCAGCGTCCGGCGCGCCGGGTGGCGGCGAAATCCGGATCGTGCGTTCGCAGCCGTGCCAGCAGGGTCTGGCCGTCGGACGTGCTCGGTCGAGTCCGCATCGATGTCTGGGGGCCCTTCGATCAGCCGGTGCCTTCGCAAAGCCGCAGGGGATCCAGTATCGCCGTCAGGGACGGGGACCACCTCGGGCGCGCCCGGCCGGAGGGCCGAACCGGCCCGGGAGCCGCACCGGCCGGCCTCAGACCGCCGGGTAATCGAACGCAGCGGTCACCAGCGCGCGCGAGTCGACGTCCAGCAGCACCACCGAGGTCACCTCGGCGACCACCGTCGGCACCACCCCCGTACCGGCCGACCCGGCCAGGGTGAGCGCGCCGACCAGTCGGCCCAGCCCCGCGCAGTGCCGGGCGAACGCCCGCCGCGGCGCCCACCGGCCGCGCGCCCGCTGGCCCGCCAGCGACTGCTCGGGGCCGATGTCCAGCACCACCAGGTGCAGCTCCCGGCCCTGCCGCCGAGCACCGCGGGCCAGCCACCGCCGTAGCCAGGGCCGGCTGCCGCAGTCGTGCACCAGCAGCGGCCCGCCGTCCCGGATCCCCGACCGCAGCCAGTTCAGGTGCACCAGCCGCGCCCACGGCCGGTACACGCCGTACGGGAGCCGCTCGGGCATCACCGCCTCGCAGGCCTCGTGCACGTCCCGCGGGTCGACCACCGGGACGGCCGCCGACCACCGGCGCAGCAGCGTGCTCTTCCCGCTGCCGGGCAACCCGGACACCACCACCACGGCGTCGGCCGGGTAGCGCAGCTCGAGCGCGGCCCCGGCCGCCCCGCGCAGGTCCACCAGCCCGACCGTGCGCGGCTGCGCCGACGCCCCTGACCTGCCCGTTCCGTCCATGCCCGTTCCTTCCGACCGCCGGCCCACAGCTTCGCACGCCGGCCGGCGGGCCGGTCCGCCGAGGCCCCCGGCGGTCAGCTCGGGCCGGTGCCGCCCGGGCGGCGGCCCAGCGGCAGCAGGTACTGCAGCGGCTGCTCCAGGTCGTCCAGGCCGAGCAGTTCGTGGGCCAGGTCGTCGTGGAAGCCGCCCAGCGGCGTGGTGCCCAGGCCGAGCGCGGTGGCGGTGAGCAGCAGGGTCTGCGCGAGGTGGCCGGCCTCCAGCAGGCCCAGCCGCAGCGCCCGCAGGCCGTACCGGCGGCGCAGCAGGCCGAGGTCCAGGTAGAGGGCGAGCACGGCGGGGGCCCGGTCGATGCCGATCCCGTCCGGGTCCTCGGGGGAGCGGGCGAGGTAGGAGGAGAGGGCCTTGATCTCCTCGACGGTCGGGGCCGGCCCGAGCAGCCGCAGCGCCCGGCGCTCCGGCACGCACTGGTAGGTGCCGGCGGGCAGGCCGTCGACGTCGAGCGCGAGCAGCCGCAGCCGGGCCGTGTACAGCGCCCCCGCGCTCGGGTACGGGCGGTGCACCAGCGGGCGGACGGTGCCGTCGGCGAGCGGCTGCTCGGAGCGGTGGCTCTCCGCGTGCGACCCCCAGAGCAGGGCGCCGAGCGTCCGGTCGCTCAGCGGGCCGGTCAGCGGGCCGCGCGCGGAGGTCCGTGCGCCCAGCACGGCGGCCAGCGGAAGGTCCGGCAACGGGTTCGCGGGCAGCGGGAGTTCGGCGGCGGAGACGCTCGCTGCCGGAGCCGCGGGCAGGGTCCGCAGCGCGGTGTCCTCGGGCCGGCCGACCTGGAACTTGCTGCGCTCCAGGTACTGGCGGTCCGGCGCCCGGTGCCCGGCCGGGAAGAACGACGGCGGCTCGCCCGCGTCCAGCATGGTCCGCGCGGCCAGCCGGCAGACCGCCCGCTCCTCGTCGGGGGTGATCCCGAGCCGGTTGAACAGCATGTGCAGCTGGGAGGCCCACACCCAGGGCAGCCGGACCTCCGAGGCCCGCACCTCCCGGGCCCAGTCCGCCAGCCAGGGCGCCGCACTGCCGTCCGCCAGCGCCTCGCGCAGCGCCCCGGCCCGCTGCGCCAGGGCCTCGTGCTGCCCCGCGTACACCGAGTTGACCTTGGCGTGCACCACTGCCCCGGGCAGCAGGGTGACCTCGGTGATCCACCGCCAGCTCGCCGCGTGCCGGCGCAGCCACTGGGCACCCGCCAGCCGGTCCAGGCCGAGCGCCGCCGCGGTGGTGTGCGCCAGGTCGGCCGCCAGCGCCAGCCGCCGGGCCCCGCGCGGCTGCTCGCGCAGCGCCCGGACCGCCACCTGGGAGGAGACGGTGAAGACCTGCTCGGCCACCGGCAGCGCGAGCGGCCCGCCGTAGCGCTCGGTCTCCGGCTCGTACGGCACCTCGCGGACCTCGCCGTGCCGCGACGGCCACGTCCCTGCCACCGCCGGACGGGCGCCGGCCAGCTTCGCCAGGGTCGTGGGCAGCCCGGCCGCCGCCTCCGGGTCCAGGGCGCGCAGCCGGATCCGCAGGTGCGGGCCGCCCTCGCCGTAGCGGATGAAGAACCAGGCGGCGGCCTGGCCGGTGGCCACCAGGGCGTCCAGCAGCGGTGCCAGGTCCTCGGTCAGGAAGGCGTCGGTGTCCTCGGTGCCGCTGTGCAGGTAGAGGTGCAGGCTGTGCCAGCCGGCGGGGTCGGTGGCGGCGGCGGGGTCGGTGGCGGCGGTGGGGGCGGTGGGGGCGGCGGCGGGTCGGTCCGTCACGTCAGGTCCTCGGGGGTCGGGCCGACCGCCGAGGGTGTCGGCGGGGGTGTCGGCGAGGGTGCTCCGGGCGGTCGGCACGGCTCACGGGAAGGGGTGCGGGTGGATCGTCAACTCGTCGTATTCCAGCGGCCGTTCGGTACGTCCGAGCCGGTACGGCACCTCCAGCAGCCGGGGCAGCCCACGGGTGCGGTGGTTCACGTGCCCGAACGTCATCGGCAGCGAGCCGGGCACCACCACCTTCACGCAGTGCAGGCCGAGCCGGTCGCGCACGCCGGGCTCGTCCTGGGTCACCGCGATCACCTCCAGGCCCTCGCCCGCCAGCCGCCGGACGGTGGCGGCCAGCAGCTCGGTCAGGTCGGCCACCGGTTCCGGTGCCCCGGGCCAGACCTGCCGCAGGTCGCGCTCCGGGGTGTCCGCGAACAGGAAGTCCAGCCGGCCGGCCGCCTCGGGCAGCGTGTTGAGGCCGACGTGGTCGTCCAGCGAGCGCACCAGCTCGGGCCGGTCCAGCATCGGCCGCAGCCGCTCCGGGGAGCGCGGCCCGCCGGGCGCCAGCGCCCGCTGCACCGACTCGTGCACGTTGGTGACCACCTCCGCGACCGCCGAGCGGATCGCGGCGCGCGGGTCGTGGTGCGCCCCCGCGGCCAGGAACACCCGCGGTGCGTCCGGGTGCTCGCCGGTGTAGCGGCAGACCGCGAGGACCGCCGGGATGCCGAAGTCGTTGGTGGCGTCCAGCAGGTGCAGCCGGTAGCCGGCCAGCTCCGCCCGGTCGGCGAGCTGCGCCACCTCGGGGTCCTCGGCGGGCAGGGTGATCCGCGGCAGCGGGGTGGCGGTGTACCAGGCCATCAGGAAGGCGTCCCGCTCCGCCACCTCGAACAGCCCGTACAGCGCGGCCTCCTGGGGGCTGTTGCCGAGCCCGCAGCCGTTCGAGGACTCGTAGACCACCCGCGGCCGGTCGGTGCCGGGCACGTCCCAGTAGGCCACGTGCTCGGGCACGGCGACCGGGCGGCCGTGGGTGAGCGACCAGCCGTGCACCCAGTCGAGCTCCAGCTCCGGGGTGTACGGCACGGTGCGCGAGGCGGGGTGCCCGTGGTGGCGCGGGTCGGGGAGGCCGAGCCGCTCGGGGTCGAGCGCGCGTCCGGCGCCGAGCGCGGCGAAGGAGGAACGCAGCACCGTCCGGCGGCCGGTCGGGCGCATGCCCGCGAACCGCTCCACCGCCTCGAACAGGGCGATCCGCTCGCTGCCCGCGAAGTCCGCGCCGCGGCCGTAGCCGCCGTCGTCCACCAGCCGGCCGTCGGTGACGTGGGCGGTGGTCAGGCTGGCGGCCGAGTCCTCCGACCTGACCAGCCGGCGCACCGGCCCGAACCGCTCGTCGTGCAGCTCCGCGCGCAACGCGCCGCCGCTCGTGAGGGAGTTGGCGCCGCGCAGCACGGCCGGGTCCGGCAGCGGCCGCGGCCGGTACGGCAGCCGGGCGGCCGCGGCGCTGTCCGCCGGCAGCGGCCGGCAGACCGGGCAGCCGCCGACCGGGCGGATCCGGTGGGTGGACCAGGTGGCCCGGCCGGTGTGCACCAGGTGCACCGTGCCGTCGGCCGGCTCGCCGCCACCGGCCAGCTCGGCGGCGAGCAGTCCGACCGCCTCGGCCAGCGCCGGCGAGCCCACCCCGGCCAGCGCCAGCGACGGGCTCTGCCAGGGCACCCGGCCGCCCGCCGTGGCCAGCCGCTGGTACTCGGCGCAGCTCAGGCAGGCCGCCGCGCCCGGCGCCAGCACCGGGCCGACCACGGTCAGCGAGCCGTCCTGGCGGACCGGGACCAGGCGCACCGGGTGGGCCAGCGCGTGCCGGCTCAGCTCCTCGGCCAGGCCCAGCGTCCAGGACTCCAGCAGCACCACGGCGGTGCCGGTCCCGGCGGCCAGCGCGGCGGGTGCGTCCAGCACCGGCAGGCCGAGCGGCGCGAGGACGGACGGGAGCGGTGCACCGGTCATCGCGGGCCTCCGAGCGTGTGCAGGACGGTGAAACCGGCGCCGTGCAGGCCGGTGGCGACCGTGCGGGCGTCCGGGCCGGCCGGCGCCCGGAGGGCGGCGCGCAGGCCGGTCAGCCGCCGCAGGGCGACCTGCAACTCCGGCTCCCGGGAGGCGACTTCGGCCAACCAGCCACTGGTCCAGCGGCGGTCCTCCCAGCCGGCCCGGCGGGCACCGGCGGTGGCGAGCACGGCGGCGGCGCCACCTGAACAGGTGACCGGGCGGACGGCAGCCCAGCTGTGCGCCGGTCGGTGCGGTGCGCCCTGCACCCCGGCGGTGGCGGCCAGGGCGGCGAAGGCGGCGGCGTCCGCCGCGGTGGCCTCGACCGCCTCCGCCAGCAGCCGGCCGCCGGCACCGAGCACCACGGCGTGGAAGGCCGCCGCGCCCGGGGCGAGCGGGGCCACCCGCAGCTCGGCGCGGACGCCCAGCCGGTCGGTCAGCGTGCTCCACCAGTGCCGGGCCTGCGGGTCCGCCGACCAGCTCGCGGCCGACAACTCCGCCGGCCGCCCGCCGGGGCCGCCAAGGCCGACCCGGCCGGAGCCGGCCGCCGCAGCGCGCCGCAGCGCGCGGCCCCAGGCGTGGCCGGGGTCGGCCCCCACGGTCACCGCGCCGAGCCGCAGTTCGGCCGCCCGGCAGAGCGCCTCCAGCCGGGCCAGATCCGTCCGCGGCGCCCCCGCGAGCAGGGCGTCGCCGGCCACCGCGCAGCTCGCCAGCGCGGCCGGGAGCTGCGGCAGCGCACCGGGCTCGGCCGCCGGGAGCACCCCGATCCGCTCGTCGCCGAGCGCCGCCACCCGGTGCATCGCCTCGGCCAGGGTGGCCGGGGCCGCGCCGGGCGCGGCCCGGTCCTGGTCCAGCGGCTCGCCACCCAGCCAGGGACGGTGGTCCGCCCGCAGCGGCCCGGTCCCCGCCACCAGGACGGCGGGCCGGCCCGGCAGCAGCCGCGGATCCTCGCCCTCGGTGGCCGGGTCCGGCAGGCCCGCGACCGCGCACAGCAGCCGCTGCGCGGCCGCCCCGGCGACCAGCGCGGCCAGCACCGGCGCCGGGGGCTCGGCCGGGTCCAGGCCCAGCCGGGCGCTCAGCGCCGCCGCGTCCGCGAGCGCCTGCTCCGGGCCGGCGGGAGCGGTGACGAAGCCCGTCCCGCCGCACACCCGGGCCGCCACCGCGAGCGCCGCCGGGCCGGCCGTACGCAGCAGCACCTGCCCGGGCGCGGCACCGGCCCGCCCGGCGTACGAGGGAGCGGCGCCCGCGCGGACCAGCGCCCGGACGGCGGCCGGGGCCAGCGGCCCGCCGGGCTCGGCGCCCAGCACCCGGGGCCGGGCGGCCGCCAGCGCCGCCGCGGCGTCGGCCGGCCGCTCGGCCGCGTCCAGCAGCCAGGGCCCGGCCGTGCCGTCGCCCGGCTCCACCAGCAGGTCGTGCGCGCGCAGTTGGGCGAGCACGGTGCCTAGCGCGGCCCGTACCGGGGAACCCGGCGGCGCCTGCCGGTCGAGCGGGCCGGTGTCGCCGGTACGCAGCGGTTCGGCCAGCAGCCGCCACAGCGCGGGCAGCGCGGCCCCGCCCTCCAGGGTGACCGCGGACCGTCGCCCGCGCAGGTGCAGCCCGGCCCGCAGCGCGGTGACGGCCACGCCGGGGCGCAGCCGCAGGCCGGCCAGGCCGCGGAGCGGGTCGGGCGTCGCCGCGGCCGCCTCGGGCCCGGCCCCGGCGACCGCGCCCTGCGAGAGCGCCCCGGCGGGCGCGTCGAGGGGTGTGGCCCGGCCCGGCGTCACGAGGCCCGCTCCACGGCCTCGATGACGGCGCCGACCTGGCTGCGCCAGTCGTGCCCGGTGACGGCGGGGACGGCGCGGACCACCAGGTGGGCCGCCAGGTAGCGCTCCAGCGGGCGCAGGTCGCAGATCGCGAACAGTCGGTACAGCGCATTGGTGCAGGTGCGGTAGACCAGGTACTCCGGGCGGCTCCACATCGCGCCCTGCGGGTCCGAGCGGCGCAGCAGCCGGTGGAACTCGCTGTACCTGGTGCGCACGTCCTGGTTCCAGCGCTCGGCCGCGCCGGCGTCGCCGGTGGCGGCGGCCCGCACCCGGTACTCGTACGGGTGCCCGCCCAGGTCCGCGCCGGCGGCGCGGCGGCGCTCGGTCAGCTGCCAGGCCGCCGCCGACCAGTCGGCCCAGGCCTGCTCCCAGCCGGTGGCCCCGCCCGCGCCGATCCGGCCGACCAGGGCGGTGACCGCCTCGCCGGTGGCCTCCCAGCGGTCGTCGAAGGCGCGCCGCAGCCGGCCGTCCGGGTCGTCGTGGACCAGGAAGTCCTCCAGGTGGGAGACGTACGAGTAGTGGCCGCCGACCAGCCCGCCGGGGTGCGCGGCGGCGTGCGCCGCGAGCGCGGCCACCGCGAGCTGCACCCGGGCCGCGGCGCCGTCCCCGCACCGGCCGAGGAACCCGGCCGCCGCGTGCAGCGCCGGACGGCCCATCCCGAGCAGCTCGTCGCGCAGCAGCACGCCGTCGGCGCCGATCAGGGACCGCAGTTCGGCGAGGTCCACCCGCTCGACCCGGACGGTGTTGTCGGGCACGATCGGCCCGTACGGCGGTGCGATCAGCTCGGCGCGGCCCGCCTCGGCCGCGCCGGCGAGCAGCTGCTCGGCGTCCTGGTCGCTCACCGAGGGGTGGTCGCGCACCCAGTCGCGCAGCTGCGCGGCCCCGCGGGCGGCGGCGTCGGCGACCTGCGCCGCCGGGCCGCGCAGCCGCAGCCGCAGGTGCGGGCCGTGCAGCCAGTGCCGCTCCACGTGGACGGTCAGGCCCTCGGCGGCGCAGCGCTCGGCCAGCGGCAGGACCGCGCCGCGCAGCAGCGGGCCCTTGACCGGCTGGTGGTAGTAGGCGACCACGTCACGGGCGGCGCCGTCGGCCGGGTCGATGGGGGTCTCGGTCACCGGGGCTGCTCCCTGCTCGGTCGGGGTCGGGGCGGTCATCGGGGCCGCCCGGCGCGGTAGGTCTCCACCACCAGCTCGACGGCCCGCCCGGCGGCCGGACGCGCGCCGGGGGCGGGCAGCGCCTCCTCCAGGACGACGCCGCCCTCGTGCCGGGCCAGCCATTTGGCCAGCGAGCGCAGGTGCAGTGCGTTGCCGAGGTCGAGGAACTGCGGCTTGGGGCGGCGCAGATGGGCCAGGAAGTCGTCCGTCGGGCGGCCCGCCGGGGCGGTGGGCGCCGGGTGCAGGAAGAGCTGTTCGGGCAGGTCGAGCAGGGCCCGCCAGCGGGCCGTGGTGGCGGCCGGCACGGCCTGGTCGGTGGCGAGTTCGGCGCGCAGCGCCCGCACCACGCCGGCCGGCAGCTGCCAGCGCCGCCGGTGCAGCACCAGGTGCCGGTGGCGCAGCCGGGCGGAGCGGACCACCTGCCCGCCGGGGGCCGGGACGGCGTGGCGGTGCACCAGGGCCCGGAAGTCCGCCACCCCGTGCGGCTGGTCGGACAGGAACGGGGCGAGCCGCTGCGGCAGCATGATCGGGGCCAGGAAGCCGCTGTAGAGCACGTCGAGGAGTTCGCCGGTGGCCCGCAGCCGCAGCCTGAGCTGGTCGCTCGCGAGGTCGTGCACCAGCTCCACCTCGGCCTCGCCGATCGACGCCCAGCGGCGGTCGGGCCCGATCTCGTCCGGGACGAGCAGCGGGTGCAGGTTGGCGTTGAACCCGCCGACCGGACGGATCTGGGCGGGCCGGGCCCCCTCGCCGAGGCCGAGCCGGATCTGCTCGCGGACCGCCCCGGCGGCGGCCGGGTCGAGCGCGTCGAGGAAGCGGCTGGTGAAGCGGCCCCAGCCGCCGTACACGTGGTTGACGCAGAGCAGGCCGTCGGCGGCGTCCTCGCGCTGCACGAAGTACGCGTAGCCGGCCGGCCGGGCGGTCGCCCAGGCGGGCAGCCGGGCGCCGAGCCCGGTGACCAGGTCGGCCGGCAGCACCAGGTCGGCGGCGGGGTCGGCGGCCCGGGCGGCGGCGTGCGCGGTGTCGAGCACCTCCCGGCGCAGGGCGGCCAGGTCGGCCGCGCCGGTGGGGAAGCGCTCGCGGTCCCGCGGGTCGAGGGCGGCCAGCCGGCCGGCCTCCTCCCAAGCCTCGGCGAAGGCGGCGCCGAACTCCCAGGGGTGTCGGCAGGTGCCGCCCGCGCCGTAGCGGGCGACGAAGCGGTCCCGGGTGATCCGCCGCATCAGGTGGCCCAGGTCGAACAGCTCGGCCAGCGCGGTGAGTTCGCCGAGCGCCCGGTGGTCGGCGGGGGTGGTCGAACCGGCGTGCGGCACCGGCCGGGGTGCCACTACGTCCTCGGAGAGCACGGTGAGGGGCGCGCCGCCGGTCGGCACCGGCCGGCCGGCCGCGGCGAGCAACTCGCTCCAACGGTCGGCGAGTTCGGCCAGCAGGGCCGGCCGCCGGGCGGCGTCCACGGTCGCGAACTCCGCGCCGAGCCGGGCGATTCCCTCGATCCGCTCGGACAGTTCGGCGTCCTCGGGCCAGGTCCGCAGCCAGCCGGCGAGCCGGCCGAGCGGGTCGGCGTCCTGCGGGGCCACCGGATCGGTCGGCACCAGCAGGCCCGCCTCGGCGAGCCGGTCCAGGTAGGCCGCGGCGGCCTCGCGGGCGCCGGGGCCGCCCAGGGCGTCGGCCAGCCTGCCGGTCAGCTCGGCCAGGGTGGCCGGGGCGCCGTCGCCGGCCGCGAGCAGGTCCAGCGGGCGCCCGGCGGCGAGTTCGGCCTCGTCCTCGTTGGTCACCAGGTAGCGGCCGCCGGCGAAGACCACCCGGCTGCGGGCGTACGCGGCGCGGCCGCCGGTGACCCGGGCGGTACTGGTCATCCGGTGCGGCAGGTCGGCCCGGCGGCGCGGGGCGTCGAGCAGGGCCTCGGTCAGCGCGCTCACCAGCGTCCGGTTGGCGCGGACCACGGTCCGCAGCCCGTCCGTCCCGAAGCCGTCGCCGGCCGCGCCGTCCGTACCGGGGGCGCCGTCGACCGGGCCCCAGCCGACGGCGGTGAACCAGGACAGCGGGCTGGTCTTGGTACTGGCCCGCAGCGCGTACCGGAGGACCCCGGGCTCCTCCTTGCGGGCCCGGCGGTCGTCGGCGCCGCCGCCGGCCCGCTCCACGGCCCGCAGCAGGTCGCCGCTGGTCAGGGCGACGGCCCGGGCGAGGGCGGGCTCCCGGCACAGCTCGGCGAGGGCCGCGCGCTCGGCGGCCAGCGCGGCGGGGGTGGTGCCGTCGGCCGTCCCGGCCTCGGCGTCGAGGTCGGCCAGCAGCTCCGCGCGGCGGGCCCGCCGCACCAGCCAGGCGCGGAGCTGCGGCACCCGGTCGGGCAGGTCGCCGAGGCGCTCCAGCAGGGCGGGCCGCGGCTCGCGGCCGTTGTGCAGCGCCCGCCGCAGCGGGAGCACCACGTCGCGGTGGAAGGCGGGGGAGTGGCCGGACCGGGCGGCGTACAGCGCGTCGCAGAGCGCGGGGGTGGACGCGGCGGCGCCGGCCTCCAGTTCGGCCAGTTCGGCGAGCCGGGCGCGGAAGACCGCGGCGGGCCGGCTCTGCGCCGGGTACCGCAGCACGGTGGCCCGTACGAGCGCGTACGGCGCCGACCGCACGGCGTACCCGTCGGGGTCGGCCGGCGCCGCGCTCGTTGCGGCCGCTGGCCCTGCGGTGTACGGCATGCCGGACGCTCCCGGGGGATCGGTGGGTCGGGTCGGATCGGTCGGATCGGGGGGATCGGTCGGATCGGGGGTGCGGTCCGACCGGCCTGCGGTCGGATCGGCAGGGGAGGGCGGTCGGGGACCGCGCCGGGGCGCGGCCCCCGACCGTGCGGGGTCAGTACGGCAGCGTCGGCAACTGCGGCTGGGCGCAGGAGGACGAGCCGCACGAGCAGGAGCTGCCGCCGTTGGAGGCGCCGGTCTCCGGGAGCGCGACGGTGTCACGCATCGAGGTCACGGTGAGCTCGCCGAGGTCCAGGTCCTCGAGTTCGAAGCTCAGGCCGTTCTGGTGGTCGGTCATCTGGTCTCCCTGGGGTCGGAAGCGGTGCCGGTACGGACCGGTGGTGCCGGTCAGAGGGCGGGGGTGTCCACCTGCGGCTGGGCACAGGAGGAAGAGCCCTGGCAGGAGCACGAACCCCAGGAGGCGCCGGTCTCGGGCAGCGCGGCGGTGTCGCGCAGCG
This sequence comes from Kitasatospora sp. NPDC094015, assembly GCF_040304075.1. Taxonomy (NCBI): domain Bacteria; kingdom Bacillati; phylum Actinomycetota; class Actinomycetes; order Kitasatosporales; family Streptomycetaceae; genus Kitasatospora; species Kitasatospora sp. NPDC094015. The sequence goes on from NZ_JBEOUL010000008.1 coordinate 93,323, forward strand.
AGCTGACGGTGAGGTCGCTGAGGTCGAGGTCCTGCAGGTCGAAGGCGTGCTGCGCGGTGGTGTCGGACATGTGGATCTCCCTTGCTGTGGGATGGATGCCGGGCCGAGCACCTCGGGACGGAACCGAGCGGCGGCCCGGGCGAGTGAACTCCCGAGCCGTCACCGGGCCCGTCGGGGCGCCCGTTCCGGAGGTAGGCGACAGCTTGCCGTCGGCGACGGCGGAGCAGCGCCTGACGGACCGTCAGTCCGTCAGGTCGAGTACCGCTCGACCCTCGCTCGGGCCGGACCCCAGGAGGACGCGGGCCTGGTGGCAACCGGTGGCCGCCCCGGAGCCGACCGCGGCGCGCCTGCTGCGCTGCCGCCCGGGCACGGCCGGGGGCGCCGACCCCGCCCCGAGATGCTGATCCGCCCGCCGGCCCACCCCTCGCCGGCCCACCCCTCGCCGGCCCACCCCTCGCCGGCCCACCCCCGGCCGAGCCGGCTGCCCGGCCGCCCGCGGACATGGCGAAGGCCCGTACCGCGGGATGCGGTACGGGCCTGGTGCCGCCCCGGGAATCCCGGGTCGGTCGAGGAATTACAGGGGGCGAATGTTCTCCGCCTGCGGACCCTTCGGGCCCTGCGCGACGTCGAACTCGACCTTCTGGCCCTCGAGCAGCTCGCGGAAGCCGCTGGCGTTGATGTTCGAGTAGTGGGCGAAGACGTCGGGGCCGCCGCCCTCCTGCTCGATGAAACCGAAGCCCTTTTCCGCGTTGAACCACTTCACGGTGCCAGTAGCCATAGCAAATCTCCTTCAGCTGGCTGTCCGGAACCCGCACCGCGCGGATTCCGCGTCGCCGTGTTAATCACCCACCCGGTAGGACCGGGAAACAGAAAATGCGCCTGAAGGTCGAAGCCAGCAGGCGCACACAACATTCATGGGAACCACAACCGCAACTGATTCGACTGTAACAGGACGGCCGGCCGAACGGCGGATTCCGCGCGGAGTGGCGGACCGGTTTCACCGCGCCCCGTCCCGGCCGTCGTCCCCGGCCGGTCAGGTCGCCGTCGGCCCTGCCCCGCCACCGTCCCGGGGCGGGCCGGTGGGCGGGCCGGTGGGCGGGGCGAGCCGGGTGCCCGGCGGGAGGGCGCCGGTGCGGTCGGCCTCGGCGAGGTGGTCCAGCAGGGCGGTGCGCAGCGCGGCGGCGGCCCGGGGGAGCGGGAGGTCGCGGTGGTGGGCGACCGCGATGGTGCGCCCGAGTCCGGCGCCGGCGAACGGGGTGACCGTCAGCCCGGACCGGGCCGCCACCATGCCCGGCAGGACCGCGGGCCCGAGGCCCGCCCGGACGAACCCGAGCACCGCGTCCATCTCGCCGCCCTCGACCGCGAAGCGGGGCTCGAACCCGGCCGCCCGGCAGGCCGCGATGGTGGTCTCGCGCAGGTCGTAGCCCTCCCGGAACATCACCGGCGGCCGGTCCCGCAGGTCCGTGATCCGGGCCCGGCGCCGGCCGGCCGGGCCGGCCGAGACCAGCACCAGGTCCTCGTGCAGCACCTCGGTGACGGCCAGTGCGGTCCGTTCGCCCTCGGGCGGCGGGATGATCAGCGCCAGGTCCAGCCCGCCCTCGGCCAGGGTGCGGACGAGGTCGCGCGAGCCGTCCTCGCGGAGCAGCAGCTCGACCTCGGGGTGGCGCTCCCGGAAGGCCCGCAGCACGTCCGGGACCAGGCTGACGGACAGGCTCGGGGTCGCCCCGAGCCGGACCCGCCCGCGACGCAGCTGGACGGTCTCCTGGACGGCCTGCCGCGCGCTCTCGGTATCCGCCAGGATCCGCCGGGCCAGCGGGAGCAGGGCCGCGCCGGCGTCGGTCAGCACGCTGGCGCCGCGCCCGCGGTGCACCAGCTCGGCCCCCAACTCCCGCTCCAGTGCCCGGATCTGCTGGGAGAGCGAGGGCTGTGCGACCAGCATCCGTTCGGCGGCGCGGGTGAAGTGGCCGGCCTCGGCGACGGCCACGAAGTAGCGGAGCTGCTGCAACTGCACGCCTCCCATGATAGGCGCCGCCTATCGAAACCGCCGCCATCATGTCTTGGACGCGCCGCCCGCGCCTGCCTAGCGTGAAGCGCATGGCACTGGCGACTCGGACGGGCCGACCCCCCTCCACCCTCACGACCCTCTGGCGGTCGACCGTCGGCAAGAAGGCGGCGATGGCGGTCAGCGGCCTCGTCCTGCTGGGCTACCTGGTCCTGCACATGCTCGGCAACCTGAAGGTGTTCTTCGGCCCGGACGACCTGAACGGCTACGCCGCCTGGCTGCGCACGCTCGGCCAACCGCTGCTGCACCACGGCTGGTTCCTGTGGATCGCCCGCCTGGTCCTGCTGGCCGCCGTGCTGGTGCACGGCCTCGCCGCCTACCAGCTGAGCCGGCGCGACCTGGCCGCCCGCCCGCAGGGCTACGTCCACCGCCGCCGGCGCGCGAGCTACGCCACCCGCACCATGCGGTGGGGCGGGGTGATCCTGGGGCTGTTCATCGTCTGGCACATCCTCGACCTGACCACCCTGACGGTGAACCCGCGGGCCGAGGAGGGCCACCCGTACCAGAACATCGTGGCCTCCTTCTCCACCTGGTACGGCGGCGGGATCTACCTGGTCGCGATGCTCGCGCTCGGCCTGCACGTGCGGCACGGCTTCTGGAGCGCCGCGCAGAGCCTGGGCATCAACAACGCGCGCCGCCACCGGGCGCTCAAGGCGGCGGCCGACCTGCTCGCGCTGGTGCTGACCGCCGGATTCGTCTCCGTCCCCCTCGCCGTGCTGACCGGAGTAGTGCGATGACCTCCTACCTCGACTTCACCACCGGCGCGCCGCTGGCCGACACCGCCGCGCCCGCCGGGCCGATCGAGCAGCGCTGGGACCGGCGCCGGTTCGAGGCGAAGCTGGTCAACCCGGCCAACCGCCGCAAGCACACCGTGATCGTGGTCGGCACCGGCCTGGCCGGCGGCGCGGCCGGCGCCACCCTCGCCGAACAGGGCTACCACGTGGTCCAGTTCTGCTTCCAGGACTCCCCGCGCCGGGCCCACTCGATCGCCGCCCAGGGCGGCATCAACGCCGCCAAGAACTACCGCAACGACGGCGACTCGGTGCGCCGGCTGTTCCACGACACCGTCAAGGGCGGGGACTTCCGGGCCCGGGAGTCCAACGTGTACCGGCTGGCCCAGGTGTCGGTGGAGATCATCGACCAGTGCGTCGCCCAGGGCGTCCCGTTCGCCCGCGAGTACGGCGGCCTGCTGGACACCCGCTCGTTCGGCGGCGTGCAGGTCTCGCGCACCTTCTACGCGCGCGGCCAGACCGGCCAGCAGCTGCTGCTCGGCGCCTACCAGGCGCTGTCGCGCCAGATCGCGGCCGGCGCCGTCGAGATGCACCCGCGCACCGAGATGCTCGACCTGATCGTGGTGGACGGTCGCGCCCGCGGCATCGTGGCCCGCGACCTGGTCACCGGCCGGATCACCACCCACCTCGCGGACGCCGTGGTGCTCGCCACCGGCGGCTACGGCAACGTCTTCTTCCTCTCCACCAACGCCAAGAACTCCAACGCCACCGCGCTCTGGCGGGCCCACCGCCGCGGCGCCCACCTGGCCAACCCGTGCTTCACCCAGATCCACCCCACCTGCATCCCGCGCTCCGGCGACCACCAGTCCAAGCTGACCCTGATGAGCGAGTCGCTGCGCAACGACGGCCGGATCTGGGTGCCCGAGGCGCCGGGCGACACCCGCCCGCCGGAGGACGTCCCGGAGTCGGAGCGCGACTACTACCTGGAGCGGATCTACCCGGCCTTCGGCAACCTGGTGCCGCGCGACATCGCCTCCCGCGCCGCCAAGAACGTCTGCGACGAGGGCCGCGGCGTGGGCCCGGGCGGCCAGGGCGTCTACCTCGACTTCGCCGACGCCATCGCCCGGCTCGGCCGCCCCGCCATCGAGGCGCGCTACGGCAACCTGTTCGAGATGTACCGGCGGATCACCGCCGAGGACCCGTACCGGGTGCCGATGCGGATCTACCCGGCGATCCACTACACCATGGGCGGCCTGTGGGTCGACTACGACCTGCACACCACCCTGCCGGGCCTGTTCGCGATCGGCGAGGCCAACTTCTCCGACCACGGCGCCAACCGGCTCGGCGCCAGCGCGCTGATGCAGGGCCTGGCCGACGGGTACTTCGTGCTGCCCGCCACGCTCAACGACTACCTGGCCCGGCTGCCCGCCGCACCGGTGCCCGCCGACCACCCCGCGATCGGGGCGGCCGCCGCCGAGGTCACCGAACGCCTCGAGCGGATCCTCGCGGTGGACGGCGACCGCACCCCGGACTCCTTCCACCGCGAACTCGGCACCCTGCTCTGGGACGAGTGCGGGATGGCCCGCGACGACGCCGGGCTGCGCCGGGCGCTGGCCCGGATCCCGGAGCTGCGCGCGGAGTTCTGGCGCCGGATCAAGGTGCCGGGCACCGGCCAGGAGTTCAACCAGGCGCTGGAGAAGGCCAACCGGATCGTGGACCACCTCGAACTCGCCGAACTGATGTGCCTGGACGCCCTGCACCGCACCGAGTCCTGCGGCGGCCACTTCCGCGAGGAGAGCCGCACCCCCGAGGGGGAGGCCGAGCGCCGCGACGAGGCGTTCTCCTACGTCGCGGCCTGGGAGTTCACCGGCACCGGCCGCGCCCCCGTGCTCCACCGCGAACAGCTGGCCTTCGAGTACGTCCACCCCACCCGGCGGAGCTACGCGTGAACCTCACCCTGCGGATCTGGCGCCAGGCCGGCCCGGACGCCCCCGGATCCCTGACCACCTACCAGGTCGCCGGGATCAGCCCTGAGATGTCCTTCCTGGAGATGCTGGACACCCTCAACGAGGAGCTGATCCTGCGCGGCGAGATGCCGGTCGCCTTCGACCACGACTGCCGGGAGGGGATCTGCGGCGCCTGCGGCATGGTGATCAACGGGCGGGCGCACGGCCCCGAGCGCACCACCACCTGCCAGCTGCACATGCGGCACTTCACCGACGGCGACACCATCGACGTCGAGCCGTGGCGGGCCGGTGCCTTCCCGGTCGTCCGCGACCTGGTGGTGGACCGCTCCGCACTGGACCGGATCATCGGCTCCGGCGGCTACATCACCGCCCCCACCGGCAGCGCCCCCGAGGCGCACGCCACGCCCGTCCCCAAGGAGGCCGCCGACCTGGCGTTCGAGCACGCCGAGTGCATCGGCTGCGGCGCCTGCGTGGCCGCCTGCCCGAACGGCTCGGCGATGCTCTTCACGGCGGCCAAGGTGGTCCACCTCAGCCTGCTGCCGCAGGGCGGCCCCGAACGCGGCGGCCGGGCCCGCTCGATGGTCGCCGCGATGGACGCCGAGGGCTTCGGCGGCTGCACCAACACCGGCGAGTGCGCCACCGCCTGCCCCAAGGGCATCCCGCTGACCGGGATCGCCGCCCTCAACCGGGAGTTCCTGCGCGGCGGACGCTGACCGGCACCGGTCAGCCGCGCCCGGACGCCACCCCGCCCCCGCCTTCCTCCCGCCCCGCGGCGGCCGGCCGCGGCAGCCGGACGGGCGGCCGCTCGAACGGGCCGGCGACCGGGAAGTAGCCCTCCAGGAACGCGCGGACGGCCGCGTCCTGCCGCACCGGGTCGACCACGCCGGTGGTCACGTCGTTCAGGCAGAACACGGCGGCGTCCCGCCGCTCCAGCAGCTCGGACAGCCCCGCCAGCGCGGCCGGGTCGCCGATGTCCACGAACCGCTCGTCCGGCTCGGCGAACACGGCCCGCCCCTCCAGGTACGCCGTGTAGCCGTACAGCGTGAGCGGGGAGAGGCTGCGGTGGCCGCGGAACGGCTCGGCGGCCGTCCGGGCCAGCTCGGCCGCGAACCGGCGCGCGTTGCGGCGCAGCAGGCTCCGGTGGGCCGCCCGCGGCGCGTGGCTCAGGGTCCTGGTGGGGCTGCGCCCGTAGCGCCGGGCGACGGCGTCCCGGGTGTTCTTCTGGCCGGCGACGTAGGTGTCCTCGCCGGGGCGCGGGGCGTCCGGCGGGATCACGCCGTCCTGGAAGATCCGGGCCGCGCCGTTGCTCTGGAAGAAGAAGCCGGGCCCCAGCTCGCGGCCGAGGAAGACGTCGTCGTTGAAGTAGACGAAGTGCTCGGACAGGCCCTCGATCCGGTGCAACTGCGACTCGATCGCCCGGGAGTTGAACACCGGCAGCACCGCCGGGTCGCCGAACAGCGCCCGGTGGGACACCACGGTCAGACCCGGGTGCTCGGCCGCCAGCCAGGCCGGCACCTGCTCGTCGGTGACCAGGTGCACCCGCCTGATCCACGGCGCGTACAGGGCCAGCGAGCGCAGGCTGTACCGGAGTTCGTCCCGGTTGCGGAAGCGCTGCGGCTCGCTGCCGGGCGGCGGCCCGGCCGGCCCGCCCCCGCCACCACTCCCGCCGCCGGCGGCGGCCCGCCGGGCCCGCTCGGCCCGCCAGCGCGGGTCGGTGTCGTCCACCCAGGTGTAGACCGCGTCGATCGGGAAGTCCACGTCGTCGATCAGCCGCCGGGCGAAGGCCGCCGGCACCGGATGGCGCCGCCCCGCCACCCGGACGGTACCGGCCGGCTCCAGCGACGGCACCCACCAGCCGGCCCGCGAGTCCCCGTACGGGACGAGCCGGCCCCCGCCGGGGCCGGCCGGCTGCCAGAACTTGACCTCGCAGCCCTGCTCCGGCCCGTACCGCACGGTCCGCGACCCGGTGACCACCGGCCGGAACACCCGCACGCCCCGCACCAGCCGCTGCTCCGGCTCGTCCGCCGCGCCCGCCTCCTGCCGCCCGACGGCGGCCCGCAGCCCCGGCGCCAGCAGCGGCCCGGGGCCGGGCCCCCAGCCCACCGGCTCGAGGTACACGTGCCGCCCGGCGCAGGCCTCCTCCAGGGCCCGCAGCGCCGCGCCCCGCCGCTCGGCCGGCACCGCGACGTGGTGCCGCTCGGGCTCCTCCGGCCGCCGGGCGTCGGGCACCAGCGCGTACCGGACGCCACCGGCCCGCAGTGCGGCGCAGGCCAGCTCCAGATTGGCGGCCCGGGCGCCGGCCGGCGTCAGGTCGTCCCGCACCTCGGCGAGCAGGCCCCGGTCCACCACCAACGCGGGCTCGGCGGCGAGCAGCAGCTGCGCGGCGCTCGGCGGTTGCGGCGGCCGCCGGGGCGTTGGCGCCGCCGCCCGCCGGGTCAGGCGGCCCACCCAGCCCGCGCGCGGTGGTGACGGCCGGGCCGGCCCCTGGTCGGACTGCCAAAGCATGGGTTCTCGCACACCGGTGGTCGTGGATGAGTGATCGGAGAACTACGGAGTGTAGCCTACGGGCGCGTGCGCCCCCGGCCCGCGCCGACCGGTGGCACGGCGGGCGCTTCGGCGGCGCGGGGCCAACTGCACCTGCGCGTACGGTCGCCGGGCTGCGGGCCGCGGGTCAGAATGAGACCCGAGGGCCGAGCGAGGAACGGGGCGGTATGCGCGAATCCGAGGGCGACAGCCCGGGCCGGCAGCTCGCCGCGGCGGACGGCTCCGCGGCGGTGGTGATCGACGGGCTCGGCACGGTCCTCCTCTGCACGCCCGCGGCCGCCGCCCTGCTGGACTGCGCACCCGGCACCCCCTGCGCGCCGATGGTCGGCCTGCTGCCCGCACCCGGCGCCGATCCGGCCCCGCGGCCACCCGTTCGGACCACCGTGCACGACGCGGCCGGCCGCCCGCTGGAGCTGGCCTGCACGGTGGCGCCGCTGACCGCCGGGAGCGCGGCGGAGCCGGGCGGCCCCGGGCACTGGCTGGTCCTGCTCGCCCCCGTCACCCCCGGCCCCGCCGAGCCGCCCGCGGAGGGTCCCACCGGTGCCGTCGGCCCGGACCGGCGCACGTCCCACGGCACCCGCCGGGACGGGGACAACCGCCGGGCGACCCTCTCGCACGCCGCCGCGGGCAGCATCGGCGCCTCCCTCGACATGGTCGACACCGCCGAGACCCTGGTCGACCTGCTCGTCCCCGCCTTCGCCGACCTGGCCGCCGTCGACCTGGCCGAGACCGTCCTGCAGGGCGACGAGCCGCCGCTGCTCACCGCCGGCGGCGGGGTACGGCTGCGCCGGGTGGCCGCCGCCCGCGGCGCGGAGGTCTCCGCCGAGCACCTCCCCCCGGTCGGCGACCTCCTGCCGCCCACCGCCGACAACCCGCTGCTGCGCCCCCTGCTGGACGGCCGCCCGGTCCTGGTCGGCGACCTGGACCGGCTCCGGGCGTCCGGCGGGCTGGCCCCGGAGGAGCTGCGGGTGTTCGCCCCCGAGGGCGCGCTCTCCTTCGTCGCCGTGCCGCTGTTCGCCCGGGGCCTGGTGCTCGGCTGCCTCACCCTGTGGCGCGGCCGGGAACCGTCCGCGTTCGACGAGGAGGACGCCACCGTGCTCGCCGAGGTGGCCTCCCGGGCCGCGCTCAGCGTCGACAACGCCCGCCGCTACACCAAGGAGCGCCGGGTCGCGGTCGCGCTCCAGCGCAGCCTGCTGCCGCACTCGGTCTCCCGGCTGGCGGCGGCCGAGACGGTCGGGATGTACCAGCCGGCCGGTGGCGGCGCGGGCGTCGGCGGCGACTGGTTCGACGTCATCCCGCTGCCCTCGCTGCGGGTCGCCTTCGTGGTCGGCGACGTGGTCGGCCACGGGCTCGGCGCCACCGCCGCGATGGCCCGGCTGCGCACCGCCGTGCAGACCCTGGCCGACCTCGACCTCGAACCCGGCGAGCTGCTGACCCACCTCGACGACCTGGTGCTCGGCTTCTCCAGCGAGCAGGACGCCCGGACCTACCGCGCCGAACCCGCGGTGCTCGGCGCCACCTGCCTGTACGCCGTCTACGACCCGGTGGCCGGCCGCTGCGCCGTGGCGACCGCCGGCCACCCGGCCCCGGTGGTGGCGGCGCCCGGCGCACCGGCCGTGCCGCTCGACCTGGTCCCCGGGCCGCCGCTGGGGGTCGGCGGGATGCCGTTCGAGGTGGCCGAGTTCGAGGTGGCGCCGCAGACCGTGCTGGCGCTGTTCACCGACGGCCTGGTCCGCAGCCGGGACGGCGACCTCGGCGACATCGACGAGGGCACCGACCGGCTCTGCCGCGCGCTCGGCGACACCACCCGCCCCGGGCTGCCGCTGGACGAGGTGACCCGGACGGTCTTCGACCGGCTGCTGCCGGCCGTCCCCACCGACGACGTGGCCCTGCTGCTCGCCCGCACCCACGAACTGCCGCCCGACCACGTCGCCGAGTGGCAGCTGGAGGCCGACCTGGCGGTGGTCGGCCGGGCCCGCGAGCTGGTGGTCGGCCAGCTGGCCGCCTGGCACCTGGAGCACCTCGGTTTCGTCACCGAACTCGTGGTCAGCGAGCTGGTCACCAACGCCATCCGCTACGCGGGCGGCCCGGTCGGCCTGCGGCTGATCCGGGACCGGGTACTGGTCTGCGAGGTGTCCGACCCCAGCAGCACCCAGCCCCGGCTGCGCCGCGCCCGGGACACCGACGAGGGCGGTCGCGGCCTGTTCCTGGTCGCCCAGCTCGCCGACCGGTGGGGCAGCCGGTTCACCCGTTCGGGGAAGACGATCTGGACCGAGCAGGCCGTCGCCGGCGGCTGAGCACCGCTCACCCCGACGGCCGATCGGCCCGGGTCGGCCCGGCTCAGGCGGACGCCCCGGGCGATGCCCGCCGGGCCCCGGGGCAGCTCGGTATGATCACCGGATCATCCACCGAGGAAGGCGAGCATGGCGGAGACCGCGACCCGGCCCAGCGCCCTGATCAGCACGGTCTACGGCGAGTTCGTCCGCCGGCTCGGCGGCTGGATCTCGATCGCCGACCTGATCACCCTGATGGCCGAACTGGACGTCGACGCGCCCGCCGTCCGGTCCGCGATCTCCCGGCTGAAGAAGGGCGGCACCCTCGTCCAGGAACGCCGGGACGCCACCGGCTACCGGCTCAGCCCCGCCGTGGAGCCGGTCTTCGCCGAGGGCGACCGCCGGATCTTCGGCAGCCTCGAACCGGCCCGGCTGGCCGACGGCTGGGTGCTCGCGGTGTTCTCGGTACCGGAGTCCGAGCGCGCCCACCGCCACCAGCTGCGCTCCCGGCTCAGCTGGCTCGGCTTCGGCAACGCCGCCCCCGGCGTCTGGCTGGCCCCCGCCCGGCTGCTCCCCGACGCCCGGCGGATGCTGGAACGGCTCGGCCTGAGCGCCTACGTCCACCTCTTCACCTCGGAGTACGCCGGCTTCGCCGAACTCGGGCGGGCCGTCAGCTCCTGGTGGGACTTCCCGGCCATCGAGGCCCAGTACGCCGCCTTCACCGACACCTACCAGCCGGTCGCCGACGAACTCCGGCCCTACCCGCGGATCGACGACGTCGAGGCCTTCCGCGACTACGTCCCGATGCTGAACGACTGGCGCCGCCTGCCCTACCTCGACCCCGGGCTGCCGACCGAACTGCTCCCCGCCGACTGGAACGCGGTCGAGGCCCGCCGGCTCTTCCTCGAACTGCACGGCCGGCTGGCCGAACCGGCGCTGCGCCACGTGGTCGGGGCCACCGGCCTGGCGCCGGACGCCACCTGACCCGCCCCGCGCGGCGGCGCGGGACGGGTCAGGACACGGGCGGTGACCGGTGGTCAGCGCTGGCGGCCGACCCGGGGACGCCTGGCCCAGGCCGAGACGAACAGGAACGACAGGTCGACCAGCGACCGGCGCTCCAGCGCCAGCGCCAGGGTGTCCACCTGCTCCTGGGTCATGGTGCCCCGCTCGACGAAGACCGGGCCGAGCTGGCCCAGCGAGATCCGCCACAGCTCGTCGGCCGGACCGCCCAACCCGGCGGTCAGCGGAGTGGTCCGCAGCTGCAGACCCTCCAGCCCGAGCGCGGCCAGCTCGGCCGGCATCCGGCGGGTCCACCGGGAGTCGTTGCCCTGCGCGGGACCGCCCAGGATCATTGCCTCGATGAACGGCGTCAGCGGCGAGGCCGCGGCCGGCTCCGGCGGCAGCAGCACGAAGTCCTGCACCACCAGCCAGCCGCCCGGCCGGAGCCAGCCCACGGCCGAGCGCAGGATCCGGTCCCGCTCCGGGATGTGCGAGAGCACCGCGCGGCTGTGGATCAGGTCGAACGAGCCGGGCGCGAACTCGGCCCGCGCCAGGTCGAGCCGGGCGACCTCCAGGTGGGCGGCCCGGCGCTGGTCCAGGAAGCGCGGGTCGAGGTCGGCGGCCACCACCCGGCCGGCCAGGCACTGCTTGGCCAGCCAGTACGCCATCGACCCGGCGCCGGCGCCCATCTCCAGGCAGTGCCAGTTGGGTTGGACCGGGAGGCCGTCGAGCACGGCGATCGAGGTGGGGTCCATCGCGCGCTCCAGCGCCCGGAGCCGGTCGAACTCGGTCGGCAGGTCCTTGCTGAGCATGCCGGTGCCGTAGCCGCCCGCCGATCCCGGGTGCGCGCCGGCGGACGGGTCCTGTGCTGTCTCCATGGTGGTGTTTCCTTCTCCGGGGTGACCCGGTGTCACGCCCTGGCGGTGGTGGCGCCGAGCAGCCAGGCGTGGACCGCCTCGGCCGTCGAGTCGGCGTTCTCGTTCATCAGCGACCAGTGGTCGCCGGGGACCTGCACGGTGCGGTGGCCGTGATGCCACACACCGTCCCAGTCCTGGTCGGTGAGCAGACCCTCCTCCCAGCCCGGGACGGGGTCGGCGGCCCGCACCATCAGCATCGGGGTGTCCAGCCGGTTCGGCTTCCAGCCCTCGAACAGGTGCAGGTGGTGGGCCATCGCGGTGAGCTGGTCGTCCGTCATCAGCGCGAACGCCTGCTCGTCCAGCGCCATGCTGCGGAACAGCGGCCGGATCCGGTCCCAGGAGCCCGCCACCAGCGGCAGCGAGTCCAGCAGGACCACCCCGGCCGGCCCGGCGCCCAGGCTCTCCAGCCGGTCCGTCACCGCGTGCGCGAAGCAGCCCCCGGAGGAGTAGCCGGCCAGCGCGTACGGGCGGTCGCCGAAGTCCCGCCGCAGGGTCCGCGCGTGCAGGTCGACGATCAGGTCCCAACCGGCGGGCAGCGCCTGGCCGTCGCCGAACCCCGGATGGGTGTACGCGTACACCTCGCGCCGGCCGCCGAGCTGTGCGGCCAGCCGGGCGTAGTTGTGCGGGCCGGAGGGCGCGATGATGGGCGGCAGGCAGACCAGCGCCGGCTGCTCCGGTGGGCCCTCCGCCAACCGGACCGGGCCCGGCCGCGGCGGCAGCTCCTCCAGGCTCCGGAACACCGGCCGGATCCGCGCCGCGGCGCTCAGCAGCTCCAGCCCGTCCAGGTAGCGGTTGTCCGCGCAGGCCCGGCGGTAGAGCCGGCGGATGCTGCCCGACCACCCGCCGGCGGGCTCCGGCTCGGGTGCGGCCGGGGCCGGCGCCGCGGCCCGGGCCAACTCCGCGCTGAGGTGGTGGGCCAGCGCCCGGGCGGTCGGGTGCTCGAACACCATCGGGGTGGGCAGCCGCAGGCCGGTCGCCGCCGCCAGCTCCTGGCACAGCCGCACCGCCGCCAGCGAGTCGAAGCCCTGGTCGAGCAGGCTGCGGGCCGGATCGATGTCCTCGGGCGAGGCGTGGCCGAGCAGCGCGGCCGCCCGGGCCCGGACCAGCGCCAGCAGCGCGTCGGGCCGCTGCGCCTGCGCCATCGCGGCGAAGTCCGGCCCGGCGGTGACGGTCGCCGGTACGGCCTGCGGCTCCGCCACCGGGCGGGCGGGCCGCAGCTCGTCGAACAGCCGGCTCGGCCGGGCCGCGGTGAAGGCCGTGACGAACCGTTCCCAGTCCACCTCGGCCACCGTGGTCGCGCTCTCCCCGGCCGCCACCGCCTGCCACAGCGCCTCGTCCGCGGCCTGCGGCTCCATCGGCACCAGGCCGCGCCGGCGCAGGTGGTCGGCGACCGCCGGATCGGCGGCCATCCCCTCCTGCGCCCACGGGCCCCAGGCCACCGAGGTGGCGGCCAACCCGGCCGCCCGGCGGCGGTGCGCCAGCGCGTCCAGGAAGGCGTTGGCGGCGCCGTACGCGGCCTGGCCGCCGCTGCCCCAGACCCCGGCGATCGAGGCGAAGGTGACGAAGGCGTCCAGCGGCACCCCCGCGAGCAGCTCGTCCAGGTGCACCGCGCCGGCCACCTTGGCCCGGACCACCTCGGCGAACTCGGCCGGTTCGGTCTCGGTGAACGGGACGAACCGGCCGCTGATCCCGGCGGCGTGCACCACCGCCGTCAGCTCGCCGGCCAGTGGGGCCAGCACCGCGGCCAGCGCGGCCCGGTCGGCGACGTCGCAGGCGACCACCGTCACCTCCGCGCCGGCGGCGGCCAGTTCGGCGGCCAGCCGGGCGGCGCCGGGGGCCTCCGGGCCCCGCCGGCCGACCAGCACCAGCCGGCTCGCGCCGTTCGCGGCCAGCCAGCGGGCGGCCCGGCCGCCGAGGGCACCGGTGCCGCCGGTGACCAGTACCGTCCCGCGCGGGCGCCACCGGCCGGGCCCGGCCGGACCGGCCGCCAGCAGGCGGCGCACCGACCGCCGACCGCCGCGCACGGCGATCTGGTCCTCGCCGTGGCCGCCCGCGAGCACCGCGCACAGCGCGGCCAGGTCCTGCGCTGCGGGCTCCGGCGGCAGGTCCACCAGACCGCCCCAGCCGGCCGGCCGCTCCAGCGCGAGGGTCCGTCCGAGCCCCCAGTGCATCGCCCGGGCGGGCTCACCGGCCGGATCGCCGGCCCCGACGGAGACGGCCCCATCGGTCACGCACCACAGCGGGCACCGCCACCCGAGGTCGGCCAGCGCCCGGGCCAGGGCGAATTCGGCCGCCAGCCCACCGGCCAGCACCGGGTGCCCGGCGTCCGGCGACCCGTCGCGGGCCAGCAGCGAGAGCACGCCGTCGAACGGCGCCCCGGCGGCCCGGGCCGCGGCCAGCAGTTCGGCCGGCTGCCGGTACCCGCCCGCCGGCCCACCGCCGAAGGCCAGCGGCACGGCCTCGGCCCCGGCTCCCGCCAGCGCGCCGAGCACCCGCGCGGCGAAGCCGTCCGGGACCGCGCCCGGCACCACCACCAGCCAGCGACCGCCGAGCGGGCGACCGGGCCGGTCCGCCATCGGCTGCCAGCCCACCCGGTACCGGCCGGGCCCCCGGTCCTGCGCCGCCCCCGCCCCGGCCCGCAGCCGCGGCGGCTCCAGCCAGTAGCGCCGCCGCTGGAAGGCGTACGTCGGCAGGTCCACCCGCCCGGCCCGGCCGAACTGCGCCGACCAGTCCACCGGCACCCCGGCCACGTGCAGCCGGGCCACCGCCTCGGCCAGCGTGCCGGCCTCGCCGCGGCCGCCCTGCTGGGCGGCGAGCAGCACCGGGCGGGTCTCCGCGCCGTGGTCCAGGCAGTCGTGCCCGAGTGCGGTCAGCACCGGATCCGGCCCGAGCTCCAGGAAGTGGGTGGCGCCCCGCTCCTGGAGGCCGCGCATGCCGTCCAGGAAGCGGACCGCGCCGCGCGCCTGGCGGGCCCAGCGGTCCGGGTCGGCGAGCTCCCGGTCGGTGGCCGGCCGGCCGGTGAGGGTGCAGAGCAGCGGGATCCGCGCCGGGTGCGCGGTGACGCCCGCGACCACCTGCCGGAACGCGGCCAGCATGCCGTCCGTGTGGGGGGAGTGGAACGCCTGGGCGACCGGGAGCCGCTTGGTGCGCCGCCCGCGCGCCGCCCACTGCCGGGCCAGCTCCAGGGTGGCCTCCGCGTCGCCGGACACCACGGTCGCGAGCGGCCCGTTGACCGCCGCCACGTCCACCAGGTGCGCGCGGCCCGCCAGCGTCGCCCGTACCTCGGCCTCGGTCGCGGCGATCGCGACCATCGCACCGTCCGCGCGGCAGTCCTGCATCAGCCGGGCCCGGGCGGCCAGCACCGTGGCGGCGTCCGGCAGCGACCACACGCCGGCCACGTGGGCGGCCGCCAGCTCGCCGACCGAGTGCCCGAGCAGCAGGTCGGGCCGCACGCCCCAGGCCTCCAGCTGGCGGAACAGCGCCACCTCCAGGGCGAACAGCGCGACCTGCGCGTACTCGGTGCGCTCCAGCAGGGCGGCCTCCGCGCTGCCCGGGGCGGCCAGCAGCACCTCGCGGACCGGGCGCGCCGGGCGCGGGCCGCGACTGCCGTCCACCGCGTCGCAGACCGCGTCGAAGGCGGCCGCGAAGACCGGGTGGGCCGCGTACAACTCCTGCCCCATCGCCGGGCGTTGACTGCCCTGGCCGGTGAACAGGAAGGCCAGCCGGCCGGCCCCGCCGGCCACCCCCTGGTACAGCCCGGGGCGCGGGCGGCCGTCGGCCAGCGCGGCCAGCGCGTCCATCAGCTCCGGCCGCCCGCCACCGACCAGCACCGCCCGGTGGTCGAACCGGCTGCGCCCGGCCAGCGTGAGGCCGACCTCCGCCGCGCCCAGCCCCGGGTGGGCGCGCAGGTGTGCGTGGAGCCGCTCGGCCTGGCCGCGCAGCGCCGCCTCGCTCCGGCCGGAGACCACCCAGGGGACGGGGGCAGCCGGCTCGGGCCGGGGCCCGGCCTGGGCGGGCAACTTCACCTGCGGCGGCGCCTGTTCGAGGATCACGTGCGCGTTGGTGCCGCTCACCCCGAAGGCCGAGACGGCGGCCCGCCGGGGCCGTCCGGTCTCCGGCCAGGCCCGGTCCCGGCCGAGCACCTCGACCGCCCCGGCCGTCCAGTCCACCTGACGGGACGTTTCCTCGGCGTGCAGGGTGCGCGGCAGCCGGCCGCGTTCCAGCGCCAGCACCATCTTGATCACCCCGCCGATCCCGGCGGCCGCCTTGGAGTGCCCGATGTTCGACTTCATCGAGCCCAGCAGCAGCGGCCGGTCGGCCGGACGCCCCTGGCCGTAGGTGGCGAGCAGCGCCTGCGCCTCGATCGGGTCGCCGAGCGCGGTGCCGGTGCCGTGCGCCTCGACCGCGTCCACCTCGTGCGCGGCGAGCCCGGCGTTGGCCAGGGTCTGCCGGATCATCCGTTGCTGCGCCGGGCCGTTGGGCGCGGTCAGCCCGTTGCTGGCACCGTCCTGGTTCACCGAGCTGCCGCGGATCTGCGCCAGTACCCGGTGCCCGTTGTGCCGGGCGTCGGACAGCCGCTCCAGCACCACCACACCGACCCCCTCGGCCCAGCCGGTGCCGTCGGCCTGCTCCGAGAACGACCGGCAGCGCCCGCTCGGGGACAGCCCGCGCTTGCGGCTGAACTCCAGGAACACCCCGGGCGTCGCCATCACCTGGGCCCCGCCGGCCAGCGCGAGCGAGCACTCGCCCGCGCGCAGCGACTGGACCGCCAGGTGCAGCGCCACCAGCGAGGAGGAGCAGGCGGTGTCCACGGTCAGCGCCGGGCCCTCCAGGCCCAGGGTGTACGCGATCCGGCCGGAGGCGGCACTGGTCAGACTGCCCATCAGCAGGTGCCCCTCGTACTCCTCGGGCGCCTCGTGCCAGCCGGGGCCGTAGTCCTGGTACGCGATGCCGACGAAGACCCCGGAGCGGGTGCCCTTCAGCGCCAGCGGGTCGATCCCGGCCCGCTCCACCGCCTCCCAGGACGCCTCCAGCAGCAGCCGCTGCTGCGGGTCCATCGCGGTCGCCTCGCGCGGGCCGATCCCGAAGAACGCGGCGTCGAACTCGTCCGCGTCGTGCACGAACCCGCCCTCGCGGGTGTACGTCGTGCCGGAGTGCGCCGGATCCGGGTGGTACAGCCCGGCCAGGTCCCAGCCGCGGTTGCGCGGGAAGCCGCCGACCGCGTCGCGGCCCGCCGCCAGCAGCTGCCACAGCTCCTCGGGGGAGCGGACCCCGCCCGGGTAGCGGCAGGCCATCCCGACCACCACCACCGGATCGGCCGGGCTGCGGCCGCCCTCGGCGGCGGGCACCGGGATGCTCACCCGCTCGCCGAGCAGCCCGGCCCGCAGGAAGCCCGCCAGCGCGTCCGGGGTCGGGCAGTCGAACAGCACGGTGGCCGGCAGCGCCAGCCCGGTCCGCTCGGCGAGCCGCCCGCGCAGCTCCCGGGCCAGCTCCCGATAGATCCCCAGGCTGCGCCAGGGCTGCGCGCCGGCCACCCGCCGGTGCCGGTCCCGCCCCAGGACGGCGTTGACCTCGGCGGCCACCAGCTCCGACAGGAACGCCTCGCGGTCGGCGCCCGCCAGCTCGGCCAGCCTGTCGCGTACAACGCCCATCTCACGCACTCCCTGGTTCATCCGTTCCACCACTCGGGCGGGCGCCCGCAGACGCCCGCGGTGGGTGTGCTCCGTCGACCGGACGGGGACGCTGTCCATTCATCAGCTCAACGACGGGCCGCCCCCCGAGGCACGTGTGCGAGTGGTTTTCGGCCGGGGCCGGACCGTTCGGTCACATCCGCACCGCCTGGCGCGTCAGGGTGGTGGGAACACCGACGAAAGGGACGGCAGATGGACGGGCGCGACCTCTTGGCGCAGCGGTTCGAGGAGCACCGGGGGCACCTGCGGGCGGTCGCCTACCGGATGCTCGGTTCGCTGAGCGAGGCCGACGACGCCGTGCAGGAGGCCTGGTTCCGGCTGAACCGCTCGGACGACGCGGGCATCGACAACCTCGCCGGCTGGCTCACCACGGTGGTCGCCCGGGTCTCGCTGGACATGCTGCGTTCGCGCTCCTCACGCCGGGAGGACCCGCTCGACGTGCACGTGCCGGAGCCGATCGTCAGCGGCGCCGACGGGGTCGACCCCGAGCACCAGGCGGTGCTGGCGGACTCGGTGGGCCTCGCGCTGCTGGTGGTGCTGGAGACGCTGGCGCCGGCCGAGCGGCTGGCCTTCGTGCTGCACGACATGTTCGCCGTGCCGTTCGACGAGATCGCCCCCATCGTCGACCGCAGCCCGGCCGCCGCCCGGCAGCTGGCCAGCCGGGCCCGCCGGCGGGTGCAGGGCCGGGAGACCGTGCCGGACGACCTGCCGCGCCAGCGCGAGGTGGTCGGCGCCTTCCTCGCGGCCTCGCGCGGCGGCGACTTCGACGCCCTGCTCGCGCTGCTCGACCCGGACGTGGTGCTGCGCGCGGACGGCGGCGCGCTCTCCGCCGGCATGTCCCGGCTGGTGCGCGGCGCCGGGGCGGTGGCCGGCCAGGCCGTCACCTTCTCGCGGTTCGCCGCGTACGCCCGTCCGGTGCTGGTCAACGGCGCCCCCGGGCTGGTCACCGCGCCGGGCGGCAAGCCGCTGTCGGTGATGGGGTTCACCGTGGTGCGCGGCCTGATCGTGGAGATCGACATCCTGGCCGACCCCGAGCGCCTCGACCGGCTGGAGCTGACCGTCCCGCAGGAGTGACCCGCACTCCCGCGCGCCCCTCCCGCGCGCCTCCGCGTCCCTCCCGCGCGCCGTCCGGACACCCGGCGGTGTCCGGACGGGCAGGGCGCTGACCCCCGCTCAACAACCGCCGCCGCAGCGGCCGTCCGGCCCGACCCGAAGCCCTAAGCTGGGCGCATGGCGACTTCGGGCACCACCAGCACGGACAGGTACGGCACGGCGGTCGTGATCGGCGGTGGGCTGGCCGGCATCCTGGCCGCCTGGGCGCTGCGCGGCAAGGCCCGCCGGATCGTCGTGGTCGAGCGCGACCGCTACCCGGCCGGCGCGGACGTCCGCGTCGGCGCCCCGCAGGGGCACCACGCCCACCTGCTGCTGGAGGGCGGCCGCCGGGCGCTGGAGGAGCTGCTCCCCGGCATCGGCGCCGAGCTGGACGCCCGGCAGGCCCGGCTGATCGACGTGCCCGACGGCATGACCTGGCTGAGCTCGGCCGGCTGGATGCCCCGGTTCCGCTCCGGCCTCGCCTTCGTCTCCTGCACCCGCCCGGTGCTCGACCACGCCGTGCTGGAGCGGGTCCGCGCCGAACCGTCGATCGAGTTCCTGGAAGGCACCGCCGTGCTCGGCCTGCTCGGGGACGGCGCCGCCGTGACCGGTGTCCGGGTACGCCCCAGGGGCGCGGCCGGCGGCGACGCGACCGACCTCCCCGCCGAGCTGGTGGTGGACGCCTCCGGCCGCTCCACCGACCTGCCGGACTGGCTGACCGCGGCCGGCTTCGCCCCGGCCCCCGAGGAGCGGGTCGACCCCGGGGTGGCGTACGCCAGCCGGCTCTACCACCGGCCGGCCGGGGCCGATCCCGACCAGCGGGCGATCTACCTCCAGACCAAGGCGCCCGACCAGCCCCGGTTCGGCGTGCTGCTCCCGGTCGAGGGGGACCGCTGGCTGGTCACCGTCGGCGGCATGCGGGGCGCCGAACCCGCCCCGGGCGAGGCCGGGTTCGCCGCCGAACTGGAGCGCCTGCGCGACCCGATCCTGCGCGACCTGGTGGCCGGCGCCGAACCGGCCGGCGAGGTCCGGGGGTTCCGCCCCGGGCCGGGCGTGCGACGGCACTACGAGCGGCGCTCGCCGGAGGGCCTGGTGGTGGTCGGCGACGCCGCCTGCACCTTCAACCCGGTCTACGGGCAGGGCATTTCGACCGCGGTCTTCGGCGCCCGGGCGCTGCGGGACGCCGTGCGGGCCCACGGCATCGGCCACGCGGGCGCCCGGGAGGCGCGTCGCGGGGTGGCGGCCGCCTCGGCCGACGCCTGGCTGATGTCCAGCAGCGAGGACGTCCGCTTCCCGACCACGACCGGCGGCCCGTCCGGCGCCGCGGTCCGGATCCAGCACCGCTACCTGGACCGGGTGATCGCCCGGGCCGCGGTGGACGAGAACGTCTGCGCGGCCTTCGTCGCCGTGATGGGCCTGACCCAGGCACCCACCACGCTGTTCCACCCCCGGGTGCTCTGGCCGGTGCTGCGCGGGGCCTGAGCCGCGCCCCGGCGCCCGCTCAGCGCAGGCCCGCCGCCAGCGCCAGGTCGGCGGCCTCGGCGATGCCCGCCGTCCAGGGCTCCCCGTGGCCGGGGAGCACGGTGTCCGCGTCCAGGCCGGCCAGCACCCGCAGCGAATCCTGCGCCAGGGAGCTGTCCTGGGTGAAGGCCCGGCAGATCAGGCACGGTCCGCTCCGCCCGCCGACCGTGTCGGCGGTGACCAGGGCGTCCCCGGTGAAGGCGACGCCGTGCTCCGGCAGCAGCACCGCGGAGCTGCCCGCGGTGTGGCCGGGCGCGTGCACCACCAGAGGGCGCCCCGGCAGGTCCAGGCGCTCGCCGCCGCGGAAGGTCCTGGGGTCGGGCACCGCCCGGGTGGTCGCCGCGCCCAGCCGGGCCAGGTGCAGCGGCGCGCGCAGCGCGGCCGGCCGGCGCAGCGCGTACCGGGCGAGCGAGCGCTCGGGCTGCCAGTGCTGCGCGGTCCGCAGCGGGGCACGGACGATCGGCGCGTCCGCCTCGTGCACCCAGACCTCGGCCCCGGCCTCGCGGTTCAGCCGCCGGGCCAGGCCGAGGTGGTCGAGGTGGCCGTGGGTGACCAGGACCGCCCGGATGTCGTGGACCGAGCGGCCGATCCGGGCCAGTTCGGTGGTCAACCGCCGCCAGTGGCCGGGCAGTCCGGCATCGACCAGGGTGAGGTCGGTGCCCTCCTGGACCAGGTAGAAGTTGACCAGCGGGTCGCCGAGCCGGAGCACTCCGGCGGGCAGGGTCACCGGTGCTCCTGCGGCCGGCGGGCGCCGGCGTCCAGGGTGACTGTGCAGCCGGCGGCCTCGACCAGGGCGGGGCCGTACAGCGCGCCAGGGGTCCAGGCGCCCGGTGCGCCGTCGGCCAGCACCCGCAGCGCCGTGCCGGCGGCGATCGCCGCGCTGACGGCGAAGCCCTCGCCGCAGCGCAGTTCGGCCGTCAGCGGCCGGCCGGCCCGGTCCACGGCGCGGGCGTACGCGAAGGAGTCGACGCCGGCGGTGGCGGGGGAGCCCGGGGCGGGGGCGTAGGCGGTCACCGATCCGGCGCCGCCGGAGGCCCGGTGGGCGGTCTCCAGGTCTCCGACCGGCACCGGCAGCATCCGGCGCTCGGCGCCGCCGAACCGCAGGGTGGTCAGGCCGGTGCCGAGCGGGGCGTGCTCCAGCCGCCCGCTGGCGTAGTACGCGGTGCCGTCGGCCAGTGCCTCGGCGACGGTGGTCCTGACCCCTTCGGTGGCGTACGCGGTGACGGCGGCCGAGGCGACCTCGACCCGGGCGAGCGGTGCCCCCGCCCGCTCGCGCAGCCGCAGCACCAGCGCCTCGGTGACGGCCGGCCCGAAGCCGGCGCCGGTCACCAGCGTGACGCCGCGCGCCCGGGCAGCGGAGTCCCGCGCCAGCAGCGAGCGGACGGCGGTCAGCTCGTTGGCGAGGTCCACGTACGGGGTGCCGGCGGCCAGGCAGGCGTCGATCACGGCCCCGGCGAGCCGGGCGAACGGGCCGACGGTGTTGAGGACGAGCCGGGCGGAGCCGACGGCGGCGGCGAGGGCCGCCGGGTCGTCGAGGTCGAGCGGCAGCAGGACCGGGGCGGGCGAGCCGGGCGGCAGCGCGGCGGCGGTCGCGGCGAGCCGCCCGGGGTCGCGGCCGGCCAGCACCAGGCGGGCGCCGCGGGCGGCGAGTTCGACGGCGGTGAGCCGGCCGGCGGTGCCGGAGGCGCCGATCAGGAGGATGTCGGGGGTGGTCATGGGCCCTCTCTCGGGGTGGGGCGGGTGGGGCCGCGGCAGTAGCATGGCGGCGTCATGACACAACATCGATGCAGTGTCATCAGTGTCGTGTCATCGATGTCGTGTCACTGAATATTCTGGACCCGAGCAGCCGCTGTCAACCCCGCGTCCGGCCGCGCGGGAGATCAGGAGCACCCGTGAACAGTTCGCCCGAGAGCCCCGAGCACGCGGGGTGGTTGGCCGAGGCGCGCCTGCTGATCCTGGCCGCGCAGCGGGAGGGCAGCCGCCAGCTGGGCGCCTCGCTGCGCGAGGTCGGGCTGACCACGGCGCAGGCCGAGGTGCTCGAGGTGCTGCACGCCGCGGGCGAGCTGACCCTCGCCGAGCTGGGCCGCCGGCTGGTCTGCGAGGCCGGCAGTCCGAGCCGCCTGGTCGACTCGCTGGTCCGCGCCGAGCTGGTCACCCGGACCCCGAGCGCGCAGGACCGCCGCACCGTGCTCCTCGCGCTCGCCCCGGAGGGCGCCGCCCGACTGGCCCGGCTGGGCGCGGCCGGTGCCCCGCTGACGGCGTTCATGGCCGAGCGGCTCGACCCGGAGCAGGCCCGGACCCTGGTCGACCTGCTCGGCCGCCTGGTCCGGGACACCCCGGGCGGCCTGGCCATCGCCCGCCGCGCGGCCGACCATACCGGCTGAGGGCGGGCGGCACGCTCAGGGGTTGTCGGTGCCGGCTGCGAGGATGTCGGCCATGACCGACCGATCCGCCGCCATCGCCGCCTTCTGGGACTCGGCCGCCTCCTCGTTCGACGAGGAGCCCGACCACGGGCTGCGGGATGCGAGCACCCGTGCCGCCTGGGCGCGCCGGCTGGCGGCCTGGGTGCCGCGGGAGCCCGCCGATGTCCTCGACGTGGGCTGCGGCACCGGTTCGCTCGCCCTGCTGCTGGCCGGTGCCGGGCACCGGGTGACCGGCGTCGACCTGGCGCCGGGGATGGTCGGGCGGGCGCGCGAGAAGTTCGCGGCGGCCGGCCTGCCGGGCCGGTTCCTGGTGGGTGACGCGGCGCTGCCGCCGACCGGCGGGCAGACCTTCGAGGTCGTGCTCTGCCGCCACCTGGTGTGGACGCTGCCCGAGCCCGAGAGCGCCTTGCGGGAATGGGTGAAGCGCCTTCGGCCCGGCGGCCGGCTGGTGCTGGTCGAGGGCCGGTGGCGCGAATCGGGGCAGGGCGCGGCGCCGTACGTGGCCGGGGCGGAGCAGCTGCCCTGGGGCGGCGGGGTCGGCGCGGCCGACCTGGCCGCCGCGCTGCGTCCGCTCGTGGACGAGCTGCGGATCGAACCGCTCGGCGAGGACGTGCGGCTGTGGGGCGGCCCGGTCGCCGACGAGCGCTACGCCCTGATCGCCCGGGTCGGGGTCGACCAGGGCGGGGGGACGGCGGCGGTTCGGCCGCGCGGTTGAGCGCACCGCCGGCGTCCGCCGTCCGAGAGCGTGGATGCGGTCAGCCGTCGGTCGGGAGTGCTTCCTCGATCACGGCCCGGGCCAGCGGGCGGGCGTGGTCGAAGGCTGCGTCGCGGTCGTCGAGGGAGGTGGCCAGTGCCGTTGCGCCCTCGAAGAGCACGGACAGCCGGCGGCCGAGCGCCTCCGGGTCCCGGGCGCCGGCGGCCCGTGCCTGCTCCGTCACCCGCTCCTGGAACCGCCGCTTGTAGGCGACGATCACCGCGCGGCCCGGGTGTCCGGGCTCGGTGAGCTCGACCGAGGCGTTGTGCAGCGGGCAGCCGCGGAAGGTCGGCGGCGGCGGGTCGAAGAGGGCCAGCAGCCGCTCCCGGGGGGTGAGTTCGGGCTGCTCCAGGCGGCGGTCCAGCAGTCGTCCGCTCTGGGTCGCCCGCTGGAGGTACGCCGCCACCAGGTCGTCCTTGCTCGCGAACTGCTGGTACAGCGTCCGCTTCGAGACGCCCGCCACCTCGACCAGCTCGCCGATCCCGGTGGCGTTGATGCCGTGCCGGTAGAAGAGCGTGGCCGCCGCCGCCAGGATCCGCTCGCGCGGCGCGTCCGCCGCCGTCCTCAGGCTTTCCATGCACCCATGGTACCGAGTGGTACCGCATATGTGAAACGGTGCTGTGAGCTGCGTCACAGCGTATTGCGGTACCGATCGGTTTCCACCCGGTGTTAGCGTCTGTGAAAAACTCGTGCCGGAGCCGGGTGTGCCACGGTTTCCGCAGGTGGGGGCGGTTGTGCTCGGCTGAATCGGGCCCAGTCGCCGCCGTCCGGAAAGGACATTTCTCATGACCGCTCTCGTCGATCGACCGCTCGTCGCCGGTCCGGCGCCCGGCCGTGCGGCGGGCCGTGCGGTGGGCCGGTGGGCCGGCTTCGTCGTGGTCTGCCTCGGGCAGCTGGCGATGTTCGTGAACATCACCCAGATCACCACCGTGCTCGCCCCGATCCAGCAGGACCTGCACCTGTCCGGCTCGGCCCTGGTCTGGGCCGCGAGCATCTACTCGATGGTGGTCGCCAGCCTGGTGCTGTCGGCCGGCACGGTCGGGGACATCCTGGGCCGCCGCCGGGTCTTCGCGGCCGGCGCGGGGCTGCTGGCGCTCGGCAGCCTGCTGGTCTTCCTGGCCGACTCCGGCACCGGGGTGATCGTCGGCCAGGCCGTGATGGGCGTCGGCGGTGCGATGGTGCTGCCCAACAGCCTGTCGATCGTGACCAGTTCCTTCACCGACCCGCACCGGCGCACCTCCGCCGTCGGCATCTGGGTCGCGGTGTCGGGCATCGGCCTGGCGATCGGCCCGCTGTCCGCCGGCGTGATCCTGGAGCAGTTCTCCTGGCACGCGGTGTTCCTGGTCAACGTGGTGCTGGGCGTCCTGGTCCTGCTGCTCACCCCGTTCTTCGTCACCGAGAGCCGCCAGCCGGGCCGCCACCTGGACCCGCCGGGCCTGGTCGTCGGCGTGCTGGCGATCGGCGCGCTCAACTACGCGGTGATCGAGGGCGGCCACGACGGCTACGGGCAGCCGAAGTCGCTCTGGGCGTTCGCGTTCGCCGCGGCCGCGATCGCCGCCTTCGTGCTGATCGAGGCGCGCACCCGCACGCCGATGCTGCACCTGCGGCTGTTCCGGATCCCGTCCTTCAGCGCCGCCAACCTGGTCGCTCTGGTCACCCAGTACGGCTTCGTGGCGGTGGCCTTCGCCCAGGTGCTCTACTTCGAGCGGGTGCGGCACGAGTCGATCCTCGACACGGCGGTGCTGATGCTCTGGCTGATGGCCTCGTACGTGGTGGTCAGCCCGCTCGCCAGCCGGGTGGTGCGGCGGTTCGGCTTCAAGGCGACGCTCGGCGTCGGGTCGGTGCTGGCCGCCTCCGGCGCGCTGCTGATGACCGGCCAGAGCGCGACCACCTCGCCGCTGACGGTCGGGATCTGGATGGCCCTGTTCGGCGCCGGCGCCGGCCTGGTGCTGCCGCCGAGCACGGCCGCCGCCGTGATCAGCGTGCCGCACGCCGAGGGCGGCATGGCCGGCGGCACGCTCAACCTGTTCCGCCAGGTCGGCGGCACCCTGGGGTCGAGCATCACCGGCACGGTCCTCACCGCGGGCGCCGCGGCCGGCTCCTTCACCGGCGCGCTGCACACGGCGGTGCTGATCCCCGGCGTCGGCGCCCTGCTGGCCGCGGGCACGGCCGTCCTGCTGGTTCGCGACCGCCCGCACGGCGCCTGACCGAGGCCCCCGCGCCCGGCGCGCGGGTGCGCCCGGCCCGCCGTGCGGCGGGCCGGGCGCGGGGCGTCAGCCGTCGATCCGGTGCTGGGTCCAGAACGAGGTGAGGTCGGTCGCGGTGGCGGCCTGCGCCGCGGCCTTGAACTCGGCCGTGGTGGAGACCCCGTACCAGTGCGACTGCGCGTAGTCGTGCAGCAGCTTGGTCATCGCGGTGTCGCCGATCAGGCGCCGCAGGTCGTGCAGGGCGCACTTGCCGTAGGTGTAGACGACGGTGGAGTAGCGCGAGGAGTGCGCGTCCCAGTACGCCATCGAGTTGGTGATCTTCTCGGCGGAGGACGCCCAGGAGACGCTGTTCCAGCAGTTGGTGCCGCTGATGCCGAGCGCCAGGTCGGTGGCGTAGTCGGTGAACGCCTCGTCCAGCCAGGGGCTGGTGTACTCGTCGTCGCCGACGATCCCGTAGAACCACTGGTGGCCGAGCTCGTGGGTGAGCGCGGTGGTGCTGACCAGGTCCAGGACGAAGCCCGGGTACTCCATGCCGCCGAACCAGAAGTTGTTGTCGATCACGGCGTCCACCTCGGAGTACGGGTAGGCGCCGAACCGGCCGGCGTGCGCGTCGACCGCCGAGATCGAGGTGGTCAGCATCGACTGGGCGTTCGCCGCGCTGATCCCGCTCACCGAGTACACGTTGACCTTGACGCCGGCCGGCGAGGTGCCGGAGATCTTGCTGAACGGCCCGGCGCCCCAGGCGAAGTCCCGCACCTTGCTCGCGGTCGCCTTGGTGACGGTGCGCCCCGAGCCGCCGGGGGTGTCCACCGAGGTGCCGGTCGCCGGGATCAGCAGGCTGGTCGGGTGGTCCAGCGTGACGCTGAAGTCGGCGGCCAGCGAGTAGAAGGACTCGCCGTTGTTGGTGTACGGGTCCAGGTGCCAGCCGGCGCCGTCCCGGACCGCCAGCACCGGCAGGGCGTTGCCGATGAAGTTGAACGCGCCGTCCCGGCCGAACCGGTCGGCGCCGCTGGGCACGGTGATCCCGAGGTCGAAGCCGACCGTGCCGCTCTGGCCCTGGGCCAGCGGCGCCGGCAGGGTGACCTTCAGCGCCGTGCAGTTGACCGACAGCGCGGACGCCGTCCCGCCGGTCACGTTGGTCACCGTGATCGGGGTGCTCGGGCAGCTGCCGTGGTAGTTGTCCCACAGCCGCAGGTAGACCTCGCTCAACGCGGCCGGCGAGGCGTTGGTGAAGGCGACGCTCTCGTACCCGGTCCAGCTGCCGCCGGTGGCGTCGCTGGTCAGGCTGGCGGTGTAGGTGGGCGCGGCCGGGGTGCGGGTGGCGTCGGAGGTCGGCGGGTCGGGCGGGGTGGTGCCGCCGCCGGAGGCGTCCAGCGCCAGGTCGTCCAGCACGAAGCTGGTCTGCAGGCTGCTGTCCTCGGTGCCGGCGAAGGAGACCGTCACCGACTGGCCGGCGAACGCCGACACGTCGAGGGACTTCTGCACGTACCCGGCCTTGGCGTCCAGGTTGGAGTACGTGGCCAGGGTGGTGGTGCCGACCTTGGCGGTCAGCTTGTCGTACGCGGTCGAGGTGGTGGTCTCGGCGGTGTCCACGTGCAGCCAGAACGACAGCGTCGCCTTGGTGCACGCGGCCGGCAGCGTCACGGTCTGCGACAGGCTGTCGGAGTGGGTCGAGCCGTACCCGTTCAGCCAGGCGAAGGACGACCCGCCGTGGGCGCTCTGGCCGCCGCCGCTGGTGATCACCCCGCTCGACGAGGTCCACGGCGAAGTGCCGGACTCGAAGCCGCCGTTGGAGATGACCTGGGCACTGGTGCAGTCGGCCGCGGCAGCGGTGGGGGTCGCCGCCAGCTGGGCCGTGCCGGCCGCCGCGACGAGCACGGCGCCGGTGACGAGGGCTATCAGCCTGCTTCTCATCGGATCCTCTCGGGGTGTGGGGGTCACCCGCCCTGCCGGAGGTTGATGGACCGTCACCTGTCGGTCGGACGGAGCATCGAGAAGCGTGGCAGCAAAACCGAACGATTGAAAGGGGCATGCCAGCAATCCGGCCCCCCTTTGCCCACCCTTGACCGACCCCCTGCCCCACCACCGGGACCGCCCGCCCCCGGGGCGGCCCGGAAGGGGTCAACCCAGCAGCGCCGCCCCGCCGTTGAGCGCGGACTGCGCCTCGGCGGGGGACAGCGCGGCGTGCAGCGTGGCCACCGCGCGGACGAGCTGCGGGCCGCTCTGGTACGGGAAGTCGGTGCCCAGCAGCAGCCGGTCGGCGCCCACCGACTCCGCGGCGCAGCGCACCGCCGGGGCGTGCCCGTGCACCACCGTGTCGTAGAACATCCGGCGGGCCGCGACGGTGGGCGGCTCCAGCACGTCCGGCGCCTCCCAGCGCAGGTGCTCGTCCGCCCGCGGCAGCAGCATCGGCAGCGCCCCGCCCAGGTGCGCGTTGAGGATCCGCAGCCGCGCGAAGCGCCGCGGGTGGCCCGCCAGGATCAGCTGCATCGCCGCGACGGTGTCCTCGACCGGCGCCCCGACCATCCAGCGCATCCGGTGCCCGGCGATCAGCGGAGCCCCCGCCGCCCGGCCCGACGGGTGGAGCTGGAGCACGCTGCCGCGCCGGTCCAGCTCCTCGAACAGCGGCAGGAAGGCCGGATCGGTCAGTGCCCGGCCCAGCACGTCCGTGGTGACGGCGACCCCGACCATGCCCAGCTCGTCCAGCGCCCGGTGCAGCTCCACCAGGGCGGCGTCCACGTGCGGCAGCGGCAGCGCGGCGAAGGCCGAGAACCGGCCCGGGCACCGGTCGGCGACCTCGGCGTACAGGTCGTTGGCGTGCCGGGCGGCGCTCACCGCGTGGCCGAGTTCGGCGAAGTGCGGCACCTGCGGCGACACGGACAGGATCTGGTGCGCGATGCCCGCCGCGTCGTTGTCCGCGAACCGGACCGCCAGCTCCGGCTCGGTGTCGCCCGCCCCCAGGCCCCGCTGCCCGGCGGTGTCACCGCGCCCGTAGGACTCCAGCCGGTCCAGGTAGGCCGTGCTCCAGAGGTGGGCGTGCACGTCGGTGTACCCGGTGCGCATGACTGGCTCCCTGCTGCGCCGCGGTCGGCGGGCGCGATCGGTGCGGGCCCCGGCGGGATCCGAAAGCGACTAGGTCCGCCGGCGGATCACCAGGCCGCGGACGTACGCGGCCTGCCCGGCGTGCTGGAGGTCGTCGCCGACCACGCTGACCAGGCGGACCCCGAGCGTCACCGGCGGGCTCCAGCGCTCGTCCACCACCTGGTCGAGCGCCGCGTCGCCGAGTCCGCGCAGGTAACCGAGGGTGTGCTCGTAGACTGCGTCGTGGTAGCCGGTGAGCAGGGCGGGGGAGTCGACCCGGACGGCCGCCACCTGCTCGGGGCTGTGGCCGTAGCCGGTGGCGCGCGGCGCGAACGGGAGGCCGAAGCGCTCTGCCCAGCCGCCGCCGGTCCACAGCTGGTCGGTGCCGGCGGCCTCGGCCACGTGGTCGTCCTGGATCCTGGTCAGGTGCCAGACCAGCCAGGCGATCGAGTTGGCGCCCGGATCGGGCCGGTGGGCCAGTTCCTCCGGGCCGAGCCCCTCGACCGCCGCGTGGACGCTCTCCCGGATCCTGCCGAACGCGTCGGCCAGTACGTCCGTGCTCCTCATACCCGACTCCTCGGTGCCGCGGACCGGACCCTTCCAGTGTGCGCGCCGCGGCCCCGCGGGGCGCGGCTCAGGGCAGCCGCTGCTCGGCCCAGATCACCTTCCCGGCGGCGGTGTACCGGGTGCCCCAGCGCTCGGCGAACTGGGCGACCAGGAACAGCCCGCGGCCGCCCTCGTCGGTGCTGGCCGCGTACCGCAGGTGCGGGGAGGTGCTGCTGCCGTCGGAGACCTCGCAGATCAGCGTGCGGTCCCGGATCAGCCGCACCCGGATCGGCGGGAGGCCGTACCGGATGGCGTTGGTGATCAGCTCGGAGAGGATCAGCTCGGTGGTGAAGGCCAGCTCGTCCAGCCCCCAGGCCTCCAGCCGGGCGGTGACGCCGGCCCGGATCTCGCGGACCGCCGCCGGGTCCGGCGGCACCTCCCACTCGGCCACCTGGTCGGCCGGCAGCGCCCGGGCCATCGCCACCAGCAGGGCGATGTCGTCGGTGGGGTTGGCGGGCAGGAGGGTCGCCAGCACGTCCGCGCAGGTCTGCTCGGGCGTGCGGTCGGCGCCGGCCAGCGCCACCCGCAGCAGCTCCAGGCCGACGTCGATGTCCCGCTCCCGGTCCTCGACCAGGCCGTCGGTGTACAGCACCAGCTTGCTGCCCTCGGCGAGCTGCAGTTCGGCGGTCTCGAACGGCAGCCCGACCAGGCCGAGCGGCGGCCCGGCGGGCACCTCGGGGAACTCCACGGCGCCGTCCGGCCGCACCACGGCCGGCAGCAGGTGGCCGGCCCGGGCCACGGTGCAGCGCAGCGTCACCGGGTCGTAGATCGCGTACAGGCAGGTCGCGCCGGTGATCGGGGCCTCCCCGGTGGCCGCGTCCTGCTCCTGGTCGATCCGGTTGACCAGGTCGTCCATCAGGCCGAGCAGTTCGTCCGGCGGCAGGTCCAGGGAGGCGAAGTTGTGCACGGCGGTGCGCAACCGGCCCATCGTGGCGGCGGCGTGCACCCCGTGCCCGACCACGTCGCCAACCACCAGGGCGACCCGGGCGCCGGGCAGCGGGATGACGTCGAACCAGTCGCCGCCGACGCCGGCCTGCGCGGGCAGGTAGCGGTAGGCGACGTCCAGCGCGTCCTGCTCGGGCAGCCCGCCGGGCAGCAGGCTGTGCTGGAGGGTGACGGCCATGGTGTGCTCGCGGGTGTACCGGCGGGCGTTGTCGATGCAGACGGCGGCCCGGGCGACCAGCTCCTCGCCGAGCCAGACGTCGTCCTGGCCGAACGGCTCCGGGCGCTCCGAGCGCCAGAAGGTGGCGATGCCGAGCACCACGCCGCGGGCCCGCAGCGGCACCGCCAGCAGCGCGTGCACACCCTGCCGGCGGATCGCGCCGACCCGGTGCGGGTCGTGGTCCAGCCAGGCGGTGAGCGCGTCGCTCAGGTCGGACTCGGCGACCGGCTCGCCGAGTTCCATCGCCCGGGCCCGCGGGGTGCCCAGGATCAGCGGCACGTCCCCGCCCGGCGGGTAGAACGGCGGGTCGGGGTGGATGCTGCTGAGTCCGACCCGGCGCATGGTCGGGGTGGGCTCGGGCTCGTCGCCGCGCAGCACCGGCTCGGCGAGGTCGACCGTGACGTAGTCGGCGAAGCCGGGGACGGCGGCGTCGGCGAGTTCCTGGGCGGTACGGGTGACGTCCAGCGTGGTGCCGATCGCCAGGCCGGCCTCGTAGAGCAGCTTGAGCCGGCGCCGGGCGAGGTCGGCCTTGCCGGAGAGGGCGCGCAGCTCGGTGGAGTCGCGCAGGGTGGCGACCGTTCCGGGCGGCCCGCCGTTGCGGTCGGTGGGGCGGATGTTGACCACGAGCAGCCGTTCGCCGGCGGCCAGCACCTCGTCGGTGACCGGCTGGGTGGAGGCGAGCAGCTCGACGGTCCGGCGGTCCAGCCCCAGGTCGGTGAGCTGGCGGCCCTCGGCGTCCGGCGGCAGCTCCAGCAGCCGCCCGGCCTCGTCGTTGGCGAGCAGCAGCCGGCCGTCGCCGTCCAGGATCAGCACGCCCTCGCGGACGGCGTGCAGCACCGCGTCGTGGTGCTCGTACAGGCTGGTCATCGCGGCCGGGCCGAGGCCCCGGGTCTGCCGTCGCAGCCGGCGGCTGACCAGCGCGGAACCGGCGGTGGCGAGCACCAGGGCGCCGGCGGCGGCGCCGAGCAGGATCGGCAGCTGGCGCTGCGTGGTGTCGCTGACCCGGCTGGTCCTGATCCCGGCCGAGACCATCCCGACCACGGTGCCGTCGCTGTCGGTGACCGGGACGACGGCCTGCACCAGGTGGCCGATGGTGCCGTCGACCTCCTCGGTGATGGACTGCCCGGCGAGCGCGGGCGCGGTCGTGCCGACGAACTTCTTGCCGATCCGGTCCGGCATCGGGTGGGTGTAGCGGATGCTGTCGGTGCTGAGCACCACGATGAAGTCCACGCCCGCCTTCACCCGGGCCGCCTCGGCGCTCGGCTGGAGCAGCGCGGTCGGATCGGGCGAGCGCAGCGCGGGGACGATGCCGGGGGAGTTGGCGTACGTCTCGGCCACCGCGAGCGAGCGGTTGCGCGCCTCGGTCGCGGTGTCGTTGCGCGCCTGGAGCACGGTCTCCACGCCCACGGCGAGCACCAGCAGCAGCACGATGACGACCTGCAGCACGAACACCTGGCCCGCGACGCTGCGGGTGCCCAGCGCGGACCACGGGCGCCGCTTCGGCCGCGGCTGCCCGTGCCGGCCGTGTCGACGCTCCGGGGTGGGGCGCTCACGCCGGTCCTGCGGGCGCCGGTCGCTCGACGGCGGGGCCGACGGGGCCCGGGACCGACCCGGGATTCGGGCCATATGCCCATGTGTACCCCTCCTGGTCGCCCGAGGCCAAGAGCTGGGACAGCGCGGCGGGGGTGCGTCGCGGGCGTCCGGCAGCCGCTCCGGGCCCACCAGGTGGGGGCCTGCTCGGCCCCGCCCGGACTGTCAGTGCCCGGAATTAAAATTGGGAACAGTCAGCGAGTGCTCCACCAACGCACCGGGAGGTCGCCGATGTCCGTCGCCGTGCTCACGCAGCAGGCCCCGAAGAACCGCGCTCCGAAGTCCGCCGCCCGTCCCGCCCTCCGTCCCGCCGCCCGCGCCCGCCGTTCCGGTCCGCCCGCCGTCCGCCCGCTGCCGGCCGGCCTGCCGCGGGCCTGGTACATCGAGCACAACCGCCGCCTGAAGGCGATGCGGCTGGCCGTCGTGCTGCTCGACTCGGGGGTCTACCTCCCGCAGCAGGCCACCAACCGCCGGATACGCTCGCTCGCCGTGCGGATCGACATCCACCGGCCGTCCGCGGCGACCTGCCGGATGGTGCGCTCGTTCCTGCACCAGGAGTCCTGAGCCCGGCCGTGCTCCACGCCCGCGGCCGGCGCCCCGCCGGCCGCGGGCCCCGCCGGCCGGCGGGCGTCGTCGGGTGCGGGCCCCGCACCGGGCGCTACGGCGCGCGGTGGCCGTCCCTGGGCAGGCCGAACTCGCACCAGACGCTCTTGCCGGTGCCGCGCGGCTCCACGCCCCAGCTCGCGGCCAGCGCCTCCACCAGCATCAGGCCGCGGCCGGAGGTGGCCGTCTCGCCCGGGGCCCGGCGGCGTGGCAGGTCGCTGGAGCGGTCCTGGATCTCCAGCCGGATCCGCCGCACCGGGCGGGTCAGCAGCTCCACGGTGAGCATCGCGCCGCCGTCGGTGTGCACCAGCGCGTTGGTCAGCAGCTCGTCGGCGGCCAGCTCGATGTCCCCGCTCAGCCCGCCGGCGCCCCAGGCGGCGAGCGCCTGCCGGAGCATCGTGCGGGTCTCCACCAGCCCCTCCGGGTCGGCCTGGTGCACGTGCTGCACCATCTGCCGTTCGGCGTGCGTACCGGCGACCGCGGCGCGGTGCAGCAGGAGCACCGCCATGTCGTCGTCCTGCCCGGTGCGCTGCAGCAGTTCGGAGGAGAGGTGGTCGGCCAGCTCCTCGATCTCGGACGGCCCCGAGTGCACGGCCGCCGCCAGCGCCTGCAAGCCCTCGGAGATGTCCTGGCCGCGGTGCTCGACCAGCCCGTCGGTGCACATCAGCAGGGTGTCGCCGGGGTTCAGGTCGAGCCGGGTCTCCGGGTACTCGTCGTGGCCGAGCGCGGTGGCCACCCCGAGCGGCAGGCCGCCGCGCACCGCCGGCCAGCTGGTGCGGCCGCTGCGGTGCCGGATCAGCGGCTCCAGGTGACCGGCCCGGACCAGCCGCAGGGTGCCGGTCTCCAGGTCCGCCTCGGCGTAGATGCAGGTGGCCGACCGTTCGGTGTCCAGGTCGGCGAGGAACCGGGAGACCCGGGCCATCACGGTCGCCGGGGTGTGGCCCTCGGCGGCGTAGGCGCGCAGCGCGATCCGCAGCTGGCCCATGATGGCGGCCGCGTGGCTGTCGTGCCCCTCCACGTCGCCGACCACCACCGCGACCCGGCGGCGCGGCAGCGGCACCATGTCGTACCAGTCGCCGCCCACCTCGCGGCCGATCCGCCCGGCCCGGTAGCGGGCCGCGACCGCGCCGCCGCCGATCTTCGGCAGCCGGCGCGGCAGCATGGTGTTCTGCAGGGTGGTGGCGAACTCCCGCTCCTGGTCGAAGAGCATCGCCCGTTGCAGCGACTGGGCGACGGCGCTGCCCAGCGCGATGCAGATGTTGCGGTCCTCGGTGCTGAACCGCCGCGGCCGGTCGTAGTAGAGCCCGAGCGCGCCGATCGTGCGGGCCTGGGCGGCCAGCGGCAGGAAGGCGGCGGCGCGGATGCCCATCTGCTCCACGTACGGCAGCAGCCGGGGGTAGCGCTCGACCAGCTCCTGCTCGGAGCCGATGAACAGCGGCCGCCGGCCGCGCACGGCCTCGGCCAGCCCGAGCCGGTCCTCCAGGCGGGTGACCGAGAGGTCGTCCAGCGCCCGCAGTTCGGCGGAGGGCTGCTTGGTCACGCCCACCAGCCGCAGGATGTCGCCGTCCACCAGGCCGAGCGCCAGCCCGTCGGCGCCGAACCGGCGCAGTCCCTCGCTGTCGGTGAGCACGTTGGTGACGTCCCGGACGGTCAGCGCGCGCGAGAGCGCCTCGGTGGTGCTGCGCACCGAGTCGGTCTGGCGGCGGCGGTCGGCCGCGAGGGTGCGCATCGCCGCGGCGTGCGCGAGCTCCTCCTCGGCGTCGCGGACGATGCCGACGATCCGGAACGGGTGCGCCTGCTCGTCGCGCAGGATTCGGCCCTGGGTGTGCGCCCAGCACAGGGTGCCGTCCTGCCGGATCAGGCGGAAGTAGGAGGCGAAGGTGAGGTCGCCCTCGCGCAGGGCGCGCGAGACGATCTCGTCCAGCCGGGCGCTGTCCTCGGCCGGCACCTTGGCGGAGAGCGTGTCGGGCCGGCCGTCGAACTCCTCCGGGTCCAGCCCGAACAGTTGGAGGCCCACCTCGTCGAGCCGGTACAGGCCGGCGTCGAGATCCCAGTCGAAGCTGCCCATGCCGTTGAGGGCGAGCCGGTCGGTGGCGGCGGTCGGTACCCCGTCGCCCGGCTGGGTCACGGCGGTGCCCGGCGCGGCGCGGGGGGCGCGCGGGTCATAGCCCTTCCAGGAGGACGCGGTACGTTCCGCCATGGCGCTCCCCGGGGGATGGTGGCGCGGGACCCGCACCGGTGGGGCTCGTGGTGCGGATGGGCCGCTGCCCACGGCCGCACGCGGCCGCTGCGGTCGGCCGGTCCTGCTCGCTGGGACGAGGCCCGGGGCCGGGGGAGTTCCCGGTACCGGGAAAAATCTCGGCCAGTCTATCCAGCGGGCGTGCAGGCCGCACGGCTGCGACGCCGGGTG
The DNA here is from genome assembly GCF_040304075.1 of Kitasatospora sp. NPDC094015. Taxonomy (NCBI): domain Bacteria; kingdom Bacillati; phylum Actinomycetota; class Actinomycetes; order Kitasatosporales; family Streptomycetaceae; genus Kitasatospora; species Kitasatospora sp. NPDC094015. Next base: position 127,955 of record NZ_JBEOUL010000008.1, read on the forward strand.
CCGGGCCCGCGCTCCGGTCCGTCCGCGGCGCGGGCCCGGGGTGTTCCGGCGCTCAGTCGGCCGGCCGCCAGCCCCAGTAGCCGGGGGAGGGCGGCGGGTCGACGGGGGCGGTGTCCTGGCAGCAGGCCCGGCGGCAGCCGGCGGACGCCGCCGCGCCCGGGTCCTCCTCCGGGTCGGTGACGAAGGTGGTGCTGGTGGAGATCCGCTGCGGCCGCGCTCGCTGTTCGTCCACGGAGGTCCCGTCCTTGTCGACAGATGCCACTTCTGGCAGGGGCTGACGCCACCTACTGTAGCCGACCGTGTACATGCCCAATGGCCTCGGATGGACGGCGGTGCCGGCCCGCTCAGCGCCCGAGGCTCGCCGCGATCCGGTCCAGGCCGGCCAGCAGCTCGTCCAGCCGGGACGGATCGTCGACGAAGGTCAGCACGGCCCGGTAGAAGGCGTCCTGCAGCTCCTGCGGCATCTGGTCCGAGGCGTCGAAGCGCACGGCCCGGGCCTCCAGCAGGGTGCGGGCCAGCCGGCGGGACAGCTCGTCCGGGTAGGCGGCCGGCGGCACCGCGCGGTCCGGGCTGAGCACGGTGCCGCCGGCGACCCAGCGGGACTGCGCATCGGCCGAGGTCAGGAAGGTGAGCAGGCGTCGTGCGCCGGGCGTCCCGTGGACCATCGCCACCAGGTCCCCGGCCACCTCCAGGTCCCCGTCGTAGCGCGGGTCCACGGCGGGGAAGCGGGTGAAGTCGATGTCCTGTCCGGGCTTCGGCGGCGGGTTGTACTGCCGGTAGTTCCCGATGGCGGCGGAGTCGGCGTGCTCGAGGAGGCACTGCGGGTTGTGCGCCAGCAGGAACGCGCCGTTGTCGCCGAACCGGCCGTTCAGCGCGCCGCGCCGGCCGCCGCGCAGCCGGTCCTCGGCGATCGTCGCCCCCCAGGTCTGCCAGGCCAGCCGGATCTGCGGCGAGGCCCAGGCGATCCGCCCGGACGCCCAGCCGTCGTACACCTCCAGGCCGGACTGGGTCAGCACGATGTCCTCCAGCCAGTCCGTGCCCGGCCGGCCGGAGGCGGAGCCGTCGGCCAACCCCACGCACCACGGCGCGATGCCGGCGGCGGCGGCCTCCCCGCTCAGCGCCGTCAGCCGGGCCCAGTCCCGCGGTGGCTGCCGGCCCTGGTCGTCGAGCGACCTCGGGGAGTACCAGACCAGGCTCTTCACGGTGGCCGTGACCGGCACTGCGTACGGCGTGCCGTCCACGGCGCCCAGCTCCGCCCAGCCCGGTCCGTAGTCCGACCCGCCGTCGGACGCGGCGAGCAGGCCGTCCAGGGCGGTCAACCGGCCCGCCCGGGCGTACGTCGCCACCTTCCGCGGACTGTCGAACACCGCCAGCTCGGGCGGCGCACCGCCGGCGACGCGGTCGGCCAGCACCGAGTCCGACTCCGCGGAGCCCTGGTACTCCACGGTGATGCCGGTCTGCCGCTCGAACGGCGCGACCACCGCGCGGAAGGTCTCCTCGGCCGCTCCCGTCCACGGCCCGAGGACGTGCACCACCTGCCGGGCGCTCCCGGCCGAGCATCCGCACAGCACGGACAGCGCGACCAGGAGCAGGGCCAGCGCCGAGGCGGCGCCCGCCCGGACCGGCCCGCGCCCGGCGGTCACCGGGTCACCGCCCGGTACTCCTCGATCCTCGGCCACAGCCCGAGCCCGCACAGGACGGCGATCGCCGCGCACAGCACGGGCACCGCGACCGGCAGCCCGAAGCCCGGCCTCGCCGCCGCGGCGCCCTCGGCCAGCCGGCGCTTCCCGAGGTCGGTGATCGCGGCCAGGTCGAGGTCCAGCGCGTCGTGCGCGCCGCCGAGCTGCTCGGGCGACGCGCCCGCTGCGGCCTGCGCCAGGCCGGGGCGGCCGGTGGCGGCGCCGAGCTGGAGCGCGTTGTGGGCGCCGACGAACGCGCGGTAGTCCCGGAGCGTGTGCAGTGCGGTCTCCCGGTCGGCCGCGACACCCGGGCCGACCGGGACGGCCAGGTCCGGGAGCAGCAGGTCGGCGAGCGCACCCCGGAAGTCCGGCTGCCGGGTGAGCGCGCGGTCCACCAGCTCGGAGGTGATCTCCCGGTCGGTGAGGGTGCCCGAGTACTGGTAGAAACCGGCGGCGACCTTCGCGGCGGGCTCCCCGCGGACCACCGCCGCCGTGTCGTTGCCGGCCGCCGCGGCCACCGCGGTGCGGACCTGCCAGGCGGCGGCCAGCCGGGGCACCTCCCGGTCGCCGGTCCTGGCGAAGGCGCTGTCGACCCCGAGCAGGGAGGTCGCCGTCCAGCCGGCCAGCGTGGCCAGCAGGACGGTGGCGGCCAGCAGGCAGGGGTTGATCCGCCGGTTGAAGTGCCGGCGCAGGAACAGCTGGGTGCGCACCAGCAGGAGCAGCCCGAGCACGGCCGGCGCGAGGACCGCGACCAGCAGGAGCGGAGCCGTCCACGCGCTGCGCCGCTGCCGCGCCAACTGTTCCCGCTCGCCGGCCCGGAGCTGCTCGATCCGGGCCAGGATCCCGTCGCCGGGCCGGTGCATCAGCTGTGAGGCGTACCCGAGGTAGGCGCTGCTCAGCCCCTCGCTGCCCTCGGTGGCGTGCGCCTGCGCGATCAGACCGCTGTACTCCACGAGCAGCCCCGCCACGGTCTCCAGCTGCGCACCGCCGCCCGCGCCGGGGGTGCCGTGCTCGGCGACCCGGGCGAGCGCCTGGTGCGCCGACTTGAGATCGTCCTGGTACTGCCGGCCCGGACCGGTCAGGGCGGCCGCCCCGGAGGCGAACCCGGCGGACGCCACCCGGTCGGCGTCGGCGAGGCGGTACGCGGCCTCGCCGGTGTCCATGACCGCGGGGATGGTTCGGCTGCCCGCCGCGCCCACGACGGCCTGGCCCTGGCCGACGGCGAGGCTGATCGCGCCCCAGCTGGCGGCGGTGCACAGGACGAGCGCCACGGCCGCGTGGCGCAGCCTGCCGGGCGTCCGCAGCTGGGGCGGGGAGCCGGTGCGGGCCCCCGCCCCGGGCCGCCGGGCCAGCCTGCGCACCGCGGCGGGTACACCGTTGATGACCGCCATCCTCGCTCCACCCCCAGGCACGGACCGAGTCTTCACGTTAGCTGACGGATCATCAGCATGGAGTCACATCAGTGAACATGAGGGCGCGATGTCCGCTTTCCCGTCGTCGCGGCGGGGCGCCGCCGCGACGGGCGGGCGGACGCCTACGCTGGCGGGCCGGGTCGCAGGGCGCGGCGGACGGTACCCGGGGAGCGGTCGATGTGCTGGAGCGCTGAGGCGGACGCCGCGGTGGGCGGCGCGGTCGCCGTGCTCGGGGTGGCCTGCCTGGCCAGGGTCCGCCGGGTGGAGCAACTGCCGCTCGCGGCGCTCCCGCTGCTGCTCGGCCTGCACCAGCTGATCGAGGCGGCCGTCTGGCTGGGCGTCGACGGCCGGATCGGGACGGCTGCGGCCGGGGCGGCCAGGACGGCGTGGGCGGTGATCGCGCTGCCGGTGCTGCCGGTCCTGGTGCCGTTCGGCGTGTGGTGCGCGGCCCGGCCCCGCACCCGGGCGCAGGTGGCCTTCCTGGCGCTGGGCGTCGCGGTGGCCGTCCCGCTCGCCGTGGCGGTCGCCGTCAACCCGGTCACGGCGCACGCGCACGGGCACGCCCTGACGTACAGCATCGGCGTACCGGGCGCCGCGCCGCTGCTGGCGGGCTACCTGGTGGCCACGGTCGGCGCGCTGCTGTGCGGCGGGGACCGCCTGCTGCGGCTGCTCGGCGTCCTGGTCGGCGCCGGCGCGGTGATCTGCGCGCTGGTGTGGCGGCTGGCCTTCGTGTCGACCTGGTGCGCCCTGGCGGCGGTCGCCGCGGTCCTCCTGCTGGCCTGGGTCCACACCCCGGACACCCGGACGGCCTGAGCACCCGGGGCTGCGTGGGGCACGGTGGCCGGAGAGTCGCCCTCAGGGGTCAGTCGACGCCCAGGTCCGACCGCATCTCGGCCCGCAGTGCCGTCCAGTCGTCCCACATCGCCAGCAGTTCGGCGCGCAGCTGCGGGTACGAGCCGTCCGGCTCGGGGTGTCCGGACTCCACGGCGCGGATCCTGCGGTAGCTGCGCGACAGGGCCGTGGTGACGCCCTCCAGCTCGTCCAGCACCCGCGCTGCGGCCGTCATCTGCGCCTCCGCCACGGCGGCGCCGTGCGCCCGCCTGGCGTCCTCCATGTCCCGCCGGCCGTCCTCGGTCAGCAGGCCGTCCTCCAGTGCGTGCAGGTAGTTCAGCTGCACCACCCGGTACCGGCGGGAGGCCGAGTTGAGCGCCACGTAGCAGGCGCGCTTCTCGGCCCGCGCGGTTCGGCGCTCCTCCTCCTGGCGGGCGTTCCCGGCCAGCGCCCGCTGCTGCGCGAACTGGTCGCGTTGCAGCCGTGCCGACAGCCGGGTGGTGACCACCGGGGACAGCAGTGTCCCCACCACCCCCACCGCCGCGATGAGCAGCGGGCCCAGATCGCTCACGGTGCCTCCCCGGCGTTCACCCTATCGAGGGCCTGGCCGGCCCGGGCGACCGGGTGTCAGGGGGCCTGCGCCGGGCGCGTGTTGAGGCGTGCGGTCGCGGGTGGGCGCCGGTGGGCGAGGGCGGGCTCCGGGTGGAGTTGTGGCGGTGCGGTGCGCCGATGGCCGGATTCCGACCCATGTTTCGAACGGTGTGTGTTCTTTCGGTGACCGGTCGTTCGCTGTCGGTGAACCGGGTGGTCTGCGGCGATGTGGGTGGAAAGAGTGTCCGGAGACCGTCGCCGGGTTGAACCCGGAGTGGCCGGATGGGCGTTCATCTCGAAGCGGGGCACGGAGGATCTTCGATGGGCCATAATGGACCGCATCGATCGACGGGTTCATGACAGGGCCGTCGATCGACGGCCCGCCGCACCGCCGGGCGGGCCGAATCACCACAAGGCCGCCGATCAAAGGCCTTGTTGAGACAGTGTCAGGATGATCCGAAGAACCGGCTATGCTGCTCCCGGCCCAGCGTGCTGCACCAATGGCACCAGGTCGGCGGGGTCGCAGCCGGGAACCGGGCCATGGCGACACCGTCCGCCGGACCTTCCGCTGATGCCCTGACCGCTCGTCGTTCCATGACCTTTCGATCGTTTGAGGACGCTGATGCTTCGTGCTGGATCGCAACCCGGAGACCGGCGCTCCGCTCCAGTTCTCGGGTGGCTGCTTCCCACCGCGGTAGTCGCGGCCGCCGGGGCCGTTGCCGTCCCGCTGGTGGCCCCCGGCGCGCGGACGGCGGTCGCCGTCTGCGGCGCCGTCGCCACCCTCGTGGTCGCGCTGCTCGCCGCCGAGGCGGCCCGCCGCGGCCGCGCCCTGGACGCGCTGCGCGAGGCCGCCGGGCGCCAGGAGGCGGAGCTGCGCCGCCGGCTCGCCCAGCAGGAGGCGCAGACCGCCGAGCTGGCCGTCAGCCTGCTCCCGCAGGCCGTCGCGCGGCTCCAGCAGGGCGAGTTCGTCGAGGACGTGCTGCGCGGCGCCGAGTCCTACGACGGCTCCGTCACCCCGGAGTTCCAGGCCGCCCGGCAGGCCGTGCTGCGCTCCGTCCTGGAGGCGGTCGACGCCGAGGAGGGCCTGCGCGAGTCCGCGCAGCGCGCGTTCGTCAACATCGCCCGCCGGGTGCAGGCCATCGTCCACCGCCAGGCCCAGGACCTGCGGGAGATGGAGGACCGGCACGGCAACGACCCGGCGGTCTTCGAGGACCTGCTCCAACTCGACCACGGCAACGCGCTGGTGGGTCGGCTCGCCGACTCCATCGCGGTGCTCGGCGGCGCCCGCCCCGGCCGCCAGTGGAGCCGCCCGGTGCCGCTCTACAGCGTGCTGCGCGGCGCCATCTCGCGGATCCTGGACTACCAGCGGGTCGAGCTGCACCCGGTCTCCGAGGTCGCGGTCGTCGGCCCCGCCGTCGAACCGCTGATCCACGCCCTCGCCGAGCTGCTCGACAACGCCACCCGCTACTCGCCGCCGCAGACCCGGGTCCACCTGACCGCCGTCGAGGTGCAGACCGGCATCGCCGTCGAGATCGAGGACGGCGGCCTCAGCCTGAGCGAGGAGGGCCGGGCCCGCGCCGAGCGGATGCTCAAGGAGGCCCAGGCCGGCATCGACCTCAACGACCTCGGCGAGACCCCGCGGCTCGGCCTCGCGGTCGTCGGCCGCCTCGCGCAGGCGTACGGCCTGCAGGTCTCGCTGCGCCCCTCCGCGTACGGCGGCGTGCGCGCGGTGCTGATCGTGCCGCAGGAACTCCTCACCACCGCGCCCGCCACCGGCCGGGCGCACGGCATCGGCGCCGCCTCGGGCCCCCGCCCGACCGCGGCGGCGGTCCCCGCACCCACCCGGGCCGTGGCCGGCCCCCGGACCGCCGTGGCGGACGAGGAGGAGTTCGCGGAGGTGAGCGAGCGGACCCCGAACGGGCTGCCGCAGCGCCGCCGCCGCGCCGCCGCCGGGGCCGTTCCGGCGATGCCGGCCGCCGTGGCACCGCCGGCCCCCGCGGCCGTCCGCACGGCGCCGGTCCAGGTCGAGCAGCAGGTGGCCGGGCCGGTGCAGCCCGGGATGTGGCTGGCCGCCTTCCAGAGCGGGGTCAACGGCCAGGCGCCGGACACCGCTTCGACCGGTCGAGCAAGTGACGAGTCGTCAGGTAAGGGTGAGCAGTGATTCAGCAGCGGGCCAACATGGACTGGATGCTCAAGGATCTGGCGGACAGCGTCCCGCAGACCCGCCACGTGGTGGTGCTGTCCTCCGACGGCCTTCGGATGGCGCAGTACGGGACGGACACCGACACCGCCGACCGCCTCGCCGCGGCCTGCGCCGGGCTGCAGAGCCTGGCCGGCGCGGTCGCCACCGAATTCCCGCACGGGGACGGCCGGATGCGGCTGGTGGTGATCGAGATGGGCGGCGGCTTCTTCTACCTGATGGCGGCCGGCGCCCGCGCCTACCTCGCGGTGCTGGCCGACGAAGGCGTGGACGCGGGGCTGATGGGTCAGCGGATGCGTGACCTGGTGGCCCGGATCGGCGGTCACCTGAGCACCCCGCCGCGCAACGGCGAGCAGGACGCATGAGTGGCCCTGACCAGGACTGGGACGAGGGTGACCCGGAGCGCCTGTACGTGATCACCCGCGGCCGCAGCGGGTTATCCGAGCGGACCGTGCTCGACCTGGTCACCCTCATCGTCGCCCGCGCCGAGGCGCAGCCCTCGATGCAGCCCGAGCACGCCGCGATCCTCCGGATGTGCCACTCGCCGCTCTCGGTGGCGGAGATCTCCGCCTACCTGCGGCTGCCGATGTCCGCCACCACCGTGCTGATCGCGGACCTGCTGGCGGACAAGCGGGTGGAGGCGCGAGCCCCCGTCCCCAAGGCCCTACTTCCCGACCGTGCCCTGATTGAGGCGGTGATGCATGGACTTCAAAGGCTCTGACACGATCGTCGGGCCGCGGAGCGAGGACGTTCTGCCGTCCTCGGCCGCCACCGCCGTCAAGGTGGTGATCGTCGGTGGATTCGGGGTCGGCAAGACGACCCTGGTCGGTGCCGTCAGCGAGATCCGTCCGCTGACCACCGAGGAGACGATGACCCAGGCCGGCGCCGACGTCGACGACAACGCGGGCGTCGAGCGCAAGACCGCGACCACGGTCGCGATGGACTTCGGCCGGATCAGCATCAACGACGAGCTGGTGCTCTACCTGTTCGGCACCCCCGGCCAGCAGCGCTTCTGGTTCCTGTGGAACGGCCTGTTCGAGGGTGCGCTCGGCGCCGTCGTGCTGGTCGACACCCGGCGGCTGGAGGTCAGCTTCGACGTGATCGGGCGCCTGGAGGAGCGCGGCGTGCCCTTCGTGGTGGCCGTCAACACCTTCCCGGAGTCGCCCTCCTACCCGCTCGACGAGCTCCGCGCGGCCCTCGACCTGCCGGACGAGGTGCCGATAGTCGGCTGCGACGCCCGCAGACGCGAGTCCGGCCGCGACGTCCTGATGTCGCTGATGCGCTACCTCTACTCGCTCACCAACCCGGAGAGACCGTGACCACCCCTGTTCCCGCCGGCGACGGCCTCACCCCGCCTCCCGGCTGCCCGGCGCACGGCCTCGGCCCGGAGGGCATACGCAGGCTCTACGGGCCCGAGGCGGAGGCGGACCCGACCGGCCTCTACGAGAAGCTGCGCGCCGAGCACGGGTCGGTCGCCCCCGTGCTGCTCCACGGCGACCTGCCGGCCTGGCTGGTGCTGGGCCACCGCGAGAACCTGGACGTGGCCCGCACCCCGTCCCGGTTCTCCCGGGACTCCCGCCGCTGGACGGCGTTCCAGCACGACCAGGTGGCGCCCGACTCGCCGCTGATGCCGATGGTCGCCTGGCAGCCGCTGTGCGTCTTCGCGGACGGCGCCGAGCACAAGCGCCTGCGCGGCGCGGTCACCGACAGCCTGGACCTCTTCGACCGCCGGGGCGTGCGCCGCCACGTCACCCGCTACGCCGGCCAGCTGATCGACGGCTTCGCCGCCACCGGCACCGCCGACCTGGTCTCCCAGTTCGCCGAGCACCTGCCGATGCTGGTGATGACCCAGCTGCTGGGCATGCCCGAGGAGTACGGCCCGCGCCTGGTGGAGGCGGCCCGGGACCTCATGAAGGGCACCGAGACCGCCGTCGCCAGCAACGAGTACGTGGTGGCGACGCTGCGCCAGCTGGTCGAGCGCAAGCGCACCGCCCCCGGCGCCGACCTGCCGTCCTGGCTGCTCCAGCACCAGGCCGGTCTGGACGACGAGGAGGTGATGGAGCATCTGCGGCTGATCCTGGTCGCCGCCAACGAGACCACCGTCAACCTGATCGCGGACACCCTCCGGATGGTGCTCACCGACCGTCGGTTCCGCGCCAACCTGTCGGGCGGTCACATGACCCTGCCCGACGCGCTGGACCAGGTGCTGTGGGACTCCCCGCCGCTGTCCGCGGTGCCCGGCCGGTGGGCCACCGGCGACACCGAGCTCGGCGGCCGGCAGATCCGGGCCGGCGACATGCTGCTGCTGGGCCTGGCGGCCGGCAACGTCGACCCGCAGATCCGGCCCGACCTGGACGAGCCGCTCTACGGCAACCGCTCCCACCTGGCGTTCAGCAGCGGGCCGCACGAGTGCCCCGGCCAGGACGTCGGCCGGGCGATCGCCGAGGCCGGGATCGACACCCTGATGGTCCGTCTCCCGGACCTTCGACTCGCCGTCGCCGAGGACGAGTTGCGCTGGAACTCGGCCTGGCTCTCGCGTCACCTGGCCGAGCTCCCGGTCGAGTTCACGCCGCGCCGCGCCAAGGCCGTGCAGCCGCCGGTGGAGATCGACGGACCGGCCCCGGCCCCCGCGCGGCCTCCCGTCGAGGAGCCGCTCCCGGCCGCGCCCACGCCGCAGCCGGCCGCACCGCAGCAGCCGCGCAGGCACTGGTGGAGCGTGCTGGTCGCGAAGCTGCGCGGCCAGTAGCCCCGGCCGACCGTCGCTCGTTCCGCGGCCCCCGTGCCCTTCCGGCCGGGGGCCGCGAACCGGCCTGATGCCTACCGGTTTCGGCCACCGGTCCGGGCCGCCCCTTGACGGGCGGCGCGGATGCCGATGTTCTTGCGCGTGATCCATTTCGGCCGGCCGTACGGGGGGCGCCCGGCACCCGAACGGACTGGGAGAACCAGGACTTGAGCGAGATATCGATGGCGCACGGGCTGACGGCAGTCCCGCCGATCTTCTCCCCCTACCGCGCCGCCATCCACCCCCGGCACGAGGCCGTGGACCGGCACACCGCCGTCTGGGCAGGCAGTTTCGGCATCGGCTCACCGGAGCTGCGAGCCAGCCTGGTGACTCACAATATTGGCACATTCGCGGCGCGGATCCTCCCCGAAGGGCGGGAGGAAGTGGTCGAAATCCTGTCCGACTTCGTGCTGTGGCTCTTCGGCGTCGACGACGGCTACTGCGAGGAGGGCGACCTCGGCAGACGCCCGGGAGCACTCCTCGGCGCCCTCTCCCGGTTGCTGAGGGTGGCCCAGAACCCCGAGGCCCCGATGCTGCTGGACGACCCCCTCGCCCGCGGCGTACGCGACCTGCACGCCCGAATATCAACCCACGGCACCGCCGGACAGGTGGCCCGCTGGGTGGACGCGCTGCGCGAGTACTTCCTCTCCGTGGTCTGGGAGGCCGAGTTCCGCAGCCAGGGCAGCGTCCCCGACCTCAACGACTACACCCTGATGCGGATCTACGACGGCGCCACCTCGGTCGTGCTGCCGCTGCTGGAGATGGGCCACGGCTACGAACTCCAGCCGTACGAGCGCGACCGGACCGACGTGCGGGCCGCCGCCGAGATGGCCTACTTCGTCATCTGCTGGGACAACGACCTCTTCTCGCACCACAAGGAGAGCCGGACCGGCCGGTACTACCTGAACGTGATCAGGGTCCTGGAGCAGGGGCTCGGGATCGGCACCGACCAGGCGGTCACCCTGGCGATCGCCCAACGCGACCGCGTGCTCTGCCTGTTCGTGCGGCTGTGCGCCCGACTGCGCCGTCAGGGCAGCCCGCAGCTGCGGCAGTACCTCACCAGCCTGGAGTCGTTCATCCGCGGGGCCCAGGACTGGGGCATCTCCTCCCGCCGCTACACCACCCCGGACGACCCGGCCGACCTCCCGGTCGCCTTCCGCGACGCCCCCACCGACGACAGCCAGGAGCCGCTGGACATCCCGGCCGTGGCCTGGTGGTGGGACCTGCTGCCGCGCGAGGACGCGGACCGTACGGCACGCACCACCGGGCACCGCTCACCGGTGTTCACCCTGCGTCCCGCCGCCGCCCTCCGCACCGCCTAGGCAGTAGAAGAAAGGGAGTGCCGCGATGGCACCCGCACTGCAGTCGATCCCGCGTGCCCCGGGCCGGCTCCCGCTGCTCGGCCACGTCCTGTCGCTGTCCCGCGACCCGCTCGGATTCGTGAAGTCCCTGCGGCGCACCGGCGAGCTCGTCCGGGTCGACCTGGGCACCCTGCCGGTGGTCTTCGCCACCAGCGCGCGGCTCGCCCACGCCGTCATGGTCACCCACGGCACCAGCTTCGAGAAGGGCCGCCTGTTCGACCGGATGCGGCCGATGGTCGGCGACGGCCTGGCCACCGCGCCCAGCGCCGTCCACCGGCCGCACCGCAGGCTGATGCAGCCCTCGTTCCACCACCGGCGGATCGCCGGCTACTGCGAGACCATCAGCGAGCAGGCCCAGCAGCTGGTCGACGGCTGGGAGGACGGCCGTCGGATCGCGGTGGAGGAGGTGATGGGCGAGTTCTCGGTGGCCACCCTCGCCGCCACCATGTTCTCGGCCGAATTCGGCGGCCCCGCGGTGACCGCGGTGCGCCGGGACGTCCCGATCATCCTGAAGACCATGCTGCTGCGGGCGGTCTCGCCGAAGTTCCTGGACCGGCTGCCGATCCCGCCGAACCGCCGCTTCGACGCCGCCGCCGCCCGGCTGCGGCAGGTCATCGACGAGGTGGTCACCGCGACCCGCGGCTCCGGCGCCGACCACGACGAGCAGCCCGACCTGCTGTCCACGCTGCTCGCCGCCCGGGACGCCGACACCGGCGCCGCGCTCAGCGACGCCGAGGTCCGCGACGAACTGGTCACCATCCTGTTCGCCGGCACCGAGACGGTCGGCTCCACCCTCAGCTGGGCCTTCCACGAGATCGCCCGGAGCCCGGCGACCGAGGCCCGGCTGCTGGCCGAGATCGACGCGGTGGTGGGCCGGCGTCCGGTCGGCCACGAGGACGTGCCGAGGCTCACCTTCACCCGGCAGGTGCTGGACGAGGTGGTCCGGCTGCACGGCGTCACCCTGCTGATGCGCCGGGCCGTCGCCCCCGTCCGGCTGAACGGGGTGACCATCCCCGCCGGGACCGAGGTCGCGTTCAGCCTCTACGCCGTCCACCAGGACCCGGCGCTCTACCCGGACCCGGAGCGGTTCGACCCGGACCGCTGGCTGCCGGAGCGGCGGGCCGGGCAGCCCCGGGAGGCGTTCATCCCGTTCGGCGCGGGCTCCCGGCAGTGCATCGGGGACGCCTTCGCCAAGGCCGAGATGACCATCACCCTGGCGACCGTGCTGAGCCGGTGGCGGCTGCGCCCGGTCGCCGGGCACGCCACCGGGGAGGCGATGGCCGCGATGCCGCACCCGGACCACCTGCCGATGGTGCTGGAGGCCAGGGCCGCCTGACGGCCCGGCGGCACGGACCGGAGCACCGGTCCGTGCCGCCCACCGCGCTCAGCGCGGCGGCGCCCCGAAGTCCTGGGTCCACCAGGGGCCGCCCTTGCCGGTGTGCACGCCCACCCCGAGCTCGGTGAACGCGCAGTTGAGGATGTTGGCGCGGTGGCCGTCGCTGTGCATCCAGGCGTCCATCACGGCGGCCGCGTCCTGCTGGCCGCGGGCGATGTTCTCGCCCCAGGTGCTCCACTTGTAGCCGGCCGCCTCGATCCGCGGCTGCGGTCCGGCGCCGTCCGGGTTGGTGTGGTCGAAGAACCCGCGGGCCGCCATGTCGTCCGAGTGCTTCTGGGCCGCCGACGCCAGCTGCGCGTTGGCCTTGACCGCCCCGCAGCCCGCCTTGGAGCGCTCGGTGTTCACCAGGTCGAGCACCTGCTGCACGGTGTCCCCGGACGGGGGCTTGGGGGCCGCGGTGCTCGGTGCGGCCGGCTTGCTGCTCGGCGAGGCCGGGGGCGCCGCCGGCTTGCTGCTCGGGGCGGCGGACGGGCTCGCGGAGGGGTCCGCGGACGGGCCGGCGGTGCTCGCGGACGGCGCGGCCGAGGAGGGCGCCGCCGTCGACGGGTCGGCGGCCGGTCCGGGGGCGTTCGCCAGGTCGAGCTGGGTGGCCGAGGCGGCCTCGCCGGTGGAGTCCTGGCGCGGCGGGTAGGCGGGCAGCAGGTGGGCCGTCACCCCGGCCACGGTGGCGGTCAGCACGGCCGCGCCGAGCACCTTGAGCGCGGTACGGCCCTTGGTGGGCTTGGGCCGGCGCCGCCCGCGATGGGCCCCGCCGGACCCGCCGCCCTGGCCCCCGTGGCTGCCGCCGTCGCTGCCGTCGCCGTGGCCGCTGCTGCTGTTGCCGCCGCTGCTCGCGAGGTCGGCCAGCCGGTCCAGCCCCAGGTAGTCGCCGTAGCCGTTCGGCAGCGGCACCATCGCCATGCCGGCGAGCAGGCCCTCGGCCGGCATCAGCCCGTGCTGGGCCTGCGCGCAGAACCCGCACTCCCGCAGGTGCCGGGTGATCCGCTTGCGCCACAGCGCGCTCGGTATGCCGTCCCAGTGCGAGGTCAGCTCGGCCAGCTGCCAGCAGCGCGGCGAGACGGCCAGCGCCCGGACCACCAGGCGGGCGGTCTCCAGCTGCTCCTTGACCCGCTGCACCCGCACCGCCGCGTGCTGCGGGGAGAGCCCCGCCGCCGCGGCCAGCTCGGCCCGGGTCAGCTCGCCGGCGGCCTCCTGCCACCACAGCGCCAGCAGCTCCCGCTCGGACTCGTCCAGCCAGCGGGTGGCCTCGGCGACCTCCCGCCGCTGCTCCGACAGGCCGAGCCGGACGATCGTCAGGCCGACGAAGTCCGCGCCCGGGTCGGGGACCTCGTACGCGGAGTGCAGGCCCTCGTCCGGGCCGGCGGGCAGCGCGTCCCGGTAGCGGCGGCGGACCTGGTTCATCGCGATCGCCACCAGCCAGGAGCGGAACCCGCCCGGATCCCGTAGGCCGGACAGGCCGTCCACCGCCCGGAGCATGGTCTCCTGCACCACGTCGTCGGTGTCGGCATGGCCGGACAGCGCGCGGCCGACGATGTTGTAGACCAGCGGGAGGTGCCCGGTGAGCAGCTCGGCGGTCGCCTGCCGGTCACCGCCGCGCGCGCGTTCGACCAGGGCGTGGTCGCTGTCCACTGCTCTGTTCACCCTCTGTGCCAGCCTTCCCGGTGTTTCCCTCACGTACTGGGAGATCCACCCGCCGCCCGCGGATAACGGAAAACCGGCAGAAGATTCCGGAACTTCTTCGAACCCGCCGCAGCGCGTCCGTGTCCGGCCCGGGAAGGACCCTACGCGAGGCCGCCGCCGGGCCGCCGGAAAACCAGGTGCGCCGGTCAGGGGCGTGCGCCACCCTGGCGCGATGACGGGTTCCTTGATGACGACGGCCGCCGAGGGCGCTGCGGCCGGCCTGGGTGTGGCGATGCCGGTCGGTGCGATCGGTGTGCTGCTGCTCCAGGAGGGCGGGCGCGGCTGGCGCCCGGCGGCGGGCGGCGCGCTGGCGGTCGCCGCCGTGGACATGCTCTACGCGGCGGTCGCCGTGCTCGTCGGTCCGCAGGTGGCCCGGCTGCTGGCCGGTACCGGCGGCTGGGTGCGGCTGGTCTCGGCCGCACTGCTCGGGGTGATCGCGATCCGCGGACTGCTCTCGCTGCGCGGCGCGGGCGCCCTGCCGACCGGCGAGCAGCCGGCCGCCGGCGGCTCGGCGGCCCGTTCGTTCCTGCGCTTCGGACTGCTCACCCTGGTGAACCCGGCCACCGCGCTGTACTTCACCGCCCTGACCGCGGCCCGCGGCGACAGCCTGCACGGGGGCGCCGGCGGCGCCGTCTTCGTGGCCGGGGTGTTCGTCGCCTCGCTGCTGTGGCAGCAGCTGGTCGCCGCCGCCGGCGCCTTCGGGGTCGCCCGCCTGGGCGCGCGGGCCCGCCGGGCCAGCTACGCGCTCGGGTACGGCGTGGTCGCCGTCCTCGCGGTCCGCCTCGCCTGGCCGGTCTGAGCCCGTCCGCCGGTCGCCGGGCTCAGGCGTCCGGGAAGCGCCGCCGCTTGGCCCGGTCCAGCTGGGCCAGCAGCACCGTGGCCACCACCACGACCAGCCCGGACACGATCCACCAGGCGGGCGAGGAGAGCCGGACGGTGAGCGAGAGCAGCGGCTGCCAGTCGAACAGACGGGCGGGGAACGGCAGCACCCCCTCGTACACGCCCAGCACGAACACCAGCGCGGACAGCGCGTCGTAGGACTTGGGATCGTTCACCGGGCCCATCATGGCAGCCCGGCCCCCGCCCACCCTGCGCCGCGCTCGGCCGCGTCCTACGCCTGAGGTGTCCGGGCGGTCAGTTCGGCGAGCAGGGCCCGGCCTTCGGGCCAGGAGCCGAGGCCGGAGTCGGAGTTGATGTGCCCGTACGGGCCCAGCTCGACGAAGCGCGCACCCCAGGCGGTGGCGAAGGACTGCGCCCGGGCCGGGGTGCACCAGGGGTCGTCGCTGCCGGCCACCACCGTGCTCGGGAACGGCAGCCGCCGCAGCGGTACCGGCCGGAAGCCGACCAGCTCCGGCACCTCGGTGGTGTCGATGTCGGCGGGTGCGACCAGCAGGGCGCCGGCCACCCGGGTCGCCGCGGCGGGCGAGCCGGCGACCCAGTGCGCGACCGTCACGCAGCCGAGACTGTGCGCCACCAGGATCACCGGCCCCCGCGCGGCGGCCACCGCCCGGTCCAGCGTCGCCACCCAGTCGCCCGGCTGCGGGTGGTCCCAGTCGGCCTGCTCGACCCGGCGGAAGGAGTCCGGCTCGGCGCGCACCCAGAGGCTCTGCCAGTGCGCGGGGCCGGAGTCCTGGTACCCGGGCAGCACCAGGTGGTCGACCGGGCGGGCGGGGGCGGGTGCGGTCATCGGGGTGGACCTCCGGTGGTGCGGGCGGCGTCGGGCGATCCTGTCACAGCCCACCGTGCGGGGTTCAGGCGCCGGCGGCGGCGGCCTTCTTGATGGCCTCGCGGATCCGGACGTAGGTGCCGCAGCGGCAGACGTTCTCGATCCGGTCGATGTCGGCGTCGGTGGGGTGGGCGGTGCGCCGCAGCAGCGCCACCGCGGTCATGATCTGGCCCGGCTGGCAGAAGCCGCACTGCGCCACGTCGCAGTCCAGCCAGGCCTGCTGCACCGGGTGCAGCCGGTCGCCGTCGGCCAGCCCCTCGATGGTGGTGACCTCGCGGCCGGCGCAGTCGGCGACCGGCACCACGCAGGGCTGGATCTCGGTGCCGTCCAGGTGGCTGGTGCAGGCGCGGCAGACGCCGACCCCGCAGCCGTACTTGGGGCCGGTGACGCCGAGCTTGTCGCGCAGCACCCACAGCAGGGGCATGTCGGCGGGTGCCTCGACGGTGACGGGAGCGCCGTTCAGGACGAAGGTGTGGCTGGGCATCGGGTGCTGACCCCTCGGCGGGTGAGTCGGGTCTCAGAAGGTGATCGGGAAGCTGCGGGGCGAGGTGCCGGTGGCCCGGGCGTACGCGTTGGCGACGGCGGCCGCCGCGGCGGGCACCCCGAGTTCGCCCGCGCCGCCGGGGGCGCCGGTGGGTGGCATCAGGTGCACCTCCAGTTCGGTCGGGCTGTGCCGCTGGCGGGCGTAGCGGAAGTCGGCGAAGCTGCCCTCGCGGACGGCGCCGGCGTCGATGTGCAGCCCGGCCTGCAGGGTGACCGAGATGCCGTCCGTCACCGCGCCCATCAACTGGGCCTCCAGACCGCGCGGGTTGACCGGCAGCCCGACGTCGGCGACCATCACGGCCTTGGTGACCCGGGGCGCGGCCCGGTCGGTGGCGTCCAGCTCGACCAGGCAGGCCGCGCTGGACCCGTGCTCGTCGTGGAAGGCGAAGCCCTGGGCGTGCCCGGCCGGCATCGCCCGCCCCCAGGGACCGGCCTGCGCCGCCCGGTCGAGCACCGCGCGCCCGGCGGCGTCGGCGAGCCGGGCGCGCCGGAAGGCCACCGGGTCCTGCCCGAGGGTGCGGGCGATCTCGTCCACCATGATCTCGTCGGCGACCCGGACCAGCCCGGAGTAGACCGAGCGCCAGCTGCCGGTGTGCATCTCCAGCGGCACCTCGGCGAGCAGCTGGGTGCTCACCCCGAGCTCGTAGGGGAGCTTCTCGGTGAGCAGGAAGAAGGCCTGCGAGAGGGTGAGCCCGCCGACCTGGAGGTCGAACCCGGCGGCGGTGAGCGCCTCGCCGAGGCCGTGCCGGAAGTCGGTCCGCACGGTGGCCACCCGGTGCTCGTAGGTGAGCACCTGGCCGAGCGCGTGGGTGGCCCGGATCCGGTGGTGGCTGGCCGGTCGCATCCGCCCGTGCCGGGTGTCGTCGTTGCGGGTCCACATCAGCTTGACCGGCCGGCCCGTGGCCTTCGAGACCTGGGCGGCCTCCAGGGCGCAGTCGAAGAACAGCCGCCGCCCGAACGAGCCGCCGGCCCGCACCACGTGCACCGTCACCGCGTCCTGCGGCAGGCCGAGTTCGGCGGCGATGGTCTGCTGGGCGACGATCGGGGACTGCGCGGCGAACCACAGCTCGGCGCGGTCGGCCCGGACGTCCGCGATCGCCGTCAGCACCTCCATCGGCGCATGGCTGACGAACGCGAAGTCGAACTCGGCGTCGACCGTCAGGCTGAGCAGCGGCGGCACCAGGAACGGCGGCTGGGCGGCCTTCAGCTTCGCCCTGATCTCCCGGTCGCCGAGCGCGGCCACCGGCCCGGGCCGCCAGTCGATCCGCAGCGCCGCCTTGGCCTTGAGCGCCTGGTCGAAGGTCTCGGCGAGCACCGCGATCCCGCTCGGCACCCGCACCGCGCCGAGCACGCCCGGCATCGCCAGCGCGGCCGAGGCGTCGTACGAGCCCACGGTGCCGTTGATGGTGGGCGGCCGGGCGATCACGGTGGGTACGGCGCCGGGCACGTCCAGGTCGCCCGCGTACCGGGCCTTGCCGGTGACGATGTCGCGGGCGTCGATCCGCCCGGTCGGGCGGCCGACCAGCCGGTGCTGGTCGGCCGGCTTCGGGGCGGTGGACACCTCGGGCACCAGCACCCCGGCGGCGGCGACGGCCAGCGAGGCGTAGGAGGCGCTGCGCCCGTCGGGGGCGAGCACCGCGCTGTCCTCGGTGCGCAGCGTGCCGGCGGCCAGGCCCCAGCGGTGGGCGGCGGCGGTGACCAGCCGGGCGCGGGCGGCCGCGGCGGCGGCCCGGACCGGGTCGTAGAGCGAGCGGACCGAGTTGGAGGCGCCGGTCAGCTGGTTGAACAGCAGCTCGGGCCGGGCCTTGGAGAGCGGGACGTCGACATCGCCCAGGCGGGCGTCCAGCTCCTCGGCGACCAGCATCGCGATCGCGGTGGTCAGCCCCTGGCCGACCTCCGCGCGGGGCAGCTCCAGCACCACCCGGCCGGCCTCGGTGACCTCCAGCACCAGCAGGTGCGCGGTCGGCAGCCCGGCGAGGATCAGCGCCTCGCCGAGGTCCAGCACGTCGGGGACGCCCGGGAGCGCCTCGGCGGGCTGCACATCGGTGGCCAGCCGGGTGCCGACGGCAAGCGCGGGTGCGGCGACCAGGTAGGTGAGCAGCCGGCGGCGGCTGACGGTCCGTGGCGCGGGCGGGACGCTGATCGGAGGTCCTTCCGGGGCCCGGCGGGGCCGGTACGTGCGGTGTCCGGACGGTGACACCGCGCGGCGACTGCCGAGCATAGGGAGGAAGTTACCGACGGGTCAACCAGTACTG
Organism: Kitasatospora sp. NPDC094015; assembly: GCF_040304075.1. Taxonomy (NCBI): domain Bacteria; kingdom Bacillati; phylum Actinomycetota; class Actinomycetes; order Kitasatosporales; family Streptomycetaceae; genus Kitasatospora; species Kitasatospora sp. NPDC094015. The sequence continues at coordinate 146,411 of NZ_JBEOUL010000008.1, forward strand.
CCGCCCGCCCGCCCGGGCCGCGGCAGCACCTCCTCGACGGCGCTGGTGCCGCTGCCCGGGCGGGACTCCCAGCGCCAGGACTCGTCCATCCGCAGCCGGCCGTCGGCCAGCCGGGACAGCACGCTGACGCAGTGTCCGCTGCTGGTCTCGCCGCCCTGGCTGAGCTGCACGTAGCGGAAGTCGAGGGTGTCGCCCGCGCGGGTGCCGACCAGCCGCCCGTGCACGATGGCGCCGCCCGCGTACGCGGCCCAGACCAGGCCGTCCTGCTCGCGGTAGGCGAACCGGGTCGCGGTGTCCACCTCGCCGTGGTCGGCGCGGCCGACCGGGGCGAACACCAGACCGTCGACGGAGGGGAGCACCGGTGCCTCCTTGCGTGGGGGAGGCACCAGTCGATCACGCCGGACGGCCGGGCGGCAGGGGCGGTTCGGATGCTGGACCGCCCCGGCGCCGGTCACCTCACAGGTAGTCGTCCAGGCGGGCCAGCGCGAAGCCCTGCGCGGTGGCGGTGTCGATCACCCGGCGGAGCATCTGGGCCATCGTGCCCTGCCACTCGGCGGCGCCGCGGAAGTGGGTGAGGATGATGTCGCCCGCGTGCAGCTGGTGGTCCTCGTACCGGTAGTCGATCCGGTCGGGGAAGGCCTCCTCGTTCCACAGCGGGGCCGCGGTGATCCCGCAGCTCGCCGCCACCCGCAGGCTGGCCTCGGTGTACTCGCCGAACGGCGGCCGGAACAGGGTGGGGCGGGTGCCGGTCTCGCGCTCCAGCCGGTCCTGCTGGCCGCAGATCTCCTGCCGCTGCTGCTCGTCGTCGAGCCGGCGCAGGTCCGGGTGGTTGATGGTGTGGTTGTTGATGCTGATGCCGAGCGCCTGCAGGCCGCGGAAGTAGTCGTAGTCGGAACGCGCCAGGTAGTCCGAGAGGAAGACGCTGACCGGGACCTTCAGATCCGCCAGCATCCGGACCAGTTCGGGGTCCTTCTCGGCGCCGTCGTCGATGGTGAGGAAGACCACCGGCCGGTCCGTCGGGACCCGCAGGACGACTGGAGGCAGCCCCGCGGCGGTCTTCACGTGGTAGCCGGCGACCAGCTCCGGCTTGGTCGCGGGCGGGGGCGGGGCCGCCAGCGGCAGGGCCGCGAGCCCCCAGCGCTGCGCGGTGGCCAGGGCCTGCTGCTGGACGGTCGCCCGGCGGGCGCGGGCGGCCTGGGCGTCGTCCTCCTCCTGCACCGCCCGGCCGGGGAGCGCCGCGGGGCGGGCGAGCGGTGGCACCGGCTCCCCGCTCCTGGTCCGCTCGGGCGGGGCGGCCGGTGCGGCGCCGGGCGGGGCGGCGCACGCCCCGGCGGCGAGGACCAGCGCGACCCAGGGGAGCACAACCCGAGAGCATCTGACGGATGATCTGCTTGTCATACCAGCCGATGATTTCCCGGGCGACGACCGGCCAACCGGCTGCCGATCCCATGTGGCCCGGATGGCGGACCGGCCGCCCGTCCCCGCCCGGCTGAGGGCCGTCCCCGCGCGTGCGCCGGGCCGAGTGCGCCGGTACGCGACCGTGCGCCCCGGCGGTGTGCGCGAGACCCTGCGCCGACCGGCCCGCGCTCCCTACCGTGGTGGCCTGATCACGACGGACGGATCGACAGATGGATCGACAGGGGGAGAGACCATGACTCGACGGTGGCTGGTGACGGGCTGCTCGTCCGGCCTCGGGGCCGCGCTGGCCCGGGCGGTGGCGGCGGCCGGTGACACCGTGCTGGCGACCGCGCGCAAGCCGGAGACCCTGGACGCGCTGGTGGCCGCACACCCCGACCGGGTCACCGTCGCGGCCCTCGACATCCGCGACCCCGAGCAGTGCGCCGAGGCGGTGCGGATCGCGGAGGACCGCCTCGGCGGCATCGACGTCCTGGTCAACAACGCCGCCACCGGGCTGCTGGGCGCGGTGGAGGAGGTCTCCGACGAGGAGCTGCGCGAGCAGCTGGAGGTGCTCGCGGTGGCACCCTGGCGGCTGACCCGCCTGGTGCTGCCCGGGATGCGGGCCCGGCGCGGCGGCCACATCGTCAACGTCTCCTCGATCGCCGGGCGGCTCTCCTTCCCCGGCATGGGCGCCTACGTGGCCGGCAAGCACGCCCTGGAGGGCATGGCGCTGGCGCTGGCCCCCGAGGTCGAGCCGTTCGGGATCAAGGTCACCACCATGGAGCCCGGCGGCTTCGCCACCCGCTACGGCAGCTCCGCCGCGGAGCCGGCCCGCCGCCTGCCCGCCTACCGCGGCGCCGCCGTGGACTTCACCCGCGACGGCGTGCGCGGCATGACCGACAACCCCGAGCTGGGCCGCCCCGAGGACTTCGCCGCCCTGGTGCTGCGGATCGTCGCCGCCGACCGGACCCCGCTGCGGATGCCGGTCGGCGCCGACGCCTACCAGTACCTCGAGGCCGTCCACGAGCAGAACGGCGCCGACCTGGCGGCCGCCAAGGCCTTCGCCGCCGGCGCCCCCTGACCTGCGGAGCCGACGGCGGCCGGGCGGGGACCCCTGCGGGCGCCCGCCCGCGCCGCCGGCACCGGCCCGTACCGCCGAGCGCCGCACCGGCCTGCCGCCCCCGGCGTCCCGCTCCGGGAGGGCCTCCCGTTTGACACCCCCCCTCGGCGCGGCGTACAGAGAAGAACATGCGACAGGGTGTGCCGGCGGACCAGCACGGCCCGCTGCCTTCCACCGCCGACACCGGAGCGGTCCGGGCAACAGACGCCCGCCCGCCCTCGCGGGAGGCGGTCGACCGGCTGCTGGCCGACTCGCTGCTGCGGGCCGTCCGCGGCACCTCGGCCTACGGCGGCCTGGTCTACCTGCGCTCCCCGGACCACCGCTCGCTGGCGATCAGCACCGTGGTCGGCATCCCCCTCGACCTCTTCGACGCCTTCCGCCGGATCCCGCTCGGCGCACCCCTGCCCGCCGCCGAGGCGCACCGGACCGGCCGCACCGTGATCCTCGCGGACGCCGACGAGACGATGCGCCGCTTCCCCCGTCTGGCGGTCGGCATGCCGTACTCGTACGCCAGCGCCTCCGTGCCGCTGGCCGCGGGCGGGCAGAGCTTCGGGGCGCTGACCCTGCTGTGGCCCGGTTCGGTCGGCGGCCCGCCGGCCGGGGTGCGGCGCCAGCTGCGGACCGTCGCCAACCGGCTGGCCTCGGGCCTGGCCGCGCACGGCGGGGAGGTCACCGCCGGGCCGGAGCCCAAGGTGCTGCGGCTGCCGCCGCCGACCGACCCGGCGACCCTGATCGGCAGCCTGGACTGGGAACCGGCCACCGGCCGGCTGCGCGCCGACGCCGAGCTGTCGCAGATCCTCGGCTTCGGCCCGGCCGAGTTCGACGGCCGGTGGGCCACCCTGGTCGCGCGGCTGGCACCGGAGGACGTCCGACCGCTGCGGGCCGCGGCCCGCGCGGCCGTGCTGCGCGGCGAACCGTTCAGCCGCCGGGTCCAGGTCCGCGACCACAGCGGCGGCTACCGCTCGGTCGAGCTGCGCGGCCGCGTCCCGGAGGGCTCCCGGCACCTGGTGGTCACCGTGCTGGACAGCACCGCCGGCTCCGCGGCGGCCGCCGCCGTCGAGCGGCTGCGCGACGGTGTCTTCGCCCTCCACCCCGACGGCCGGGTGGCCTACCTGAACCGCAGCGCCGAACTGCACCTGGGCGCCCGCCGGGCCGAGCTGATCGGACGCCACCCCTGGGAGATGCTGGCCTGGCTGGCCGACCCGGTGTACGAGGACCGCTACCGGGCCGCGATGGTCTCCCAGCAGCCCACCGCCTTCCTCGCCCGCCGCCCGCCCGACCACTGGCTGGCCTTCTCGCTCTACCCCGACTCCTACGGCGTCACCGGCCGGGTGGTGCCCGCCGCGCCGAGCGGCGAGCACCTCGACGCGCTGCCCGAGGCCCCGCCCGCCACCCCGCCCCGCCCCGGCGCGTTCTACCACCTGCTCCAGCTGGCCAGCGCGCTCACCGAGGCGGTCACCGTGCGCGAGGTCGCCGACTGCGTGATCAACGAGATCCTGCCCGGCTTCGGCGGCCAGGAGCTCGCCCTCTACCTGGCCCGCAGCGGCCGGATGCACCTGGTCGCGCAGAACGGCTACCCGGCCGGCTTCCTGGACTCCTTCGAAGGCATCCCGATCCGGGCCAGGCTCCCCGGCACCGAGGTCTTCAGCAGCGGCGCCCCGATCTTCTTCGAGTCCCCGGACGAACTGGTGGCCGCCTACCCCGGCATCCCCAGGGACGAGATGCGCGCCTGGGCGTTCCTCCCGCTGATCGCCTCCGGCCACCCCGTCGGCAGCGCCATCCTCGGCTTCGACCACCGCCGGATGTTCACCACCGAGGAACGCTCGGTGCTCACCGCCCTCGGCGGCCTGATCGCCCAGGCGCTCGAACGCGCCCGGCTCTACGACGCCGAGTTCGCCCTCGCCCGCGGCCTCCAGCAGGCCCTCCTGCCGCACCGGCTGCCGGCCGTGCCCGGCCTGACCACCGCCACCCGCTACCTGGCCGGCACCCAGGGCATGGAGATCGGCGGTGACTGGTACGACGCGGTGAGCACCCCGCTCGGCCTCTACCTGGTGATCGGCGACGTCGAGGGCCACAACGTCGGCGCCGCCGCCACCATGGGCCAGCTGCGCAGCGCCGTCCGGGCCTTCGCCAGCGGCGGCGCCGAACCCGACGAGGTGCTCTGCCGGACCAACCAGCTGCTGCTCGACCTCGACGCCGGCCTGCTCGCCAGCTGCTGCCTGCTGCGGATCGATCCGGCCGACGGGCACGGCCGCGGCGCCCGGGCCGGCCACCTGCCGCCGCTGCTGCGCCACACCGACGGCCGCACCGAGCTGATGGAGCTGGAGGGCGGCCCCCTGCTCGGCATCGACAGTGACGTCGGCTTCCCGGTGACCGACTTCCGGATCCCGGCCGGCGCCATCCTCGCGCTCTACACCGACGGCCTGGTCGAGGTGCCCGGCGCCCCGATCGGCGACGGCATCGACCGGCTGCGCACCATGCTCGCGCACAACACCGACGGCAGCCTGGACGCACTGGCCGAGCGGCTGGTCGCCGACGCCCGCCGCACCACCCACCGCGCCGACGACGTCGCACTGCTGCTCGCCAGCCGGGACTGAGCCACCCCCGGCGCCGGCCGCGCGCGACTTTCGTCGTGGCCGGTCGCGACCAAACGGGACTGCGCCCGTCCCGGGCAGCCCGTTACCCTCGCTCCCCGTGACACCGAAGCTCCCGGCCCCGATCCTCGCCGCCCTGCCCACCCCGGCGGCCCTGCTGCGCCGCGCCCTGCCCGGCCCGTGGCCGCGCCGGGTGCTGGTCCGCGAGGGGGTCGCCGCGCTCGCGCTCGCCGTGGTCGCCGCCGGGCTGACCGGACTGGACGGCACCCGACCGCTGCTCGCACTGGCCGCCGGGCTCGGCGCCGGCGTGCTGTACGTGCTGCGCCGCGGCCTGCCCGGCCCGGTGCTGCTGCTGTCGGCCGCCGGGCTCGCGGGGCCGGCCGGGTTCGTCCCCAGCCTGGTGATCGCCGGCTGGTCGGCCGGCCGGCGGATCGTGCGTCCGGGCCCGCTGACCGCGTACTTCGCCGGCTCCCTCGCCGTGCTGGGCGGTCTCACCGTCCTGCTGGGCATCGACGGCCTCCCGCTGCTGGCCCAGGCCGCGCTGGTGCTGGTCGGCTTCCTGATGCTGGCCGTCCTGCCCGCGGTGTTCAGCCGCTACCTGGCGCAGCGGATGACCCTGCTGGGCGCGCTGCGCGAGCGCAACGAGCAGCTGATGCGCGAGCGCCACATGGTCGCCCACCAGGCCCGGCTGCGCGAGCGCCACCGGATCGCCCAGGACATGCACGACAGCCTCGGCCACCAGCTCGCCCTGATCGCCGTGCACACCGGCGCCCTGGAGGTGGACCGGACGCTGACCGGCGGCCAGCGGGAGGCGGTCGGCGTGCTGCGCCAGGCCGCCACCGGTGCGATGCGGGAGCTGCGCGAGGTGGTCGGCCTGCTCCGGGACGACTCGCTGCCGGAGGCGGGCGGGCTGGACGCGCTGGAGCGCCTCACCGACGCCTCCCGGGCGGCCGGGACGGCCGTCACCCTGCACCGCGAGGGCGAGCCGCGCGCGCTCGGCGCCGCCGCCGGCCACGCCGCGTACCGGATCGTGCAGGAGGGCCTGACCAACGCCCACAAGCACGCACCCGGTGCCCCGATCACCGTCACCCTGCGGTACGAGCCGGACACCCTGGTGGTCGAGGTGGTCAACGGGCCGGCCGGCGCGCCGTCCCCGGCCGCGGTCAGCGGCGGGCAGGGCCTCACCGGCCTGGGCGAGCGGGCCCGGCTGCTCGGCGGGATCGTGCACGCCGGCCCGACCCCCGGCGGCGGCTACCGGCTGGCGGGCCTGCTCCCGTACGTCGGCGGCCGGGCGCCGGTCGGGGCGGTGGACCCGTGGCTGCCGCCGGCCGAGCCGCTGCCGGCCGCCCGGCGCGGCCCGGCGCTCGGGTGCGCGGTGACGGCGACGGCGGTGCTGCTGCTCTCGGTGGTCGTGATCGGCTGGGGCGGCGCGGCGCTGATCGACTCCGTGGAGCGGTCCACCGTGCCCGTCCCGCAGTACGAGTCGATCCCGGTGGGCACCCCCGAGGCGGAGGCGCTCGACCGGCTGCCGGCCGGCAGCGACTGGCTGACCAACGGGTTCAAGGACAGCGGGCCGCCGGTCCCGGAGGGCGCGCAGTGCCGCTGGTTCAGCACCGAGGACGACTCCGGCCTCGACACCCAGGACGTGGTCCGGTTCTGCTTCCGGGACGGCCTGCTGATCGACAAGCAGCACTACCGTGCGAAGGTGTAGGCGACAGCGTTCCGGGGCGTACGGGAGATCGCAGTGATCAGGGTGCTGGTGGCCGACGACGAGCCGCTCATCCGGGCCGGTATCCGCCTCATCCTCGGCTCGGCCGAGGACATCGAGGTGGTGGCCGAGGCCGCCGACGGCCGGCAGGCCCTCGACCTGGCCCGCACGCACGCGGTGGACGTCGTGCTGCTGGACATCCAGATGCCGGTGCTGGACGGGCTGAGCGCGCTCGCGGAGCTGCCGCGGGTGGCCCCCGGCACCCGGGCGCTGGTGCTCACCACCTTCGGCGAGCGGGAGAACGTGCTGCGGGCGATCAGCGCCGGCGGGGCGGGCTTCCTGCTCAAGGACACCGCGCCCGCGGAGCTGATCCAGGCCGTCCGGGCGGCCGCCACCGGCCACGCCTTCCTGTCGCCGGCGGCCACCCGGCACATCGTCGACAGCCTGGCGGCCGGCCCGGCCGGTACCCGCGGCGAGGCCGCCCGGCGCCGGCTGGCCGTGCTCTCCGAGCGGGAGCGCCAGGTGGTGGAGCTGCTCGGCGAGGGGTTGTCGAACGCGGACGCCGGCGCCCGGCTGCACATGAGCGAGGCCACCGTGAAGACCTACGTCAGCCGGATCCTCGCCAAGCTGGACTGCGACAACCGGGTCCAGGCCGCGCTGCTGGCCCGCGACGCGGAGCTCTAGGAACGGGACGGGACGGGGCCCGGCGCCGGTCAGACGGGTGCGGCCACCCGGTTCAGCCGGTCCTGGGTGCGGTCGAGGTCGGCGGTGAGCTCCGTGCGCAGGTCGGGCAGCAGGGTCAGCGCGGCGCGGGCCGCGTCCGGGGTGGCGGCGGTGTCGTCCCGGGCGGCGATCACCGCGGCCCGCAGCGGCATGGTGGCCAGCGCGGTCTCCCAGGCCGTGCGGTGCACGCCGGCGGCGTACCGGGCGGTCAGGTACTCCAGCGGGCTGAGCGCGATCCCCTGGCGGTCCTCGGGGCCGGCCAGCCGGTCGTCGGGGAGCAGCCAGGCGACGCCGTTCCTGGCCACCAGCTCGAAGGCCTTGTTCTCGTCGGGGTGCGGCCAGCGGCCGTGCGCGTCGGTGGCGGCCTGGAGCAGGCGCTCCAGCATCGCGGCCTCGCGCGGGCCGTCCGTGCGGTCGGGGAACGGCCGGTCGGCCAGGATCTGCTCCAGGTGGTAGCGCTGGCCCCAGCTGCCGACCCAGCGGTGCATGGCACCCGCCCGGGTCTCGCGGATCGCGGCCAGGGCGAGCGCGCGGGTGGTGAGGTCGCGGCGCACCAGCATCCGGGCCGCCTCGGTGCCGAGCTTCCCGAGCGCGGCGCGCACCGCGGACACCGGCGGGCCGTCGTACCAGCGGAGCGTCCAGCGGCGGCTGCCCGGGTCGTACTGCGGCTCGATCGGGATGCGGTACTGGGCGGTCAGGCGGTCGGCGAGCCGCCGCGCGCTCGGGCCGCGCTGGGGGTGGGGGGTGGGCATGGGCAGCACAGTAGCGAGCGGGGGCGCGCGCGCCAGGCGGCGCGCGGCCGGATCACCCTGTCCGCCGCGCCCGGGCGGGTGACGCCGCCCGGGCGCGGCGCAGGCGGGGCGCACTCCCGGCCCGCGCCGCCGGTTCAGGCCGCGAACGCGGCCAGCTGGGTGACGGTCGGCGGGTCCGCGCCGAACCGGGCGCAGGTGAACGCCGCCGCGCGGGCGGCGCTCTCCAGGGCGGCCACCAGGGCCGCCACCGGCCGGCGTCCGCTCGTCGCGCGGACCAGCGCGGCCTGCCCCGCGCCCAGCAGCCCGCCCGTCAGCAGCCCGCCGACCAGGGCGGACATGAAGGCGTCGCCGGCCCCGATGGTGTCCGCCACCTCGACCGGGGCGGCGGCCACCTCGTGCCGGCCGTGCCGCCAGTACGCGGTCGCCCCGCGTGCTCCCCGGGTCAGCACCACCAGGGACGGGCCGCGGGCCGCCCAGCCGGCGGCGACCTCGTGGGCGTCGGCTCCCGGGTACAGGTGCGCCAGGTCCTCGTCGCTGACCTTGACCAGGTCGCTCAGCGCCACCAGCCCCTCGACCCGGGCCCGGTACCGCGCCGGGTCGCCCAGCAGGGCGGGCCGCAGGTTGGGGTCGTAGGAGACGGTGACCTCCGGCGGCGCGCCGCGGACCAGGGCCAGCACGCGCGCGGCGCCCGGTTCGAGCAGCGCCGCCACGGACCCGGTGTGCAGGTGTCCGAACGCCCGCCCGGCCCGCTCGGCGGCGATCCGGGAGACGCTCCGCGCGGGGAGGTCCCAGTGGACGTCGAAGGTGTAGCTCGCCCGGCCCTCGCGGTCGAGGACGGCCGTGGCGGTGGAGGTCCGGCGGGCGCCGGCCGAGCCGTCGGCCAGGGTCACGCCCGCGCTGCCGAGGTGGTCGCGGATGGTGGCCCCGTACCCGTCGTCGCCGAGCCGGGTGAGCAGCCGGACCCGGTGGCCGAGCCGGGCCAGGCCCAGCGCGGTGTTGGCGGGGCTGCCGCCGGGGTGCACGCGCCGGCCCTCCGGGGAGTCGACCAGGTCGGCCACCGCCTCGCCCACCACCAGGACCTCCGGGCCCGGCTCGGCGCGGGTGCGGCCGCTCACGGGGCCACCAGGATCTTGCGGCCCAGGCCGGCCCGGAAGCGGTCGAGCGCGGTGCCGTAGTCGACGAGCGGGAACCGGTCGCTGATGAAGACGCCCGGGTCCAGGACCCCGGTGGCGAACAGCGCGGCCGCCCGCTCGAAGCTGTGCAGCACGGCCATCGAGCCGGTGATGGTGATCTCCTGGTTGTAGATCCGGTACGGCTCGATCACCGCCCGCGCCGCGTACGGGGCGACCCCGAACTGCAGGAACGTGCCGCCCCGGCCGACCCGGCCGAGCGCGTCCTGGATCGCCTGCTCGTTGCCGGTGGCGTCGATGACCACGTCCCAGCCGCGCGGTTGGTCGAACTCCTCGGCCCGCGCCGCCGTACGGCTGCACCCCAGCCGGCCGGCCGTGGCCAGCCGCTCCGCGTTGACGTCGACCACGTCGACGGAGGCGGCCCCGGTGCGCTTGGCGAGCTCCAGCATCATCAGGCCCATCGTGCCGGAGCCGTATACGAGCACGCTGGCCCCGATCCGGGTGCGCAGCACGTCGTAGCCGCGTACCGCGCAGGACAGCGGTTCGATCAGCGCGGCGTCCCGGACGTCGACGTGCTCGGGCAGCCGGACGCAGTTGGCGGCGGGGGCGAGGGCGTACTGCGCCGCCGCGCCCGGCGCGGTGACGCCGATGGCGGCGTAGCGCTCGCAGAGGTTGTCCCGGCCGAGCCGGCAGTAGTGGCACTCGTGGCAGTACAGCGAGGGGTCGACGGCGACCCGGTCGCCCACCACGAGCCCGCTGACCCCGGCGCCGAGCGCGACCACCTCGCCGGCGAACTCGTGGCCCGGCACCAGCGGCAGGCTGGGCGCGAACTCGCCCTCCAGGATGTGCAGATCGGTCCCGCACAGGCCGCAGGCCGCGACCTCGACCACCACCTCACCGGGGCCGGGGGTCGGGTCGTCCACGGTCTCGATGCCGAGCACGCCGGGGGAGGAGATGACGACTGCCTTCACTTGACGGCTCCGAGGGAGAGGCCCTGGACCAGCTTGTCCTGGGCGGCGAATCCGGCGACGAGCACCGGCAGGGAGACACAGACGGCGGCCGCGCAGACCTTGGCCAGGAAGAGGCCCTGGCTGGTCACGAAGCCGGCGAGGAAGACGGGGGCGGTGCCGGCGACCACGCCGGTCAGGACCCGGGCGAACAGCAGCTCGTTCCAGCTGAAGATGAAGGAGATGAGCGCGGTCGCGGCGATGCCGGGCGCGGCCACCGGCCCCAGCACCCGCAGCAGCACCACCGGGAGGCCGGCGCCGTCGATCGCGGCCGCCTCCAGGATCTCCACCGGCACCTCGGCCAGGAACGACCGCATCATCCACACCGCGATCGGCAGGTTCATCGAGGTGTACAGGACGACGAGCAGCCAGATGTTGTCCAGCAGGCCGGTGTTCTGCGCGATCAGGTACACCGGCAGCAGGCCGGCCACCGCCGGGAGCATCTTGGTGCTGAGGAAGAAGAACATCGCATCGGTCCACCGCCGGACCGGCCGCACGGACAGCGCGTACGCCGCCGGGACGGCCAGCGCCAGCACCAGGCAGGTGGACAGCACGCTCGCGGTCAGCGAGTTGAGCAGCGGGGGCCACGGACTGACGCCCGTCCCGGCGCCGAAGAACTCGCGGTAGCCCTGCAGGGTCAGCGGGGCGAGCGGGCGCGGCGGGTTGGTCGCGGCGTCCGCCTCGCCGTGCAGCGAGGTGAGCACCATCCAGGCGAACGGGAGCAGGAAGAGCAGGCCGACCAGCCAGGCGACCAGGCCGAGCAGGCCGTCGGTGCGGCGGGTGGTACGGCGGGTGATGCGGGCAGGGCGGGTACGGGCAGGGCGGGTGCGGGTCGGGGTGGTCACCGGGTCTCCTCCCGGAACAGGGCGAGGACGGTGCGCAGCGCGAGCGTGGCGATGGCCGTGGTCAGCACGACCACGATGACGCCCTCCGCCGAGGCCTGGCCGTAGTCGTGACCCTCGTAGAACGTCCGGTACACGGTGTACGGCAGGTTGGCGGTGCCCAGGCTGCCGGAGGTGAGGGTGAAGACGGCGTCGAAGTTCTGCACCACGTAGATGCTCCCGAGCAGCGCGGCCAGCTCCAGGTAGCGGCGCAGGTGCGGCAGGGTGAGGTGGCGGAAGATCTGCCAGGCGTCGGCGCCGTCGACCCGGGCCGCCTCGACGGCGTCCAGCGGCCGGCTCTGCAGCCCGGCGAGCACGATCAGCATCATGAACGGTGTCCACTGCCACACCAGCGACGCCTCCACCGCCAGCAGCGGGACGGCGGAGAGCCAGTCCGGCTGCGGGGCGCCGCTGCCGCCGAACGCCGTGAGCAGGCCGTCGAGCAGCCCGTACGAGGCGTTGTACAGCGCGTGCTTCCACAGCAGCGCCGAGGCGGCCGGCACCACCAGGAACGGGGTGATCAGCATCGTCCGCACCAGGCCGCGGCCGGGGAAGCGGCGGTCGAGCAGCAGCGCGGTGCCGAGCCCGAGCAGGAGGCTGACGGCCACCACCGTGACCGTCAGCTCGACGGTCGTCAGCAGGGACGCGCGCAGTGCCGGATCGCCCAGCGCGTGGGCGTAGTTGGCGAGACCGCCGAAGCCGCGGCCGGCCGGGTCGAGGGCGTTCCAGTGCAGGAAGGAGATCACCAGCGTGCCGACGAACGGCAGTTGGGTGACCACGATCATGAAGACCAGGGCGGGGAGCAGTGGGGCCCGGCGCGCCCAGGCGCCGCGCAGGTGGCGGCCGGTCGGCCCGGCGCGGTCGCGACCGGCCGCGGCGGCCGGTACGGGATCTGTTAAGGAGGCTGTGCTCATTTCGGTTTCCCTGATGGGTCGGTGGGGACGGTGGGCGCGTGTCACTTCGCGTGCGCGGCGGCGGCCTTCTCGGCGAGGGCCTGACCGCTGCTCAGCGCCTCGTCCACGCTGACCCGGCCGGCGATGGCGGCGCTGATCTGCTGGGACACCTGGGTCCCCAGGTCCTCGAACTCGGGGATGCCGACGAACTGGATCCCCGGCGCGGGCCGCGGCTGGACGCCGGGGTTGGCCGGGTCGGCGGACTGCAGGGCGGCGAGGGTGGGCTTGGCGAAGGCGGCGGCCGACTCCAGGTACTGCGGGACGGCGTAGGTCGAGGTCCGCTTGCCCGCGGGCACCCGGGACCAGCCCAACTCGGTGCCGACCAGTTGCTCGTACTGCTTGCCGGAGGCCCAGGAGATGAACTTCCAGGCGTCGTCCTGGTGCCGGCTCGCCTTCTGCAGACCCCAGGCCCAGGTGTAGAGCCAGCCGGAACCGGCCGTCTGCTCCACCGGGGCCGGCACGTAGCCGATCTTCCCGGCGACCGGCGAACCCGCTGCCTCCAGGGCGCCGGCGGCCGAGGTCGCGTCGTACCACATGGCGGTCTTGCCCTGCTCCAGGTCGTTGAGGCACTCGGTGAAGCCGGCCTCGGGCGCGCCCGCCTCGCCGTGCGCGCGGACCAGGTCGACGTAGAACGCGGTGGCCTTCCGGAAGGCGGGGCCGGTCAGTTGGGCGTGCCAGTCCTTGTCGAACCAGGTGCCGCCCATGGTGTTCACCACCGTGGTGAGCGGCGCCGTGAGCTCGCCCCAACCGGGCTGGCCCCGCAGGCAGATGCCCTTCATGCCCGGCGCGGCGCCGTCCGCCCGCGCGGCCAGGTCGGCGACCTGCTGCCAGGTGGGCCGGTCGGGCATGGTCAATTGCGCCGCCGCGAACACGTCCTTGCGGTACATCAGGAACGAGGACTCGCCGTAGAAGGGCTCGGCGTACATCCGGCCGTCCACCGTGAGCGAGGTGCGGATGGTGGGCAGCACGTCGTTCTGGTCGAAGGAGGCGTCGGCGTCCGCGTACGGCGTCAGCGGTGCCAGCCACCCGTTCTTGGTGAAGATCGGCGTCTCGTAGTTGCTGATGGTCGCCACGTCGTACTGGCCGGACTGGCTGGAGAAGTCCTGCGTGATCTTGTGGCGGACGTCGTTCTCCGGCAGCACCGTGAAGTTGACCGTGATGCCGGTGTCCTTGGTGAAGTGGTCGGCCGTCAACTTCTGCAGGTCGGCCATCTGCGGGTTGTTCACCATCAGCACGTTGATCGAGTGGGCGCCGCCACCTCCGCCGGCGCCGCCGCACGAGGTGAGGCCGAGGGCGACCAGCAGGGCGGCGCCGATCGCGAGCGGGCGTTGGGGATTCATGGGTGCTCCTCTGTTCGGGCAGGGCTGTTCCGTCCGCGCGGATGCGGGCACGGCCGGTCGGCCGGCCGGCGGTGGGCGCGCGGCAGCGGTGGGGGTTCGGTGGATGGGTGGGGGTGGCGCGGGCGTCAGACCCGGATGACCTTGGGGCCGAGTTGGGCGTAGCGGTGGGCCTCGACGGCGGGCAGGCCGGTGTCGGCGACGATCGCCTCGAAGTCGCCGACCTCGGCGAACCGGCAGAAGCTGCTGGCACCGAACTTGGTGTGCACGCCCATGAACACCCGCCGGCGGGAGACCTGGAGGGCCTTGGCCTTGACGTCGGCCACGACCGGATCCGGGGTGGTCAGGCCCATCTCCCGGGAGATGCCGTTGGCGCCGATGAACGCCAGGTCGATCACGAACCCGCTCAGCATGGTGCAGGTCCACGAGCCGACCGTGGCGAGCGTGCGGGAGCGGACCCGGCCGCCGAGGAGCAGGACCGTCAGGTTGGACGAGTCCGCCACCGCGGCGGCCGTGCTCAGCGAGGCGGTCACCACGGTCAGCGGCCGGTCGGTCGGCAGCAGGGATGCCAGGAGCTGCGGGGTGTAGCCCTCGTCGATGAACACCGTCTCCGCCTCGCCGAGCAAGGTGGCGGCGGTGGCAGCGATCCGGCGCTTCTGGTCGACGTTGAGGGTGGTGCGGCGCGCGAGGTCGGTCTCGAACCCCGCGCTCTCGACCGGGTACGCGCCGCCGTGGGTGCGGTGGAGCAGGCCCCGGTCCTCCAGGACGCGCAGGTCCCGGCGGACGGTTTCCTGCGCCACACCGAGGTCGTCCGCGATGCGGGTGACCTCGATCCGGCCCTGCTGGCGCGCCAGTGAGAGGATCCGGTGCTTCCGCTCTTCCCCGCGCATCACGGCCCCTCAACTCCATTTCCGTAGCCGACCGTTCGGGCTTCGACCGGCCCGTTTGTGGTCTTTTCGAGATTTATACCGGCTGGGTGAGGCGTGCGGCGTGCCCGGATCTTTCGAAGTTCTTACCGGTGTTTGACTGTTTGTGAGACATCCTGTTCGGTTGCCGGGTCCGCGGATGCCCGAACGGGCGCGGGAGCTGCCCGGTTGGGGTCCGCCGTGCCGCCCGGCGGTGCGAGTACGGGCAGCGTGCCGACCGGGCCGGCGGCGAGCGGGCCGGCGAGCAGGACCGGGGCGACCGGCACCGGGGCGAGGGTGAGGTCGCCCGATCCGGAGAGGATCGGTGCGTCGGGCGGCGCGTCGGCGGCGGTGGTCGCTTGGGTGCTCGCCGGTGCGGGGCCGGCGGGGCGGGGTGGGGGCGGTGCAGCCGGTGCAGCCGGGGCGGCCGGAGCGGACGGGGCGGGAACGGGAACGGCGAGGTCGGCGAGGACCGAGCCGCCGCCGGGCAGGTGGGGGGAGGACGGCGAGACCGGGGAGACGGGGGAGACCGGGGACAGGCCGGCGAGGTCCGACAGCACGGAGCCGTGCAGGCTGGAGACCTCGGAAGCCGCGTCGGAGGTCGGCCGTGGCCCGGCGGGAGCCAGGGGCGGGGGGCCGGGGTGCGGTGAGGTGTCGAGGGTGATGACGGGCTTCGGTGCGGCGGCTGCGGCTACGGCTGCGGGTGCGGCTGCGCTCGCGGCAGCAGGTGGCGCGGGTGCTGCGGCTGCGGGTGGTGCGGGCGCCGGCGTCGTGTCGGAACCGGGGCTGTTGGCAGGGGAGTTGATCGGCATCGGTGCCGCAGCCGGTGCCGCAGCCGGTGCCGCAGCCGGTGCCGCAGCCGGTGCCGCGGCCGGTTCGGCGGCCGGGGGGTCGGCGGCCGCCGGGGGCTTCTCCGCCCAGTAGTACAGGTTGCCGTCGGTCGGGACGGCCTCGCCGTACGGGCCGTCCTGGTCGGCCTTCTGCGTGGTGATCCGGACCGGCTGGCGCATGAGTGCCTGCGGGCCCTTGAGCTCGGCCTTCCCCGCCTCGGTCGGCACCTTGCCGTGCGGGACCTCGGGCAGCGGCAGGCCTCGGCTCGGGACACCGGGCGGGAGGGTCACCGGCGTGGTGCGGTCGCCGGTGCCCTGGCCGCCCAGGTTGACGAGGTTGATCGGGATGTTCACCAGCGGGTCGTTGGTCAGCACCGAGAAGTCCGCGGGGGTGGCGCTCCAGGTGTACCCGCCGGTCGCCGTGGTGCTGGAGGCGTCTTTCGCGCCGCTGGTGAGTTCGTCCTTGCCCTCCTCGCGGGTGCTGAACTCCTCGGCCGGGCCGGTCGGATCCATCGTAACGATCAGGCTGGTCCGCCCGTCCGCGCCGATCGGGACGGTCCGGTAGGCGGATCCCGGGGTGTTCAGCTGGTGGAAGACGGCCGGGGTGGACTGCGGGGAGAACACCTGACGGACCGCCTGGTTGACGTCCGGCGGCAGGTGCTGCTGCTGCTCCTGCTTCAGCACGTTGCCCTCCGGCAGCCGCGGGTCGCTGACGAAGGACTGGACCACCCGGTTGGCCAGGTCGATCGTGGCCTTCGGGGTGACGGCGTGCGCCGCCGTACTCATCGCCGAACCGACCGCCCCGGCGCCGGTGGTGAACGCGGAGCCCGCCCGGCCGAGGACACCGTCGCCCCACGGCCGGGGTGTGGTGAGCGTCCGGACGGCGTTGTCCGTCAGCCCGCCGGTGTTGTCGAAGCCGACCATGTCGTGGCCGGCCGCGAGTTGCCCGCGCCACGCGTTGACGTCGGCGCCGTGCGGCCCGATCGGCGCGAGCGCGATCCCGCCGCCGCCCGCCGGTCCGGCTGCCCCGCCGGCGGCCTGGGGCGGCTGCGGCGCGGCGTGCTGCGGCGGCGCGGGCGGTGGCTGGGCCGCCGCCGGGGGCCGTCCGGTCAGCGGCTCGGGCACCCAGGCCGTGGTCCGCCACGTCGGGTTGACCGGTGCGGGCGCGGGCAGGTTCACGTACCGCCCCTCGTGGGTGCGCCGGCTGACCGACACCTCGAACCCGCCGCCGTTGGAGAAGCCGTGGTTGGTGCCGAAGCCGGAGGTCTTGTGGCTGACCTCGGTGGTGATCCCGGACTTGGCGGAGTGGGTCTGGGAGCCCTCGACGCCCCCGCCCGGGTTGTAGCTCACGTTGTTGAGGTGCCGGACGGCCGCGGGGGTGCGGAGCGACGCACGGACGTTGCCCTCCACCCCGTACGAGCCCGCGTCGCCGGCGCTGCCGGTCACGGTCTGCGAGGCCGTCACCTTGCGGCTGATCTCGCCCGCCGACTGCTGGTGGTCGTAGCGCCAGGCACCGCCCGGGACGGCGCGGACCAGCACCGTGGTGGTGACCCGGCCCGCACGGCCCTCCTCCTCGTGCTCGGAGCGCATGCCCTTGACCATCAGGTCGTCGCCATGGGCCGACATGTTGTGCGGGGAGAAGAAGTCGGCGAAGGGCAGCGCCGCCGTCGGGATCTCGCCGGGCGGCCGCGGGCCGCGCAGCTGCCGGTCGATCTCGGCCACGATCTCGTCACTGCTCGGGATGTGCACGAACGCGCCGCCGGCGATGCCCTGGTCGAGCAGCGGGGCGGTCCGGCCGTCGGACCGATCCGGCTCCTCGGCGCCGCCGTCCAGCGCGCGCACGTCCGCGTCGGAGAGCAGGACCTGCACGGTGTGCTCGCTCCGTTCCGGTGCGCCGTACCGGGTGTTGCCCGCGTTGTCGGTGACCCGTCCGACGGTCGTGATCTCCGCCCTCGCCCGGTAGACGTGCCAGGTGCCCTTGGGGGTGGCCATCGACCCGGTGGTCGACATCTCGTGCTTGACCGCGTCGCCGCCGCTCGCCGTGGTGCCACCCTTGACCTTGACGCCGCCTCGGAGCTGGTAGCTGGACGCGAAGGTGCTCGTGGGAGCCTCGGGGAACCTGCCGACATCCGGTCCGGCGCCGCCCTTCGCGGCGCGGTTCCACTTGTCCTCCGCGGCGGTGGACGTCTTGGTGGTGCTCTCGATGGTGAGCTTGCCCTCGCCGGAGAGCGTCTCCTGGTACTCGAAGTCGCTCAACCGGGCCCGCGTGGACAGGCCGGTGGTGCCCTGGCCGGAGCCGCTGCCCACGTGCTCGTCGCCGGAGTTCGCCCACCCGTTGTGCGACGCGGTGACCGCGCCGCGCACCTGGTCCGGGCCGGCGAGCGCGTCCAGCACCTTGGTCAGGTCGGCCGGACCGCGCCGCAGCGGGCCCTGGTCGAACGCGCTGCGCAGCGCGTTCTCGGCGCCCGCCCGGAACTCGGCGTGGTTGTCGACGTCCCGGATGAAGTTCGCCTGCGGGAGGTGGTCGATCGCCGGGTGCTCGGGCGGCGGACTGTCGGACGGCGCCGCGGGCGGCTGCCGTTCCACGATCAGCTGCCCGCTGTTCGGGACCACCGTCCGGGTCTGCGCGGCGTGTGCGGACCCGGCGCCGGTGTCCAGCACCGTGGTCGGGTGGTCACCGTCCTCGCGGCCGACCATCACGTGGAAGGTCACCGGATAGCCGAAGTTGTCGGCCGTCGACTCCACGCTGAATTCGTGCTTGGTCTCGGTGGACGAGGCCGTGGTGCTCTGGTGGCTGCTGCTGGAGGAGCCGTCGAGGTTGCCGCTGACGAAGACGCGCCTGGTGTCGGGCTCGTTGAGCGAGGACCGGAGGTTGAGGTTGCCGGAGACCGTGTGCTTGCCGCCGCCGGTGACGGCCAGATCCCCGCCGGTGGTGCGGCTGATGCTGTGCTTCGTGGTGACGGTCTGCGAACCTTCGTGCCCGCCCGCGCCCGGCTCGGCCTTGACCAGGATCTCGACGGTGCGGCCGCCGAACCCGGGCAGGTGCGAGCTGTCCAGCGTGATCCGGAACCTGCCGTCGATCAGCTCGGGGCCGCCGCGGGCCAGGGCGGACGGGCCGATCTGCCGGTGCAGGTCGGCGAGGTTCGCGATCGCCTTCGGGGGGACCCGGGTGTGGCCGTCCCCGGCCGCGCCGGTCGGTGGCGGCAGGATCCCGGGGTGCGACTCGTGCAGCCGGGTGACGATGTGGTCCGCCAGCTCGGCCGAACCCGGCACGTGGCGGTACGTGATCCGGTGGCTGTTCAGCGGGTCGCGCAGCCCGGCGGCGTCCGGGGGCGCCGGCGGCGCCGGTCGGGTCGGCTCGGCGATCACCGGGGCGGACGGACCGGCCGGGTCGGTGGCGTGCCCGGAGGCGTCGGTCGCGTGCGCGGAGGCGTCGGGGGTGTCGGCAGGGGTGTCGGCGGGGGTGTGCTCGCTCGGGGGATGCGGGACCACGCGGATCGCCTGGTGGCTGACGTGCGGGTCGACGTCGATCACCACATCGCCGCCGTGGTGTGCGGCCGGCGCCCCGCGTGGTGCGACCGGGACCTCGGTCCGCCGCGTGTCGTGGAACCCGTCGCCGCCCGGCGAGAAGTGCTGCTTGGTCACGCTGACGTGGAAGCGCACGTCCGTGGCCACCAGATCGGCCTGGCCCTTGTGCTCCTGACTGCTCGCCACCTTGACGGTGTGGTTGCTCTTGTCCTCGTGGTCCCGGTTGGAGGTGTACGAGTAGCCCAGCGAACCGCCCAGCCACCGTGACTCGTGGTCGCCGGGTTTCGTCGACCGCCAGACCTGTCCGACCGCCCCGCCGCTGGCCCCCGCGCTCCGCGAGGCCTTGCTCACCTGGCTCCCCTTGTGCTCGGTCGAGGTGTTGGAACCGAGCTCGCTCTTGTGCTCGACGGTGTCCAGCACGGTGGAGCCGCGCGGCTCCAGGGTGAGGTGCAGATGGCCCGTGCTGCCGTCGGAGAACCGGATCGGGGGCGAGGTCATGCCCCAACTCGCCGCGTGCTCGAACTCGTTGACGACGTTGGTCGGATCGAAGAAGTCGTTGATCGGCTGGTGCGCGGGTGCGTCCGGGCGGCGCTCCTCCGGCAGGGCGGCGAAGACCGCGTCCCGGGCGTCGCCGAGCCCGGTGACGGTGAGCGGCTGCCCCTCCGGGTGCGCGGCCGGTCCGCCGGCCGGACGCTCCGCTCCGTCCGGCGCCGGGTCCCAACCGTTCCAGGCCCGTGGCTCGGTCCCTCCGGGCGTCCCGCGGAGCGGGATCTCGGCGGTCACCTGGCCGTCGAACGGGCCGCGCAGGCCCAGCGGCCGTCCGTGCGGATCCAGAACGGTGACGTGGTAGTCGAAGCGGCTGATGTGCGGCGCGGTCGGGCCGGTCAGCGTCACCTTGTTGGACGTCTCCGTCGTCGAGGTGACGGTGGTCTCGATCTCGTGGTTCGCCCCGCCGATGCTGAGGGAGGCCGAACCGGTCGCGAACAGCTGCGGGTTGACCGGCCGGGTCACGGACGGCGCGAGGTTGAGTCCGGTCTCGGTGCGGGAGGCCTGGGTCTTGCGGGGTTCGGGCTGGAAGCTGGACTTGGCGGGCACCTCGATGTCGGTCTTGCCCTCCTTCTCGGCCTGGTCCTTGGTGGGGACGTGTGCGGCCGGCTGCCAGGCGCCCGGCGCTGCGGTGACCTGCGCCTCGTGCCAGCGCCCGCCGACCCTGATCGGGAAGCGCCAGCCGCCGTCGACCATCTGGGGGTGGTTGGCGCGGAAGTTGCCGGGCGTGAGCTGCGAGTCGAGCCCCTGGACGACCGTCGTGTCGTGGCGGCGGTCGCCGAGGATGTCCTCGATCTGGCCGCGCACGGCCGCGGGACCGGGATCGTCGGTGATCTTCAGGCCGGCGAGGGAGGCCGTGTGCCGCGCGTCGACCGGGGCGGCGGGCGGCTCGTGGGCGGGTGGCGCTTCGTGCGCGGGCGGTTGGGCGGGGGCGGCGGCTGGGTCGGCGGGGTCGGTGGGGGCCGGGTGGTCGGCAGGTTGTTCGGCGGCGGGTTGGTGGGTGGCGGGCTCCTGAGCGGCAGGTTCGCGAGTGGTGGGTTCGTGGGTGGTGGGTTGCTGAGTGGCAGGTTCGTGGGTGGTGGCGGGTGGGGGCGTCTGGGTGGTGGCTGCCGTGTCGGGCTCGACGGTGGTGGGCTGCTGCTGGGCCTGCTGGTGCTGGTCCTGCTGCTCCTGCTGCTCCTGCTGCTCCTGCTGCCGGGCGTTCGGGTCCGGCGGTGCGGCGTGGGAGGCCGGGGCCTGGGCGGTCGGTGCCGGGTGCGCGGTCTCCACGGCCGCGGGGCGTTCGGTCCGGCCGGGGGTGGACACCGGGTCGACCCAGGTGTGCGAGCGAGGTGCCCAGCGTGCGGATGCCCGGGCGTCCTGCCATCCGGTCTCGGTGCTGACGGGCCGTCGAGCGTTTCCGGCGGAGGAAGGCTCCCCGGCGGTCCGACCGTCGGGCGCCGGGCGTACGGGTGGCGGCGGAACGGACGTGCCCGGGGACGCGGCCGGTTGCTCGGGCTTCGCCGGGATCGGGGTGGGTACCGGAGCCTCGGGGTCGGGACGGCCAGGTGTTCGGCTCGGGGCCGCAGCGTCGCCCGGGGGCCGGACACCTGGGCGGTAGAGGCTGTCGGCGCCGTCGGTCAGTGCACCGAGGAGCTGCAGGTGGCGTTCCCGCAGGCCGCCCTGATCGAGGCCGGGATGGCCGGGCGGCTGGTGGAGATCACCGAGCAGGCTGCCGGGGACGCCCGCGCGGTGCGGGTTGAACGGGGTCGGATGCTCGTCCCGGAGTCCCAGCTGGTGGGCGAGCTCGTGCGCGTACTCGGACGGTCGGGCCCCGACCGGCCAGGAGTACTGGTTCATCGGGCCGTCGTGCCCGACCAGGTCCACCGTGACGTGCGGCCGGCCTCCCGGGCCGACGGGTTCGACCGTGACGTGCAGCTGATCGCCGTTGGGCAGGCGGTGTCCGGGGTCGTTGAAGTGCTGCTGGATGCCCTGCTGGAGCCGGTCGACCGTCTCGGCCACGTCCTTCGGGCCGCCGCCCTGGAACTCGACGCGGACGGTCAGATCGGTGAAGGGTGTGCCCCCGAAGGTGAACCGGCGCTGGTCGAAGCCGGACTGGAGGACGAACCGCGGATTGCGGTCGACCGGCCGTCGTTCGGGACCACCCGGCCCTTGGGGAGGCTCATGCGGTGTGGACCGGGAGGCCTGGGTGTCCGCTGCGGCGGGGCGCGCGCCGGCGTCCGCCGTACCCGGGAGGGAGGCGGGGGCGGAGGCGGGGCGCGGTGGAGGCTCGGTGGAAATGGGATGGGAAGGAGCCGAGTTGGCGGACTCGTCGGGGCGCGCGACCGGGGGCGGGGTGGCTGATGCGGGCGGAGCGGCGGCTGCGGGTCGGGCCGGCTCGGCGGGGGCGGGGGCAACCGTGGTGCCCGGGTTGGTCCGTGGTGGTTCAGCCGTGGTGATGGCGGGTGCGGTTCGGGCCGGTTCGGTGGGAGCGGCGGCGATGGGGTGGTCCGGCGGCCCGGCGGAACTGCGCTGCGGAGTACCAGAGTTGGCCGGGGCCCGGGCGGGTTCGGCGGGGGCAACCGTGGTGCCCGGGTTGGTTCGTGGTTGTTCGGCCGTGGTGGTGATGGCGGGTGCGGTTCGGGCCGGTTCGGTGGGAGCGGCGGCGATGGGGTGGTCCGACGGCCCGGCGGAACTGCGCTGTGGAATGGCCGAATTGGCGGGGGGTGCGGCCCGCGCGGGCTCCGCGGGTGCGTTCTGCGAGGCGGTGGGGTTGCCGGTGTTCGTCCGGTTTGCGGCGGCGGCGACCGGGGGCTGCGGTGCCTCGGCGGAACTGTGCTGTGGGGAAGCCGAGTTCGCCGGGACAGCAGGGTGGGTGGTCGGTGGCAGGTCGGCGGCTGCGGTGGGGGGAGTCGTGGCGCCCTGCTCGGTGCGGGCAGGGGTGTCGGCAAGGTGGGTGGTCGGTGGCGCTACGGCGGGCGCGGCGGCGGGGAGTGCGGTTCGGGCCGGCTCGGCCGAACTGCTGGGCGGTGCGGTCGCGTTGCCGGTGCTGGTCGGGGCCTCAGCGGGCGGTGCCGGTGCCGCCGAGGGTTCGCCGGGTGATCGGGCGGGGGCGGGCGGGGCCACGCCGTCCGGGCCGATGCGGGATGCACCGGTACCTTGGCCGGCGGCTCCGGGGCGGCCGAACTGCCCGGTGGCGGGGCCGGTGACGGGCAGATCGCCGGCGCTCGTGGTGTCGAAGGTGGTGTCGAAGCCCGGCAGTCCGTCGGACGGCGCCGCAGGGGCGGCCGGGGCCGCCGAGCCGGTCGGCGGCTCGGTGGGCGGGGCCGACGCTTCGGACGGAAGGTCCCCACCGGTGGTGTCCGAGGCGCCTGCCGGTCCGGCGGACGGCCGGGTCGGGGCGTCCTCGGTGCCGCCCGGACGACCGCCCGTCGGTGCCCCGGCACTGCCGTCGAACGACGCGCCGCTGCCGCGCGGGCCCGTGGTGCCGCCCTCGGCCGGGGGGAGGTGGAGGGCCGGCGGGATGTGGACGGCGACGCCGTCGATCTTGGGCGCCGCACCACCCCCGCGTCGACGCTTGCCGCTGCCGCCCAGGACCCCGCCGGCCACCCCGCCGGCGGCCGCCATGCCGATGTCGTTGGGGCCGCCGAAGATGGCCGACAGCACCGTGCCACCGGCGATGCCGCTGGCCCCGCCGACGATGCCCTTGCCGATCACCGTGTTGGCGGCGTCCTTGGCGAGGCCGCGTGCGCCCTCGCCGATGATTCCCCCGACCCCGCCGCCGACCGCGCCGCTCGCGGTCGAGGAGCCCACCGAGGCCCAGTCCCAGGAGGTGCGGTCGTGCATGAGCCGCTGGATCGCCTGGATCCCGAGGTCCATGCCGGCCAACAGGGCCGCGCCGCTGATGATGGAGGTCAGCAGCCGGCGCAGGATCATCAGGACGGCCACCTGGGTGGAGGTGACCGCGGCCGCGATCGCCTCCGGCGCCCAGAACGAGAGGTCCACGATCTCGTTGGCGAGCCAGACCAGCTGCCCGAGGATCATCAGTTTGGCGTGCTGGACCTGGACCCCGGTGTTCCGTGCGGCGAGACCGAGCCGGCCCGCGGCGTCGGCGACCTCGGGGATGCTGCTCCGCAGGCTCTGGACGAACTGGTGGAACTGGTCGGCCACCTGACCGCCGACGTGCTGGAGGACGGCGCTGCCGGCCGTGCCGAGACGTTCGACGGTGCCCAGCAGCCGCCGCTCGGTGTCCTCCCAGGCGTGGCCGAGGACGGCCATCGCGTCCTCGTCGCCCTTGGGCCAGCGCGAGCCGACCGCCAGCGAGGCGACCCAGGACAGCGCGGGGGGCAGTTCGATGCTCACCGCTTCCCCGGCTTCGTCGGGTGGCCGCCGGCCTCGGAGCCGCCGACGGCGGGGGCGTGGCCGCCGCCGTTCAGGGTCTGGGCGTGGGCGATGTTGTGGTCCTCCAGCTTGCGGAAGTTCTTGGCCATGGTGTCGATGCCGTCGGCCGTCTGCTTCACCACCTCGGCCATCGACGAGAAGCCGTGCAGGAGTTGGTCGCGCGGCCCGCGGTAGACCTCGACGAACTGCCGGCCGGACTCGTCGTCGCCCCAGCAGGGCCCGATGGCCGCGAGCCTGGCGGTGAGACCGGCCCCGATGCCGTGGAAGTCCGAAGCGATCTCCCGCACCCGGTCGAGCGGTTCGCGCAGTCCTTCGGGGTCGACGGAGAAGGTGTGGTCAGCCACGGGCGCTCCCGGCGTCGAGTCCGTTGTCGATGTAGTCCCGGACCTGGTCCGGCATGCCCGGCGCCTCGGGGAGCAGCGCCCCGGGGTCGCCGGTGCCCCGGAGCAGGGCGGTGATGTCGCCGCCCGTGGGCAGTTGGAGCTCGGCCAGCCGGGCGACCTGCTCCAGCGCGTCGTGGCGGGCGTCGGCGATGGTGGTCAGCAGGGCCTCCGACAGCTCCTTCGGGGTCAGCCGCCGGTAGGCGCCGGTGGGGAACTCGATCCCGGTGACGTCCCCCTGGGCGGTGACCGTCACCTTGACGGACTGCCGGGGCGCGGTCGCGGTGCCGGTGGTCGCGTTGATCCGTCGGCGCGTCTCGGCGGCGCCCGCGCGCTGCCGTTGGTAGAGGGCGAGGAGTTCCTCGATCTCCTGGTCGTACGTCGAGCTCATGGTTCCTCTCCCGGCTGCGGTCAGGTGGCGGGCGGTCAGGCGGTCGGACGGTCGGTCGGGGGTTCAGCTGAACGCGTCGAGCCCGCGGGTGTCCGAGGCGCCCCACAGGTCGCGTTCCTGGACGAGCAGGTCGGCGGCGCCGCGTACGGGTGCTTCCTCCTCCGCCTCGGCGGGCTCCGGCTCGGGGTCGGGCGCGATGTCCTCGGTCGAGCAGGCCAGCGCGGCTCCGGCGAGCGCGACGGACGCCGGGGTGGCGGCGGCCTCGCCGGTGCGGTTGGGCTGCCAGGTGGCGAACGAGGGCTCCGCCGTCGCGGCCGCGCCCCAGGTGCCCTCGTCCGCGGTGGCCGGACCCTCGGCCGTGACGTCCGCCTCCTCCTCGGCCGAGGCCGCCCAGAGCAGCGGCGCGAAGGCGGCGCCCGCGACGTCCCAGGCCGCGCCCGGATCCTCCTCGCCGACGACCGGCAGGACCGCGACCGGGCCGGCCATCTGGACGGCGACCGGTTCGGGCTCGCCGCCCGAGGCCGGTACCTCCTCGGGAGTGTCCCCGGGGTCGGCCGCGGCGGCGTCCGCGCCCCAGAGGGCCGCCGCCTCCGCGACCGGCAGGACGAGGGCGGCGGTCTCCCGGCGGTCCCGCTCCCGCTCGTGCGCGGGTGCTGCCTGGGCGGGTGCTGTCTGGGCAGGGAGGAAGGGCAGGGTGAGGCCCTCGCCGCCCGTCACGGTGCCCGCCTCCGAGGTCCCGCCGTCGGCCTCGGCGGTCCACGGTTCGGCGTTCTCCTCCAGCAGGCCGCTGGCGTCGCTGCGTTCGCCGCTGCCCGTGGCGGTGGGCTGCGCGCCGGTGCCGCTGCTGGGGAGGTACGGCGTGCCGGCACCGTCCAGGGCGGCGGGCTCGTGCTCGGTGGGCAACGTGAGGCCCTCGCCGCCGGCTGCGGTGCCCGCCTCCGAGGTCCCGCTGTCGGCCTCGGCGGTCCAGGGTTCGGCGTTCTGCTCCAGCAGGCCGCTGGCGTCGCTGCGTTCGCCGTTGCCGGTGGCGGTGGGCTGCGCCCCGCCGCCCAGGCCAGGTGGGAACGGCATGCCCGCGCCGGCGAGGTCGGCGGCCAGGGGCTCGTGCGCGCCGGGCAGGGTGAGGCCTTCGCCACCGGTGAGGGTGCCGAGCCGGCTGTCGAGGTCGTCGCCGGTGTCGGTGGTGCCGGTCCAGGGTTCGGCGTTCTGCTCCAGCAGGCCGCTGGCGTCGCTGCGTTCGCCGCCGCCGGTGGCGGTGGGCTGCGCCCCGCCGCCCAGACCAGGTGGGAACGGCATGCCCGCGCCGCCCAAGCCGGCGGCCAAGGGCTCGTGCGCGCCGGGCAGGGTGAGGCCTTCGCCACCCGCGACCGTGCCGAGCCGGCTGCCGAGGTCGTCGCCGAGGTCGGAGGTGCCGGCCCAGGGTTCGGCGTTCTGCTCCAGCAGGCCGCTGGCGTCGCTGCGTTCGCCGCTGCCCGTGGCGGTGGGCTGCGCCCCGCCGCCCAGACCGGGCGGGAACGGCATGCCCGCGCCGCCCAAGCCGCCGGTGCTCAGGCTGCCGGGGAACGGCAGACCGGCCTGGCCGAGGCCGGGGAACTCCGCTCCCGAGGTCGGACCGGGAAGGCCGGCGGGCAGCCCGGAGGAGGTGGTGAGGTCGCCGGGGAACCCGACGGGCTTGCCGCCGGTGGCGCCGGAGCCCAGCCCCCCGGTGCCGCCGGTGTCGAGGCCGCCGGGGAAGGTGGCGGGTTTGGTGCCGGTCAGGCCGCTGCCCAGGTTTCCCACACCGCCGGTGCCGAGGCCGCCGGGGAACGCGCCGGGGGCGGGCAACGGGGACCAGGTGCCCGGATCGGCCGTCCCGAGGCTGTCGCCGAGGCCCGGCGTGCCGATGCCGGTGGTGCCGCCGCCCGCGGTGCCGATGCCGCCGATCCCGGTGCCACCGGGGAAGGCGCCGGGCAGCGGCACCCCGGTACCCGAGCCGCCGAGGCCGCCGAGGCCGTCCGGACCACCGAGCCTGCCGAGGCCGCCGGTGCCGGTGCCCCCGGTGAACGGGTCCGCACCGGAGGGGAGCGTCAGTCCTTGGTCGAGACCGCCGGTGCCGCCGGTGCCGGTCCCGCCGTGGAACGGGTCGAGGGCGTCGGCGAGCGCGCCGGAGCGGAGCGCGCCGGGGCCGTCGAGGCCGAGCGGGTCACCGAAGCCGGAGAGTTCACCGGCGGCGGACGGCAGGCCGCCCAGCCGGCCGCTGCCCCCGGTGCCGGTGCCACCGCCGAACGGGGACACCGCGGTCTTCACGTTCCCCGGGCCGTCCCCGAGCCGGCTCGCCGAGGAGGACAGCGGGTTCGGCCCGCCGAGGGCGTCCAGGTGGGTGAGGGTCGGCGCCGGGCCGAGGGCCGCCCGGGCCGCGGCGTCGCCCTGGCCGTCGAGTCCCTTGAGTTCCGCCAGGTCCGCCGGGTTCGGCTGGTCCCCGCCGCCACCGCCCCCGGCGCCGAGCGGTGAGTTGACCGGGCCCGGCGAGGTGATGCTGTCGACGGTCACCTGGTACTCGGCGGCGAGGCTCTTCAGCACCCGCCGCATGTCACGGTTCATCATCTCGACCACGCCGGGCGCCTTGCTGACCGGGATCAGACCGCTGCCGATCGCGTGGTAGCCCATCTGGTCCGCCTGGTTGGCGTACCAGTTGTCGATCTCGATGATCTTGTTCTGGGCGTTGCGCAGGTTCACCGCGTTGTCGGCCAGTTGCTGGGGGACCGAGTTGCCGCCCGGCCCGCCGCCCGAGATCACCTCGCCGACGGCGCCGACCTGCTTGGAGAACATCTTGATCATGTCCATGAACGAGTCGGCCGCCAGGCCCGTCCAGACGCCGTCCTTCCCCGCCAGTGCGGCGCCCTGATCGGCCAGGGACTGGGAGACGCCCTCGAACACCTGCTGGACCCGGTAGAACGCGTCGGCCGCGTCCTGGAGCGACTGGGGGTCGGCCACCGACCGGGCCTGGTCGCGGTTGGACGCGGAGGAGACGGCGTTGCTCATGCCGACGATGGCGGCCTCGATGTGCTGCCAGTCCCAGACGTCGTAGTCGTGGACGTGGAAGCCGCCCCCGGTGGGATTGCCGAACAGGGCGCCGTCGTCGCCCTTGGTGAAGTCGTTGTCGCTGCTGCCGGTGTCGCTGTCCTTGTTCCCCATGTCCCCTCCTGGCCGCGGCACGCGCCGCCCGCCGCCGCTCCCGCGTCCCGGGAGCGGCGGCGGACCGCGCGCCGATCAGTTGTTCTTGCCCGACGTACCGCTGTTGCCGGCTCCGCCGTGGGTGCCGCCGCCCGATCCCTGGCTGCCGCCCTCGGTCGGACCGCCGGCCGGACCGATGGCGGGATCGCCGCCGGCGTCGTGGATGAACGTGTTGAACTTCCCGCTCGCCGTGTCCATGGCGTCGTGGAGGTCCTTGGCGGTCATCTTGTTGGCCTCCTCGATGCTCTTGTACTTGGCGCTCAACTGCCGTACGCCGTCCCGTAGACCACCCAGGGCGTGCCCCAGGTCGGTGAGCGCCTGGAGGCACTGCTGCTTCAGGCCCGCGTCCTCATCCAGACCGTTGATCTTCGTCTGGATCACGTAGGCGTGGTAGAAGTTCCCCGGGTGCAGACCGATCGGTCCGAGCGCCTCCTTCGCCGCATCCACGGGCGGGATGAGCGTGGCGATGTTGTCGGCGAACCGGTCCAGCGACGCGGTGTCCACCGTGGTCCCGGCCGCCGCCTTTCCCGGTGGCGGCGGCACGGTCGGCTGGGTGAACCCGCCCGAGGAGTCGTACTGACCGTGCCCGGTCGTGACCGTGGTGCTGCCGGCGTAGTCCTCGGGGTGCTTGCGGTCGCCGTCACTGGTGTCGCCGCCGTTGCCGGCGCCGTTCGACGACGAGCCCTTGCCCTTGTGGGTGAAGTAGGCCCTGTCCTGATTGCTGTCGGCCATCTGCGGGTCACGACCAGAGCTGCACGCCGGAGCGCTCGCCGTAGAAGTAGTACTCGTTGATGGTGCCCAGCATCTGGGCGGCGTTGGCGGCCTTCTCGGTCATGTCCGCCGCCGCGCTGTCCCACTGCGCCTTGACCTGCGCGTAGGTGTCCCGCGCGGCGCTGGTCCACTCGGCGAGGTGCACCGTGGACTGGTTGTCGAGGTCGGCCAGCGTCTGGTTGATCCGCTGGGTGATGGAGGTCATCTCGCCGACGACGATCTCGACCTGCTCCATCTGGACCCGGTAGGTGCTCATGCTGATGTCTCCTCGGTTCGGGGGTGGGATGGTGGTGGCGTGGTCAGAGCGGGAAGCCGACGAGGCCCGAGCCGGCGCTGATCTGCTGCGAGACCTGGTGGGCCACGTCCGAGGTGTTCTGGTGCGTGTCGGCGTACACGTGGGTGTTCGCGGCCAGCGTCTCCAGCATCGTGGTGAGCGCCTGGTTGAGGTTCCGGAAGTCGGCCAGCCACTGCTGCATGGCCTGGTGGTAGATGGTGGCGGCCTCGCCCGTCCAGCTGGCGGCGAGCGCCTCCACCTGGCCCTCGACGTTGGCGTAGGCGTTGGTGGCGGAGTCCACCGCGTGCTGGAACGTGCCCTGGGCGGCGGTCATGCCCGCCAGTTCGACCTGCGACAGCTGCTGTGCCATGGCGTTTCCTCTCAAGAGTGTGCGGGAACGGGTTCCGGCTGGGGTCGTTCAGCCTCGGGGCGGGAGCCGGGGCCCGCCGGAGGACGTGTGAGGTCGTCCAGGGTGACCGTGCGCCCGTACGCGGTGGCGGCCATCCGCTCGGCCAGCCGGTGCGCCGCGTACGCGGTGCGCTGGGCGGGCTGCGCGGCGAGGGCGGCGACCAGCGCACCGGCCGCCTCCTCGTCCAGGCGCATCCCGTGGGACGACAGATGACGAACCGTCATCTCCAGTGCGTGCTCGGCCGTGTACGCGGCGAGCTCGACGAACTGCACGAAGGGCGCGGCCAGTTCTGGTCGGCGGCGCAGCGTCTCGACCAGGTGCGGGCCGCTGCCGGTGACGACCAGTACGGTGTCCGCGGCGCTCCGGGCGGCGGTGGCCAGCGCCTCGAACACGGCCTCGCACTCCTGCGGGGGGCGCTGCGTGAACGCCGGGTCCGCGTCGGCCACCAGCACCCCGCCCGCGGCGTCGGCCAGGGCGGCGGTCAGCCGCACCAGCGGCTGGTCCGGCCAGCGGGCCGGCACGGTGGACAGCGCCAGGTGCGTGGTCGCACCGCTGGTCAGCAGGCCGAGTTCGGTGAGGGCGCGGCCGTACACCCGGGCGAGGGCGCGGCGGCCGCTGCCCGGTGCGCCCTGGATCACCAGGTGCGGGGTCGGGCCGGTGGAGGCGCCGGTCCGGCGGGCCTGCGCGATCAGCAGCAGGCGGTCGCGCAGGGCGGCCCGGGCCTCGTCGGCGCCGGTCAGCGCGGCGAGGCGGTCCAGCGCGGACCGGCCGACGGGCGTGACCTGTTCGGGCTGCCCGGCCTCGCTGCCCTGACCGCCGGGAGCGGCCCGCTCGGCAGGGCCGGCCTCGCCGCCCTCCCCGTCCTGGCTGTCCTCGCCGTCCTCCCCGACCCGGTCCGTCGGGCCGGCCGGCACGGTGATCACGTCCGAGCCGGCCAGCCGGGACAACTCCCGGTCGCTGTCCGGGGGTTCCGCGGCGAGCCGGGAGGCCTGCCGGTTGATCATCTCCTCGAAGACCTGCCGGGCGACCCGGCCGTTGCCGAACGTGGCGGTCTTCGGCACCTCCTCGAAGTAGCGGTGCAGCGCCGCCACCGCGTCCTCGTCGGGCTCGTAGTAGTGCTTGCCGCACAGGCCCTGCACGATGGTGACCAGCTCGTCCGAGCTGTAGTTGGGGAATTCGACGGTACGGGAGAACCGCGAGGCCATCCCGGGGTTGGAGGCGAGGAACTGCTCCATCTGCGCCGAGTACCCGGCGACGATGACCACGATCTCGTCGCGGTGGTCCTCCATCAGCTTCATCAGGGTCTCGACGGCCTCCTGCCCGAAGTCCGGCCCGGTGCCCCGGGACTGGTTGGTCAGGGTGTAGGCCTCGTCGATGAACAGCACGCCGCCGAGCGCCTTCTTGACGACCTCGGTGGTCTTGATCGCGGTGCCGCCGATGATCTGCGCGACAAGGTCGGCCCG
The DNA here is from genome assembly GCF_040304075.1 of Kitasatospora sp. NPDC094015. NCBI lineage: Bacteria > Bacillati > Actinomycetota > Actinomycetes > Kitasatosporales > Streptomycetaceae > Kitasatospora > Kitasatospora sp. NPDC094015. The sequence goes on from NZ_JBEOUL010000008.1 coordinate 177,104, forward strand.
CGCCACCTCGACGATGTGCCCCTGGCTGAGGATGCCCAGCTCGGCGAGCACCGCCCCGTACAGCCGCGCCACGGTGGTCTTGCCCGTGCCCGGCGGGCCCGCGAAGACCAGGTGGCGGCTCATCGGCGGCATCGGCAGGCCCATCTCCTGCCGCCGCTGCGCCAGCTTGTTGACGTTGATCAGGCCGGTGACCTCACGCTTGACGCTCTCCAGCCCGACCAGGGCGTCCAGGTCGGCGAGCGGGCCGGTGCCCACGCCGGACGCCTCCGACGCACCCGGGGCCGGGGCGGTGGGCAGGCCGTCGCCCGCTCCGGCCGGCGCCGGGGCGCCGCCGTCGGTGTCCAGCCGGGCGACGTCCGGCTCCCCGGCGCCCCGGGCCCGGCCCACGGCGGCGCCCGCGTTGCCGCGGATCTCGCAGTCGTGGATCCGCACCGGTCCGTCGGTGGCGGAGCGCACCCCGTCACCGCCGTTGTCGGAGACCGCGCAGTTGTCCAACTCCGCCCGGGCGGCGGGCTGCAGGTGCACGCCGTGGCGGCGGGCACCGGTGATCCGGCAGCCGACCGCGGTGACCGAGCCGCCCCCGGCGACCCGGACGCCGTCGCCGCCGGAGGCGGTGAACTCGGTGTCCCGGGCGGCCAGCCGGGCGTCGTCGCCGACCAGGGCGGGGCCGCCGCGCAGCAGGGAGGAGACCAGCTCGGCGCCGGCGCCGGCGTCCAGGGTCAGCGCCGCATCCGCGCCCGTGGCGAGCACCCGCACGCCGACCAGCTCGGCGCTGGTCCCCTCGCCCAGGACGATCCCCGAGCCGCCGTCGCATTCGAACTCGGTCTCCCGGGCCGTCAGCCGGCCCGCGTCCGCGAGGGTCACCGCGGCGGTGCCGGTCGCGGCGAAGGAGCTCTTCTCGCAGACCGCCTCGGAGTCGCCCTCCACCAGCAGCCCGACCGGTGTTCCGGCGATCCGGCAGCCTTCCAGCCGCACCGCGGACCCCTCCGCCACCCGGACGCCGCCGGCACCGGCCCGCTCGATCCCGCAGTCGCGCAGCACCGGCCGGGCGCCGCCGCCCACGTGCACCGAGGTCCCCCGGGAGCCGGTGAAGGTGCAGCCGGTCAGGACGGTCTCCCCGTGGCCGGTCAGATAGGCGTCGAGCGCCGAACTCCCGCTGACGACCAGCTGGTCCAGCCGGGCGCGGCCGTCCTGCTCGACGGCGACCGCCGGCTTGCCGCTGCCCTCGATCCGGCCGCCCTCGACCACCACCGCGCCGCGGCCGTTGACGCAGATCCCGTTGCCCCGCGGCCGGACCAACGAGCAGTCCCGGACGGTCAGTTCGCCGTGCTCGGCGATGACGAACGCGGAGGAGGCGATATCGGTGAGCACGCACTGCTCCACCAGGTTCGCGCCGGCGGAGGTCACCACGATGCCGGCGCCGCGGGTGTTGGACACCTCGCAGCCGCGCAGCGCCAGCACCCCCTCGTGCCAGGCCAGTACGGCGGCCCAGGCCTCGCCGGAGAGCCGGCAGCCGTCCAGCGCCGCCTGCCCGCGCCGCACGTCCAGCACCGGCGCTTCGGCGTCCGAGCCGGAAAGTTCCAGGCCGGACAGGCGCACCGCCTCGGCGTCCAGCACCACCGTGCTGCCGGTGGCCGAGTGCAGCACCACCGGTCCCTCGCCGGGCTCGGCGGCCAGCGTCACCGGCCTGGTGATGGTGAGCGCCTCCTCGTAGCGGCCCGCGGCCACGGTGATCAGGGCACCCTCGGCGGCGTCGGCCAGCGCCGCGCCGATGGTCGGGTAGGCGCCGGGACGCTCCCGGGAGACGAGCAGTCGCTGGCTCACGCGGCCACCGCCTTCGGGGCCGTACGGGGGAGCAGGCCGGGCGCGGCGCCCGGTGGCGGGGTGGGTCCGGTGTCCGCGGCGCCCGCGCGGGCGGGCGGGGCGGCTCCGTCGGCGGCCCGGGCCAGGCCGTCCAGGGCGATCTCGTCGAGTGGCACGCTCGTCTTCCTGTTCTCCGAGCCCTCCGAGGTGGAGAGCTCACGCAGCAGCAGTCGGTCCTGGTCGTCGGAGCCCAGCACGCGGAACCTGGTGCCGGGCGGGAACACCACCCGGTCGGGGGCGGCCGGGGCGAGCAGCGCGGTCCGGCGGGCCGTCAGCGACCAGATCAGGAAGTCGGTCGCGCCGGTCACCGGTTCCGCGACGCGGGACCAGGCCGTGCAGAAGGCCCACTCGGTCAGCACGTCGCCCTCGCGGTACCAGGCCCGCTCGGCCGGGTGCAGCGCGGCGCGCAGCAGGGTGGCGCCCCGGTGGGACGGCAGCCGTCGCAGGCCGGCGGCCACGCAGCGGGCCAGCGGGACGTGCGGCCCGACGGTCGCCGTTCGGATCGCGGTGTCGAGGGCCGCGCCGTCACCGGTGAGGTAGAGCCGCAGGGCGGCCAGATCGGTGAAGGCGTCGCTCTCCTCGGCCCGGGTGCTGCCGCGCAGCCCGGGGGACTCCGAGAGCACCCGGGACACCGTGCCGGACGCCGCGTTGAACTGCCGGGCGAAGGTGCGCCACACCCACTCCCGTTCCCGGGCCATGCCGCGCTCCTGCGGTACGGCGCTCGCGTCCGGCCCGGGGACGGGCTGCACCCGGACCGTGCGGGACGCCGCCGGAGCGGCGGGCCGCGCGGTGGGCGGAGCCTGATCCGGTACGGCGCGGGGCGCGGCCGGGGCCGACGCCGGGGGCGCGACCGACTCCAGCCGGATCCCGGCGGGACGCGCCGGCCGGGCGGCCGGTGGGGCGGGCGCCGGCGGCGGGTCCGAGGCCTCGGGGAGGCTCGGCGTGGCCTCCGGGGCCGACGGATCTTCGGGTACCTCCGGGAGCGCGGGGACGGGGGTCGGGCCGGCCGGAGGCGCAGCCGGTACGGCTGGTGGCGTGAGGTCCGGCACCGGTGCCGGCACCGCCTCCGCCTCCGGTCCGCCCGCGCCGGTCTCCGGGGTCCCAGGGGTCCCAGGGGTCCCAGGGGTCCCAGGGGTCCCAGGGGTCTCCGGGGTCCCAGGGGTCTCCGGGGTCGTGGGCACCGGTGGCGTCGGCGGCTCGTCCCGGCTCGGCCCGGCGGCGCGTACCACGCGGGTGTGGAACGGGTCGGCGGGCTCCTCGACCGTCGGGCGGCCGGGGCCGGGCCGGGCGGCCACCGGCGAGGGTGCGGACGCGGTGCCGCCCCTGACCGTGGCACCCGCCGGCGCGCTCGGCAGTGCCGGCGCCGCCGCGGCGTGCAGCGCCTGGGCAGCGGGCGGCCCCGCGACTCCGGACAGCCCCGCGGTTCCGGGCGTGCCGGTCGCCGGTCCGGCCGAGCTGAGCAGCGCACCGGACGGACGCGCGACCGCGCCGAGGTGCTCGGACCCGGTCCGGGCCGGGTGCACCGAAGGCACCGCCACCGGCAGCCCGGCGCCCGCGGGCGCCCGACCCGCCTGGGCACCGACGAGGTCCTCCACCGTGCCCCCGGCGGGCCGGGCGCGCCGGCGGGTCCGCGGCCCGCCGAGGGTGAGCAGCCGCGCCGGGGCGTCGGCCGGTCCGACGGCAGCCGCCGTACCCGCCGTGGCCCAGAACGCGAGGTGCGCGGGCCGCTGCGGAACCGTCCGGACGGCCGTGCCGGGGCGGGCGTTGTCGTCCATCACCACCGGCTCGCCCAGCGTCCACGTACCGGCCGGGCCGGCGGGCGAGGCGAGGCCGGGGGCGTCGGCGGGGGCGATCCGGTAGGCGTCGCGGGCGTCCGGCGGCAGCTGCCACAGCAGGTCCTGCGCGAAGGCGTGCATCCGGTCGGCGCTCGCCGGCTCGCTGCGGTCGTACAGCAGCGCCGCGTGGCCGTACGGGGCGGGGCGCCGCCGTACGTCGTTGCCGCCGGGCGGCTCCAGGGCGGGGCGCACCCACAGCCCGGACTGCACGATCTCCAGCACCGTGCCGGGGGCCAGCTCCCAGGCGGCGGAGCCGACCGGCGCGAGTCCCGGCAGCGGGCTGCGCACCCCGAGCGGCTCGGGCGGCGCGGTCTCGGCGAGCGGGTGCCGGCGCGGGGCGTAGCGGTACTGCGCGGCGAACGGCTGCCAGCCCGGCGTCCCGTCGGCGAGCAGGCCGCGCACGTCCGGCGGTGCCTCGTGCCCGCCCGGCAGGACGGGCAGGCCGGCGCAGACCACCACGTGCTCGCCGAAGGCGTCGGCCAGCTCCTGCCCGAGCGCGCCGGCCCCCGGGGGCAGCGCGAGCGGCCCGTACGGGACGAACCGCACCTGGCGGCGGACCGAGGGCAGCACGGTGGTCCACAGCCGGAAGGCGTCGGCCAGCGGCACCGCGGGGCCGCCCGGGCTGCCGAGCACCACGGTCAGCACCTGCGGGTCGGCGGGCAGCGTCTCCACCAGCCGGCGCCACCCGTCGAGCAGGCCGTTCGGCCGGGCACCGCGCAGCCAGACACCGCACGGCACCGACTCGACCACGCCGTACGGGCTGGTGGCCCACGGCCGGTCGAGGGTGGTGAACTCCCACATCGGGCGCGGGTAGCGGCGCGACTCCGGCCGGGCGGCGGCGCCCGGCCGCAGCTGGAGCCAGCCCGCGCCGTGGTCGATCGGGACGAACAGCCCGCCGCCCGCGGTGGGCACCGGCCGCCCGTCGGGCACCAGGACGACCCGTCGCAGCCGGTCGGCGATCCGCTGACCGGCCCACCGGGCCTCCGCCGGGGTGGCCCGCCCGAAGACCAGCCGCAGGCTGGCGGCGCGGCCGGCGAGCAGCCGGGCCACCGCGTCCCAGACGGCGGCGGGCGCGCCGCACGGCAGGTCGAGGACGACCGGGAGGTGCTGCGGGTCCGGTGCCAGCCGGGCCGTGAAGTCCAGGGTCTGCGGGTCAGGGCGGCCCTTGGGGTGGACGAGCAGGGCGTGGCCGACGGTCCGGCACCGCAGGGCCTGCACGGGGGGACGGGTCCTGAGTCGCACGGTCACCGCCCTCCCGCCGTCGCGCGGGCGGCGGCGACGTCCAGCACCGGGCCCTGGGGGAGTTCGGCGAGCAGGTCACCGGGCACCGGCGTGCGCGGCCGGCCGGCCAGCCCGAGCTGGGCGGCGGCGGAACCCTCGCCCAGCGGGTAGGCGGTGCCCTGGTCGTCGATCAGGTAGCTGCGCGGGGCGAGGGCCTGGGCCGCCAGCTGGGTCTGGTCGACGGCGTAGACGCCGCTGTCGGCCGGTACCAGCACGGGCCGGGTGCCGGTGGCGGCGGCGCCGCCCTCCAGCACCACCCGGCTGCGGACGGCCGTGCCGTCGGGCGTCTGGGCCAGGCACAGGGCCTGGCCGGCGGCGGCGATCGGGGGTGCGTCGCGGACGTCGGGCAGGCGGTCCGCCGGCGGGGGAGCGGTGGACAGCGGGGTGCTCGCCATGTCGGTCGCGCCGACCCGGCGGACGGCGGGCGCGCCGGGCGCCATGGCGAGCAGCGCGGCCTCGCTGGCGTTGACCGGGGCGATGCCGTCGGAGCGCATCAGGTAGTAGCGGTCGGTGCCGCCCGAGTCGGTGCTGAACAGCTGGCCCACGGTGACGGCGGCGCCCGCCACCTGACCGGCCGGGGCGCCGGCGTCCGGCACGGTGGGGGCGGCGAGCGGTGCGCCCTGCGGCAGTGCGGCCAGCCAGCTCGGCCGGGCGGGCACGGCCTGCTCGCCGTCGAGGCCGAGGGCGATCAGCACGCTGTCGGAGGGCACCGGGTAGCGGACACCACCGAACAGCAGGTAGCGCTTGCCGTCCGGGCCGGCCAGCAGCGCCTGCCGGTCGGCCGGTACGGGCGTGGTGCGCCCCTGCGGTGCGAAGTCCACGCTCTGGCCGGTCGCCAGGTCGGGCCGCAGGCAGCGGGTCCAGCCGCCGGTGAGCAGTCCGGTGCCGGTGGGCACGGTGTCGGGCGCGCCGGGGATGCCGATCGGGGCGCCGTGCGGGGCGCCGGCCAGCGCCGCCCGGTCGGCGGTCTCCATCGGCGCGGTGCTGCCGGCCAGCAGCAGGGCGGAGGCGCGGTTGCGCACCGGGCGCAGCTCGCCGTCGAGGAGCAGGTACCGGTTGCCGGTCTGCCGCTCCAGGACGATCGCGCCGGGCGTGCGCCAGGCGGCCGACGGCACGGGCGAGATCAGCCCGTACACGCCGGAGCCGGCGCACAGCAGGGCGGTCACCCCGGCACCGAGGAAGGTGCCGAGCGCGGCGCGCCTGGTCGGGCTCTCGCCCCGCCCCGGGTCGCCGCTCACCAGGGCCGTGGCCAGCCGGCCCATGGCGAACTGGTAGGCCTGGACGTGGTCGCGTCGGGTCTGCACGGGTTGTCCTCCCCTCAGCTGAAGAGCGCCCGGACGGCGGCGTAGAGATGGACGGTCTGCAGCAGCAGCGGCAACAGCGCCAGGGCGCTGAGGAGTTCGAGGATGTCGCCGGCGTGGCCCCAGATCGGCAGCGGGCGGCTGGTGGCCAGGCGGCGGGCGGCCACCAGCAGCAGCGCGGCGGCGGTCAGCAGCAGCGCGAGCACGGCGAGCCGCGGGCCCTCCCCGGCCGGGGCGACCCGGGCCAGCAGCAGCACGACCAGGCCGGCGGCGCCGGACAGGACCGCGGTCACCCGCTGCACGGTGCCGGTCAGCCCGCGGGCGCGCAGGAGCACGGCCGTCGCGAGCACCAGTGGCACCAGCCAGCCGACCCATCCCGGTAGCCGGGTCAGGTACCAGGAGCCGGCGGTGTGCACCAGGGCGCCCGCCACACCGAGCGCGTCGAGGCAGGCGGTCGCGGTCGCCACCCGCCGCTCCACCCGCTCCTGCGGCTCCGGCTCGATGTCCTCCTGCAACTCCTCCGCGTTGTTGGGCAGTTGCGGGGCGCGCAGCCGGGCGGCGCGCAGCGCCAGGCGCGGCCCGAAGTGGCCGAGCACGAACATCGCCCCGGCCGTCAGCCCGGCCGCCTGGGCGGCGCTCCAGGGCGTCAGCCGGACCAGGGCCGCGGCCGCCTCCGCGGCGAGCGCCGTGAGCAGGGCGGCGGCGCCGGCGGCGACCGGTACGGCGCGCAGCGCCAGCAGCACCGCGGACAGCACGGTCACGGCGCCGGCGGCGATCAACACCCCGCGCGGGTCAGGGTGGTGGCCGCCGGACGCCAGCCCGGCGAGCGCGCCGAACAGTACCGCCGCGCCGCCGGTGAGCAGTGCCGCCGCCCGGTCCCGGGCCAGCCGCCGCGCGGCCACGGCGGCGCCGGCCAGTGCCACTGCGACGGCGCCGGCGACGGCGGCGGTGGACGCGCCCGGCCCGCGGCCGAGCAGGGCCGCCGCCAGGGCGAGCAGCGCCAGACCGGCCAGGGCGAGCGCCAGCAGCCGGGTGGAGCGCGGCTGCCACCGGCCGGCCCGGCCGGCGACCACCTGCGCGACCCCGTCCGCGAGGTCGTCGAACTGCAGGGCGGGCAGCGCGGTTTCGGCGGGCCGCAGGTGGAGCACGTCGCCGTCGCGCAGGCCGAGCGTCTGCGCGGTGCCGGCCGGGTCGAGCGGATCGTCGCCCAGCCGTTGCAGCACCCACGCGGAGCCCGGGTCGGCGGCCGGGCCGGGCAGGGTGTCCAGCAGGAGCGCCTGCAGCGCGGAGACGGTGAGCGTGACGGGGATCGCGAGGTCGCTGCGGCCGGCCGGACCGTCCACGGTGATCCGGCACAGCTCGGGGACGGCGAACGGCTCACGGAGGGCCGTGGCGCGCGGGGCGGGGTTCACGGGGCGGTCACCAATCCGGTCTGCACGAGCCGGACGGACCGGCGGGTGACGAGTTGGGCGCGTCCGGCCGGCAGCGTGCGCGGCCTCGCCTCGCCGAGGAACTTGCCCTCCTCCTTGGGGTAGGAGAGCAGCAGGGCCGGATTGCCGAGCTCCCACAGGGGCCGCAGCACCGGGTCCATCATGGCGCGCGTCGCGCCGGAGGTACTGCGGGCGATCACCATGTGCAGGCCGATCGCCCGGCCGTGCGGGAGCAGCGGCACCAGCGGGGCCAGCGGCGCGGGTTGGCCCGCGGACGCGGCGAGCAGGTCGTAGTCGTCGACGACCAGGAACAGCAGTGGCCCGCTCCACCAGTCACGCCGGGCGAGCCGTTCGGGGGTGATGTCCGGTCCGGGGACCCGCTGGCCGAGCGAGACCACGGTGTTCGCGGCGAGCTTCCCGAGCGACTCCCGGTCGACCACGTAGCCGACCCGGTACTCCTCCGGGACCATGGCCAGCAGGCCGCGCCCGGGGTCGGCCAGCGCGATCCGGGCCTGCTCGGGCGTGTACCGGTCGGTGACGGCCCGGATCGCCAGCCGCAGGGCGTTGGTCTTGCCGGTCTCGTCGTCACCGAACACCATCAGGTGCCCGTTGGCCGCGAAGTCGTGCCAGACCGGCTCCAGCCGCTGCTCGTCCAGCCCCAGGCAGATCCGCAGATCGCCCTCGGCGGGCGGGAGTTGCTCGACCGGCAGGCGGCTCGGCAGCAGCCGCACCCCGGGGGCGGCGGGGCCGGTCCAGAAGGTGCCGATCTCGGCGACCGCCGCCTTGGTGGCCTCGGTCAGGTCGGCGGTCGCCGACTCGCTGTCCAGCCGCGGCAGTGCGGCCAGGAAGTGGTACCCGGACGGCGTCAGGCCCCGGCCCGGTTGGTGCGGGACGGCTGCGGCGATCCGGCTGCCCACCTCGGACTCCAGCGCGTCGCCGAGCCGCAGTTCGAACTTGGTGCCGAGCATGTCGCGCAGCCGGGGCCGGATCTCCGACCAGCGCACCGCCGACGCCACCAGGTGGATGCCGAACGACAGGCCGCGCACCGCGAGTTCCATCACCCGCGGCTCCAGGTCGTCGAAGTCCTGGCGCAGCGTGAACCAGCCGTCCACCACCAGGAAGACGTCCCCGTACGGGTCGTCCACCTCGCCCCGCTCGCGCAGCCGCCGGTACGCCGCCATCGACTCCAGGCCGCGTTCGGTGAACTCGCGCTCCCTGCGCTCCAGGAGCTGGGTGAGCTCGGCGACGGTGCGCAGCACCCGGTCGCGCTCCAGCCGGGTGGCGACCGAGCCGACGTGCGGGAGGCCGGCGATCGAGACCAGTCCGCCGCCGCCGAAGTCCAGGCAGTAGAACTGCACCTCCTCCGGCGTGTGGGTGAGCGCGAGGGAGAGGATCAGGGTGCGCAGCAGGGTCGACTTGCCGGTCTGCGGCGCGCCGACCAGGCCCAGGTGGCCGTCCGCACCGGACAGGTCGGCCACCAGCAGCTCGCGGGACTGCTCGAACGGCCGGTCCACCGTGCCGAGCGGGACGGTCAGCCGCCCCACGCCGGGGTGGTCGGCCGCGCTCATGCCGCGCACCGGGTCGGGCACGATGCCGGGCAGCAGCTGGTCGAGGCTGGGCGATTCGGTGAGCGGCGGCAGCCACACCTGCCGGGCGGGCGGGCCGCTCTCCTCCAGGCGGTCGACCAGTACCTCCAGCAGGCTGCTGGTGCTGCGGGACTCGCCCGCCGCGGGGGCGCCCGGAGTGCCCGCCGGCGGCCCGGGGCGCGTCGGCTCGGCGAGCGGCCCGGCGGGGTCGGGCAGCAGCGGGCCCTGCCGGTCGAGGCCGAAGGCGGTCACCTCGTCCCGGGGCCGGTCGGGGAGTGCCGGCCCCTCGTCCTGGCCGGCCGCCTCCGGCGCCGGCCCGGAGACGTACGCGGCCTTGAACCGGACCAGGTTGGTGGTGTCCACCTTGAGGTAGCCCTGCCCGGGGGCGGAGGGCAGCTCGTAGGCGCTGGCGACGCCGATCACGCTGCGGGACTCCATCGAGGAGAAGGTGCGCAGGGCCAGCCGGTACGACAGGTGGCCCTCCACCTTGTGGATGCGGCTCTCGTCGAGCCGCTGCGAGGCGAGCAGCAGGTGCACCCCGAGGCTGCGGCCGAGCCGTCCGATGGAGACGAAGAGGTCGATGAACTCGGGCTTGTTGGAAAGGAGTTCGGAGAACTCGTCGACGATGATCAGCAGCGAGGGCAGCGGGGTCAGACCGGCCCCGGCGGCCCGCGCCTTCTCGTAGTCGAACAGCGAGGAGTGGCCGGCCTCGCGCAGCAGCTCCTGGCGCCGGATCAGCTCCCCGTTGATCGAGTCCCGCATCCGGTCGACCAGGTGGATCTCGTCGGCCAGGTTGGTGATCACCGCGGAGGTGTGCGGCAGCCGGTCCAGGTTGAGGAAGGTCGCACCGCCCTTGAAGTCCACCAGGACCAGGTTGAGCACCTCGGAGGAGTGGGTGGCGACCAGGCCGAGCACCAGGGTGCGCAGCAGCTCGCTCTTGCCGGAGCCGGTGGCGCCGATCAGCAGGCCGTGCGGGCCCATGCCGCCCTGCGCGGACTCCTTGAGGTCGAGCTCCACCACCTCGCCGTCCTCGGTGACACCCAGCGGCACCCGCAGCCGGGCGGACTGCGCCTGCCGCGGGCCCCACAGGGTGGGCACGTCGAAGCGGTGCGGGTCTCGGATGCCCAGCAGCGTGGTGAGTTCCACGTCCTGCTCCAGCGGACGGTCGAGCAGGTCGACGGCGCCGCCGGTGCGCCGCGGCGCCAGCGTCCGGGCCAGCGTCTCCGCCTCGGCCGGCAGCAGCCGGTCGGCGGTCGCGGACACGGTGTCGGCGCCGGAGGGGATCTCCACCTGCCGCCCGTGCACGCTCAGCCGCAGCACCCTGGGGCCGCCGGTCATCGCCCCGGTGGCGTCCAGCAGCACCAGGTTCCGCAAACCCCCGTGGAGCAGCCGGGAGGTCTCCGGGAGCCGGACGCCCTGGGCGAGGACCACCACGAACGGCTCCGCGATGCTGGGGCCGGCGGCGGGGTCGTGGTCGGGCCGGTCGGCGACGTCGGGGCCGAGCAGCTCCAGCAGTTCGTCGTGGTCGCCGGCCGCGAGCCGGACCGGGCCGGCCGCGTCCTGCCGGGTCGGGTGCGCGGTGTGCGGCAGCCACTTCAGCCACTCCCACTCGGCACGCGCGGCCTCGTCGCCCAGCAGGGCGATCCGCAGCTCGTCGGGGGAGTGCAGCACCGCGAGCTGCGCCACGACGGCCCGCAGCAGGTCGAGCGCCGGTTCGCCGTCGCCGGCCAGCTCCACGCTGGTGAAGCGGCGCAGCGCCAGCGTGACGGGCAGCCGGCGCACGGTCTGGTGCGCCTTGGTGAACCGTCGCAGCGACACCGCCGAGAGCGGCTCCAGGTCCTCGACCGGTTTGGTCTGCGGCGGCAGGAACTCCAGGGCGGCGCGGCGCAGTCCGAGCCCGATCCGGATCTGGGCGAAGTCGTCGTGGCTCGGGCGGCGCTCCCACAGGCGGGGGCCGCGGGCCAGCGCCCAGAGCTCGCCGGGCTCCGGGTTGTCCCACAGCAGGGCGGCCCGCTGCCGGTCCGCGGCCGTCCGGGCCTGCCGACGCTTCTGCGCCAGGTACCTGAGGTAGTCGCGGCGTTCGGCGCGGGTGCGGCGGCGCCGCTCCCCGCCGGAGCGCCCGAGTTGGGTGAGCGTCATGCTCACCATCGCGACGCCCATCATTCCCGACATCATGTAGGTGGTCGGCCCGGCGGAGCGCACCGAGAACATCAGCACCATCGCGCCCGCACCGAGACCCATCGGCAGGTACATCAGCGCGGAGCCGAAATCCAGACCGGTGGGTTCACCCATCACCGGGGGTTCGGCGAGTTCGACCTCGTCGCCCGGCAAGGCGGGACTTTCGGCGCGCGGGGCACGCCTGACCAGCAGATTGCTCAAGGGAGTTCATTCCTTCGTGCGTGGGCACGACAATTCGCATGAGGGACTCTAGGTCGGCCCGCCGGGCGGTGTAAATGCAATCCGGCCGCGAATTCCGGTGTTCACCCGGGCTTTTGCCCGTTCGGGCAGAACCGGTTCGGAATACGAATTGATGAAAGCTCAGGAAATCCTCAAGCGATTGAGGTCAGCCCGGTCGGGAGCGCACCGCGGCCGTCCCGGTGCCGGCGATCCGGGCAGCACTCGGGCACGATCCGGGGAATTCGGGTCCGGAAACCGCATCCGGACGGCGGTGCGGCCGGGTGAACCGGGCAATCGGCCCGGCCCGTCCCACCAGCTGGAACCGCCGGTGCGCGGAAAGCCCGGTACCGACCGGTCCGAAGCGGGCCGGGCCGGCCCGGAACCGTGCGGCGCCGGATGGCCGGATCGCCGTGGTGCGGGCGACGGTGGTGGGCGGTGAGCAGGTGGGCCGTGCTCAGCCGGGGAAGTCGAGGTCCTGGAGGTCCAGCGCCCCGGCCCGGTCCAGCACCACCGCCGAGGCGCAGCCGGCCGGCGGCCCGTCCGTCCCGGCCAGCCGGGCGCGCAACCGGCCGGTGGCGTGCCGGTGCCGGGCGAAGGCGTACCGGGAGACCCGCCGGCCGCGCGCCCGCTGGCCCGCGGCGGCCTCGGCGGGGCTGACGTCCAGCAGCACCAGGTGCAGCCGGCGCCCCTGCCGGGCCGCCGTGCGGGCCAGCCAGCCCCGGACCCAGGGGAGCGTGCCGCAGTCGTGCACCAGCAGCGGGCCGCCCGCGCGCAGCGCCCGGCGCAGCCGCAGGTAGTGGCCGATCCGCACCAGCGGCCGGTACAGCGCGTACGGCAGCCCGCGCGGCAGGCGCGACCGGTACTGCTCGCGGACGTGCTGCGAGTCGATCACCCGGGCCCGGCCGCACCGCCGCAGCAAGGTGGACTTGCCGCTGCCGGGCAGCCCGGAGACCACCACCAGGTCGGCCGGCGGGTAGTGCAGCGCCACCGGGGCGCGGCGGCCCCGCAGGTCGTGCAGTCCGGTCGGGCGCAGCACCCCGCGCGGCCCGGGACGTACGGGTGCGGCGGCCGGCGCGGGCGCCGGCCCCAGGATCTCGCGCACCGCCCCCTCCTTCGCTCCCCGGTGCCCCCGTGCCGGGGAAAGGCTTGACCAAGGAAGGGTAATGGGCGCCGCCCGTGCTGTCCGAGGCCCGTGACCGGGCTGTGGCCCGCCCGGACCGTTCCGGGACGCGGCCGTGACATCCCGGGCGCGGCCGCGGGCCGGTGACGGTGCACGAAGCACCCCGCGGACCTGCGGGCCGCCCCGGACCGTCCGCCCGCCGGGGCCCTCCGCGGGCCCCGCGGCGGCCGTGACCCGGCTGTGGCCGTTCCGGGACGGACCGGGCGATCTTGCCCAGCTGAATCCGTGGCATCCTGAGGCGCTACATTCAGCGCCGCGGTCACCGCGGGGGGACAGGAGTTGTACGGGATGAGGTTCTGCTTCCTGGTCGAGGAGCACTACCGGAACGACGGCATGCCGCTGGACGTGGTGCGCAGGCTGACCGAGTGGGGCCACCAGGTGGACGTCCTGCGGCCGGGCGGCTCGCTGCTCGACCTGGGCGGGCTGGTCCGCTCGGGCCGGCACGACGCCTGGGTGCTCAAGACGGTCTCCGGCGGGCCGGGCCTCGGACTGCTGGAGGCCGCGGCGGGCCTCGGGCTGACCACCGTCAACGACGCCCGGTCGATCCGGCCGGTCCGGGACAAGGCCCAGGCGGCGGTGATCGCCGCGCACCACGGCCTCCCGGTGCCGCAGACCTGGGCGGCCGCGGACCCGGCCGAGTTCGCCCTGATACCGGATCAGCACTACCCGCTGGTGGTCAAGCCCGCCGACGGCAGTTCGGGCCGGGCCGTCCACCTGGTCGAGCGGGCGGACCAGCTGCCGCTGCTCACCGCCGAGCTGGCCGGCGAGGGCCTGCTGATCGCGCAGCCGTACGTCGCCAATCCCGGGCTGGACCTCAAGGTGTACTGCGCCGGCGGCGAGCTGTTCGCCACCGAGCGGACCTCGCCGCTGCATCCGCACCACCCGCACCGCGAACGGCCGGTGGCGCTGAGCGCCGAGGTGGCGGCGGTGGCCGCGCAGGTCGGCGAGGTGTTCGGGCTGGACCTGTACGGCGTCGACGTGCTGCTCGGCCCGGACGGCCCGGTGGTGGTGGACGTCAACGACTTCCCGAGCTTCCGGCAGGTGCCGGACGCGGTGGACACGGTGGCCGGCGCGGTGGTCCGGCTGGCCCGGACCGGCTCCTCCTGGCCCTCGGTGCCCGCCGCCCGCCTGATGCCCTCCTCGGCCGTGATCGGCGGCACCCGGTGAGGATCGGCCTGATCACCCCGGCACCGGACCACCCGCTGCTGGCGGGGGCCGCGGAGTTGCTGCGGGCGGGCGGCCACCGGGTGGAGGTGCTGGCCCCGACGGCGCCGCCGCCCGCCGACCCGGCCGCGGTGTACCTGCTGAAGGCCCGCACCCCGGCCGCGCTGGCGCTCGCCACCGCGCTGGAGGAGCGCGGCGTACCGGTGCTCAACTCGGCCGCCGCCACCGCCTTCTGCCAGGACCGGCTGCTGATGGCCGGCCACGCCGACCGGGCCGGGCTGCCGTTCGCCGCCACCCGCGTCGCGGAGCTGGCCGGGCTGGCGGTGGACCGGCCGCTGGTGGTCAAGAGCCGGCACAGCCGGCGCGGCGACCTGGTGGCCCGGGTGACCAGCTCCGCCGAGGCGGCCGGCCTCGCCGAGCGGTGGCCCGGCGAGCCGGTGGTGGTGCAGGACTTCGCACCGGGCGACGGCTGGGACCACAAGCTCTGGGTGGTCGACGGCCAGGTCTTCGCCGAGCAACGCCGCTCCGAGCTGGCCACCGGGCCCGGTCTGCCGCCGCAGCGCCCGGACCACCTGCCGGAGGGCTACGCGCGGCTCGCGCTGGACACCGGCCGCGCCTTCGAGCTGGACGTCTACGGGGTGGACGTGCTGGACGTCGCCGGGCAGCCGCTGATCGTCGACATCAACGCCTTCCCCGGCATCCGGGGGCAGCAGGGTGCCCCGCGGGCGCTGGCCGAGCTGGCGGTCGAGGTCGCGGCGGGCCGCCGGCACCCGGCCGGACCGGCCGCCCGGCCGGGGGCGGGGACCGTACCGGCGTGAGCCAGGTCGGTGCGCGGGAGCGGGCGGCGGCCGTACCGGAGTGAGCCTGGCCGGTGCGCGGGAGCGGGCGGCGGCCGTACCGGCGTGAGCCAGACCGGTGCGCGGCAGCGGGCGGCGGTCGGACCGGCGTAAACCGGGACGCGCAAGGTTCACTCGAACGTTTCGGCGGCGCAAGATGGCGGCCGCCCCGCTCGGGGAAGGCATCTGACGACCCGCCGGGCCCAGGCCCGGACGCCCCCTGTACCGAGGACCACAGATGCCCCTTCAGCACTACGGCGTGCTGGCCGCCCGACTGATCGCAAGACGCCGCGAGGGCGGTCGCGACACCCCCCACTACCAGCTGCACCTGCGCGACGCCGCCGGCACCGACTTCCGCGCCGCGGTCAAAGTGCTCTCCGACCAGGCCCCGGCCGAGCTGCTCCAGCTGCTGGACGAGGACTTCCGGCACCCCCTGCTGGCCCAGCTGCCGCCCGCCGCCTCGGGCTGGACCGAGCTGCCGCCCGGCCCCGGCGGCACCGGCCCGGACTTCGTCCGCGACGCGCTCCTCGCGCGGGACGCGATGCGCCCGCTGCCCCCCGACCTGCCCGGCGCGGACAACGACCTGGCCGACCTGGTGGACCGGCAGGTGCTGCGGGCGCTCGCCGACACCGCCGCGACCGCGTACGTCTTCGGGCAGCGCTGGCCGACCGAGCCGCACCTGCCGGACAAGGTCTTCGGCTTCCTGCCCGGCAACGGGGTCCACGACATCCACATGAACCAGGGCAACGACCCGGGCCACCGCCGCGACGACGGCGTCCACCAGGACGGCTTCCTGCTGCTGCACATCCCGGCCGAATCCCGCTGGGTGGCGCTCTTCCTGGCGTTCCAGTCCCAGTCCTGGCACACCGACGACCGCACCGGCCACGCGGTGGGCGGCGCGGGCGGGCCGGACGCGCCGGGCGGCGCGCTGCGGATCCTGGCGGCACTGGTCAACCCGGCCGGCCCCGACGACCGGGCCGAGAGCGTCACCCTGGTCAACGCCTCGGCCGCCCCGGTCGACCTCGCCCACTGGCAGCTCGCCGACGCCCAGCACCGGCGCTTCACGCTGCCCGCCCAGCGGCTGGAGCCCGGGGCGACCGTCACCGTCCGCACCGGCGACGGCCTGCGGCTCGGGAACAAGGGCGGCACCATCACCCTGCTCGACCCGGACGGGCGCACCGTGCACGACGTCGCGTACACCGCCGGCCAGGCCGGGCGGGAGGGGCAGCCCATCTCGTTCTGAACGGGTCAACACCCTTGGCGTGGCTGGGGTTTCATGTGAATAATCGTCACATTACCTACGGGTAGTCGAACGAAGAGCGCCACATCCCCCCATCACCCACCACCCTCGGGGCCGGCCCATGAAGACGCTGTTCACCCGTACCCTCGCAGTCCTGGCGACCCTCTCCACCCTGCTCGCGGGCTCCGCCGGTGCGGGGACGGCGGCGGCCCGGCCGGCCCCCAGCACGGCCGCCGGGCTCGCCGCCTCCTGGAGCGGGCCGCTCAGCACCAGCGGCCGCTACGTCGTCGACGCCGCCGGCAATCGCTTCAAGCTCAGGTCCGGCAACTGGGACGGCGCCCAGGGGCACTGGCTGGGCAGCGGCGACACCGCCGACCCGGCCAACCACGAGCACGGCGAACCCTCCGCCGACCTGCCGCTCGGCCTGGACCGGGCGCCGCTCGCGAGCATCCTCGCCGACCTGCACGCGCTCGGTCTCAACAGCATCCGGCTCCCGTTCTCCAACGCGATGATCCACCAGACCGCGCTGGTCCCGGACGCCGCCGTCGCCGCCAACCCCCAGCTGCGCGGCCGGACCGCGCTCCAGGTCTTCGACGCCGTGATCGCCGCGCTCACCGCCGACGGCTTCGCCGTGATCCTCAACAACCACACCACCACCGCCCGGTGGTGCTGCGGGCTGGACGGCAACGAACGCTGGAACAGCGGCCAGAGCACCGAGCAGTGGATCGCCGACTGGGTGTTCCTGGCCGGCCGCTACAAGGACAACAAGCGGGTGGTCGGCGCCGACCTGCGCAACGAGGTCCGCCGCGACACCTGGGACGACCCGAACTGGGGCTGGGGCGACGCCCACGACGAGTACGCGGCCTTCGAGGCGGCCGGCAACCGGATCCTGCAGACCGACCCCGACCTGCTGATCGTCATGGAGGGCATCAACTGGCAGGGCATCCCGCTCGACGGGCTGCCGCACGGCCGGCCGATGCTCACGCCGGTGCAGAACCTCTCCAACACCCTGATCCGCTCCGGCAAGCTGGTCTACTCCGCGCACTTCTACGCCTACACCGGCCCCAACCACAGCGGCGCGACCGGCCTCGGTGAGACCCACGACCCGCGCTACCAGGACCTCACCCCCGCCCAGCTCGCCCAGGTGGTCGACCAGCAGGCCCTGTTCGTCACCCGGGCCGGCCAGCACTTCACCGCACCCGTGTGGATCAGCGAGTTCGGTGCCACCGGCCGCGGCGCCACCGACCCCAAGGAACGCGCCTGGCTCGACGCCTTCACCGACATCCTGGTCGCCGCCGACACCGACTTCGCCGTCTGGCCGCTGATCGGCTGGACCCGCGACGGCGTCCCGCAGGACAACTGGGCGCTGCTCTCCTACGACCCCGCCGGCACCCGGCTCGGCATCGACGACCCCGGCGACTGGCGGGCCGCCGACTGGCACCGCCTGGTCGACGCACCCGGCCGCACCGGACCGGTGCCGCCGACCCCCCGGTGGAACATGCTCGGCCTCGACCACGCCGACCTCGACACCTCCGAACGGATGCTCGCCCTGCCGGACTGGGACAGCGGCGCCCGCAAGGGCAGCTGCCCCGACACCGAACGCCTGACCGGCCTCGCCCGCAGTGACGGCCGCGGCCTGTGCACCGACGCCGGCGGTCCGGCCCGCACCGCGGCGCCGTACCAGGTGGTGACCGACGAGCGGTACGTCACCGGCGGCGACTGGGCCTCCGGCTACAACAAGCTCCAGTGCCCCGACCGGACCTTCGCCGTCGGCTTCAGCGTGCGCGGCAACGCGATGTCCGCGCTGCTCTGCGCCCCGGCGGCGAACGCCCTGCCCACCGGCGGGCACAACGTCTGGTTCGACCACGGCGACAACCGCCCGGCGAGCGGCGGCTCCACCGGCAGCGACTGGGCGCCCGGCTACTACAAGGGCCAGTGCGCGGACGGCGAGTACCTGGCCGGCGTCGCCTACACCTGGCGCTGGCTGCACGGCGGGGTGCCCGACGCCCTGCTCTGCCGCCCGCTGGCCTGATCCGAGGAGCCCGCCGCGACCACGGCCGGCCGGGGCACCGCGCCCCGGCCGGCCCGTGCGATCGAACCGCGGCCCGAACGGACGTATGGTGGCTTGACACGCCGCGTACGACCCCGATCGTCGACCGGCGCGCTGCATGGGACCGGCTCGACGCGCGCTTCGCTCCCCGTCCGGCCACACACACGGTGCACGTTGCGAGCTCAGCGCGGACGATCCGGTGCGGACGACCCCGGCGCGGACGACGGAGGCGGCCGATGGCCGATCCGAAGGCATTCCTCACCACCCCGCGCGTCCTGCGGACCCGCCGCGCGGCCGAGGAACGCGTGCACGACTGGGCCGAGGTGAACGCGCCCGGCGGCCTGCTGCCGATCATCGACGGCCAGGCCGCGCGCTGCATGGACTGCGGCATCCCGTTCTGCCACAGCGAATGCCCGCTCGGGAACCTCATCCCGGACTGGAACTTCCTGGTCTCCTGCGGCGATTGGGAGACCGCCGCGGACCGCCTGCACGCCACCAACAACTTCCCCGAATTCACCGGCCGGCTCTGCCCGGCCCCCTGCGAGAGCGCCTGCGTGCTCGCCGTCGACGGCGGCGACGCCGTCACCATCAAGAACGTCGAGGCCGCCATCGCCGACCAGGCCTGGGAACGCGGCCTGGCCGCCGCCCGCCCGCCGGAGTACCGCTCGGGCCGGACCGTCGCCGTGGTCGGCTCCGGCCCCGCCGGCCTGGCCGCCGCCCAGCAGCTCACCCGGGCCGGCCACACCGTCGTCGTCTACGAGCGCGCCGACCGGCCCGGCGGCCTGCTGCGCTACGGCATCCCGTCCTTCCGGCTGGAGAAGCGCCTGCTGGACCGGCGGATCGACCAGCTGCGGGCCGAAGGCACCGAGTTCCGCACCGGCGTCACGATCGGCACCGACCTGCCCGCCGACCGGCTGCGCACCCGCCACGACGCGGTGGTGGTCGCGATCGGCGCCACCGCGCCCCGCGACCTGCCGGTCGACGGCCGGCGGCTGGCCGGCGTCCACCAGGCGATGGAGTACCTGCCGCTGGCGAACCGGGAGGCGCAGGGGGAGAGCGTGGACCCGCCGGTGCGGGCCACCGGCCTGCACGTGGTGATCATCGGCGGCGGGGACACCGCCGCCGACTGCCTGGGCACCGCGCTGCGCCAGGGGGCGGCCGAGGTCACCCAGCTCGACATCAACCCCTGCCCCGGCGGCACCCGCACGGAGCGGCAGCCCTGGCCGGTCCACCCCAAGGTGTACCGGCTCACCGCCTCGCACGAGGAGGCCCGCGCGCTGACCGGGGCGCCGGACGCCCGGACGTACTCCGCCGTCACCGTGGCGCTCGAGGGCGACCCCGCCGGGCGGGTCAGCGCCGTCCGGTTGGCCGAGGCCGAACCCGCCGGCCGTACCCCGCGCCCGGGCACCGAGCACACCGTCCCCGCCGAGCTGGTGCTGCTCGCCCTCGGCTTCACCGGCCCCGAACCCGACAGCCGGCTGATCCCGCAGCTCGGCCTCGCGCTCGACCCGGCCGGCAACGTCGCCCGGGATACCGGCTTCGGCACCACCGCGGAGGGCGTCTTCGTGGCGGGCGATGCCGGCCGGGGCCAGTCGCTGATCGTCTGGGCGATCGCCGAGGGCCGCGCGGTGGCCGCCGCCGTCGACCGCTACCTGACCGGCGACACCGCCCTGCCCAGCCCGATCACGGCCACGGCGCACCCGGTCAGCCTCTGAGCGGCGCCCGCGGCAGCGGGGACGGCGAGGCGTCTCCGGCGCCGGGGTGGCGGGGGACATCGGGGCGTAACCCGGACGAAGCGGGACCGACAAGCAGGCCGGTTAGGCTCCGGGGGACGCCCGCCGCGCAGGCCTGTCGGTGCCCCGGTGCCCGGACGGCTCTGCGGCCGGGCGGACCGAACCGAGGAGGACCGTGCCCCGCCGCCCACCCGACTGGCTGGCCCATCCGCTGCGCTGGCAGCGCGGCCCGATCCCGTGGGGCGCCACCCTCCGGGGCGCGCTCGGGATGGCGCCGCTGCTCGGCGCCGCGCTGGCCGCCGGCCGGCCCGAGGTCGGCCTGCTCGCCGGGCTCGGGGCCCTGTTCGCCGGGATCAACGACCGGCCGGGCACCCGCCGGGCCGGCCTGGTCCAGATCGGCGGCCCGGCCCTCGGCGGCGCGGTCGGTCTGCTGCTCGGGGTCGCGACCGGCTGGTGGGCGGTGCCGCTGCTGCTGACGGTCGCTCTGGTCTCCGGCGCGGTCAGCGTGGCCGGGCCGGTCTGCTCGGCCGCCGCCCTGCAACTGCTGGTGCTCACCGCCGTCGGCAGCGGCCTGGCCCTGCCGCTGCCCGGACCGACCGCCGCCGGCTGGTACCTGGCCGGGGCGGGCTGGCTGCTCCTGCTGCGGCTGCCCACCACCCCCGGCCGTCGCCACGGCGAGCGGCACGCCGTCGCCGCGGTCTTCGACGCGCTCGCCGGCGCGCTGGACGCCGTCGGCACCCCCGCCGCCGAACCCGCCCGCCGCCGGCTCACCGCCGCCCTCGACCGGGCCGACCACGCGCTGCGCCTGCACCGGCTGCTCCCGCTGCCCGGCGCCGCGCGCGAACGGGCCGTGCTGGCCGGACGCCTGGCCGCCGCGGCGGCCCTCTGCGAGGCGGCCGTCGCCCTGCTCTGGGAGGGGGATCGCCTCCCGGCCCGGCTCGCCACCGGCCCCCGCCGGCTGGCCGCCGCCGTCCGCGCCGGGAACCTGCCGGGCGCCCTGCCGGCCCCGGTCGCCGACACCCCGGCCGGCGCCGCCTTCGACCGCGCGGTCCTCGCCGCCGGCCTCGCGTTCGCCGGCCCACCGGCGCCGGACCGGGGCGGCCCCCGGCGCATCCCGCACCGCGGCGCGCACGGCGCGCACCCCGCCGGCCCGGCCGGACGCGAGTACGGCCTGCGGGTCGCCGTCTGCGTCACCGCGAGCACCGTGGCGGCCCTGCTGCTGCACACCGGCCACTGGTTCTGGCTCCCCGCCACCGCCGCCTTCCTGGTCAAACCCGACTTCGGCCCGCTGTTCTCCCGGGTGGTCAACCGCTTCGCCGGCACGGCCGCCGGGGTGCTGGTCGCCGCCGCCCTGACGGCCGCCCCGGCGGGGCCCTGGCTCACCGTCGCCACGGTGGCTGTCACCGGGGCGCTGGTCCCCGCCGCCGCCCGGCACTTCGCCGTCCAGACGGCCGTGGTCACCGTCACCGTGCTCGCCTTCGTCTCGGCCGCCGGGGACCGCCAGGCCGCCGGCACCCGCCTCACGGACACCGCGCTCGCCTGCGCGATCGTGCTGCTGACCGGCCATCTGCCCCGGCTGTCCGACAGCCGCGCCCGGGTCGGCCACCGCTGCGCGCTCGCCCTGCGCCGCACCCGCGACTACCTCGACCACGTGCTCGCCGGAGCACCCGGCCGCCCCCGCGCCGAACTGCGCCGCGCCGCCTACCACGCGCTCGCCGAGGCCCGCGCGGCCGCGGAGAGCGCCGCCGCCGAGCTCACCGCCGGCCCGGAACCCGACTGGCTGCGCGTCACCGCCCGCGCCGAGCGCATCGCGGACGCCGCCACCGCATGCGCCGTACGGATCGAGTACGGCGCCCCGCGGCCGGACGCCGTGGCGGCCCACCGGATCGGCGTCGCGCTCGACGCGGCGGCCGACGCCCTGGAGCACGCCGCCCCGGCGGCCGACGCCCGGCCCGCGGACCCCCGGCCCGCGGCCCGCCCGGCCCAGGCCGACGGCTGCCGGACCCTGGCCGACATCCTCGCCGAACTCGACCGCATCCAGGCGCTCACCGCCGCCGGAAGCCGGCCACCGGGCCGCCGCCCGGCGGTCGCCTGACCGTCGCCGGCCGGCCGGCGGGTGCCCGGTAGACTGCCCGACGGCGACGCACCGGGCCGCCCGAACCGTCACGGCCCGGCCACCCGCCCGTCCCCTCGGCGGTCACCGGCGATCGCCCGCACCCCGTAACGCCGCAGGGCGACCCCGGAGCCCCCTCATGCCACTGGCGCTCGTCGCCCTCGCCATCACCGCATTCGCCATCGGCACCACCGAGTTCGCCGCCATGGGCCTGCTCCCGCAGGTCGCCGGCGACCTCGGGGTGAGCATCCCGCAGGCCGGCTGGCTGATCTCGCTGTACGCCATCGGCGTGGTGATCGGCGCCCCGCTGCTCACCGCCGCCTGCGCCCGACTGCCCCGCAAGGCCGTCCTGATCGGCCTGGCCGGCCTGTTCACCGCGGGCAACCTGCTCTGCGCGCTCGCCCCCGGCTTCGGCGTGCTCGCCGTGGCCCGCCTGATCACCGGGCTGCCGCACGGCGCGTTCTTCGGCGCCGGCGCGGTGGCCGCCGCCGAACTCGCCGCCCCGCACCTGCGGGCCCGCGCCGTCTCGGTGATGTTCTCCGGCCTGACGGTCGCCAACATCCTCGGCGTGCCGGCCGCCACCCTGCTCGGCCAGCACCTCGGCTGGCGCGCCGCGATGCTGGTGGTGGTCGTGATCGGCGCGGTCGGTGTCGCGGCGACCGCCCGGCTGGTGCCGCACCTGCCCAGCCACCCGCAGGCCGGCCTGCGCACCGAACTGTCCACCTTCCGCAGCGGCCAGCTCTGGGCCGCCCTGGCCACGGTGGTGTTCGGCTGCGCCGGACTGTTCGCCTGCTACACCTACATCACCCCGACGCTCACCGAGGTCGCCGGCTTCGGCGAGGGCTCGGTGACGCTGGTGCTGGCCCTGTTCGGGGTCGGGATGACGCTCGGCAACGCCATCGGCGGGTACGCGGCGGACCGGGCGCTGCGGCCGAGCATCTGCGCCGCGTTCCTGCTGATGTCGGGGGCGCTGGCGCTGTTCGCGCTCACCGCGCACGCGCGCTGGTCGGCGGCGGTGACCGTGGTGCTGATCGGGATGTTCGGCTTCGCGACCGTGCCCACCGTGCAGACCCTGGTGATGCAGAAGGCCCGCCGGGCGCCGACCCTGGCGTCCGGGACCGTCCAGGGCGCCTTCAACCTGGCCAACGCGCAGGGCGCCTGGTTCGGCGGGCTCGCGCTCGGCGCCGGCCTCGGCTGGACCTCGCCGACCCTGGTCGGCGCCGCGCTGGCGGCCGTCGGCTGCGCCATCGCCGTGGTCTCCTGGGCGGCCGACCGCCGCGGTGCCCCGGCGGTCGAGCCCGCGGGGATCGGGAGCACCGAGCCGGTGCCGGCCCCGGTCTGACCGTCCGACGGTGCGCGGACGGCGCGGGGGCCGGGCCCCCGCGCCGTCCGGACCGCAGGCGGGCGCCGGGTCAGTGGCTCAGGTAGATGCTGTCCATGAACTCGATGATCTGGCGGTCGGTCAGCAGGTTGCCCTCGCGGTGGCCGCTGGCCAGGTCCGACTCGCTGATCATGCCGATCAGCTTGCCGTCGTCGATCACCGGGATCCGGCGGATCTGGTGCTGCTCCATCTTCTTGAGCACGGCCTCGATGTCGTCCTCGGCCCGCACGCAGTGCAGGTGCCCGGCCAGCTCCATGGCCTTCATGGTCATCGGGTCCTTGCCCTCGGCGAGACATCGGACCACGATGTCGCGGTCGGTGATGATGCCTTTGAGCATCTTGTCGTCACCGCAGATGGGCAGGGCGCCGACGCCCATCTCGCGCATCATGCGGGCCGCCTCCATCAAGGTCTGGTCGCCGTCGATGCACTGGGCGCCGCGGTGCATGATGTCACGGGCTGTGATCACGGGAGGTCCTCTCCTCGGGCCGCACCGGAGTGCGGAGTGTGATGGTGCGATCACCATATGCGCCCGTCCGGTTGATCGCTCGGGAGAGCGGTTCAGCCCACCCCGGCCAGCCTGAGCAGCGCGGTGGTCGCCGCCGCCGCGACCACGACGACCGGGAACGGGAGCCGGCGCACCGCCAGGACGCCGCCGACCAGGACGCCGGCCGGGCGGGCCCAGCCGGCGAAGCCGTGGCCCTCGGTGAGGGTGGCGGTCGCCACCAGGGCGACCAGCAGGACGGGTGCGGCGACCGCGAGCAGCGCCCGGAGGTGGTCCGGCAGGCGCAGCCGGTCGCGGAAGGCGGGGCCGGCCAGGCGCAGCGCGTACGTGCCGGCGGCGAGGGCGAGCAGGGCGATCAGGGGCATCGGGGGGCCTCCGGGGCGGGGGCGGCGGCCGGGGCGGTCACGGCGGAGCGATCGGGTGCGGTGGCGCGGTCGGCTGCGGTGGCCCGTTCCGCGGTCGCGGGCCTGGTGAGCAGTGCGGGGAGCAGGCCGACCAGTGCCAGCAGGACCGGCAGGCCGGGCGGCAGGAACGGGGTCGCCGCCAGGGCGGCCGCCGCGCCCAGGAAGGTGGCGTTGCGGGTGGCCCGGTCGGCGAGGGCGGGCAGCAGCAGCGCCAGCAGGACGGTCGGGAAGGCGGCGTCCAGCCCGAGCGCGGCGGTGTCGCCGATCGCCCCGCCGGCCACGGCGCCCAGCACCACGGACAGGTTCCAGCAGGCGAACAGGGCGAGGCCGCAGAGCCAGAACGCGGCCCGGCGGCGGGCCGGGTCCTGGTGCCGCAGGGCGAAGGCGGCCGATTCGTCGGTCAGCAGGTGGGCGCCGAGCAGCCGGGACCAGCGCGGGCCGCCGAGCACGTCGCCGACCGCGAAGCCGAGCGGCAGCAGCCGGGTGTTGAGCACCAGGCCGGTGGCGACCGCGGCGAGCGGGCCGCCGCCCGCGAGCAGCACGCCGACGGCGGCGAACTGCGAGCCGCCGGCGAAGACCAGCACGGACAGCGCGATCGGTACCCAGGCCGGCAGGCCGCCGGAGACGCTGATGGCACCGAAGGAGGCGCCGACCAGCGAGTCGGCGAGGCAGACCAGGGCGATGTCGTGGATCGTGCCACGGTCGAGCGTTCGCCATGATGAACTCATGTCCACTACAGTGAACGCCCCTCGGGGTGTTCGTCAACCCGAACGAGTGGACTTCTGGAGCGAACGCATGGAAACCGTCGAACCGGGTGACGTCGCCCGGCCGCGCCTGGACCTGATCGCCCTGATCGCCGCCTCGATCCGGCGCGAGCGGGCCCGGGTCGGGCTGTCGCTGACCGAACTGGCCAAGCGGGCCGGCATCGCCAAGTCCACGCTGTCGCAGCTGGAGTCCGGGGCCGGGAACCCGAGCGTGGAGACGCTGTGGGCGCTCGGGGTGGCGCTGGGCGTGCCGTTCAGCCGGCTGGTCGACCCGCCGCGCCCGGCGGTCCGGGTGGTGCGGGCCGGCGAGGGCCCGGTGACCTACTCCGAACGGGCCGACTACGCGGCCACCCTGCTGGCCTCCTGCCCGCCGAACGCGCGGCGCGACCTGTACCGGATCGACGCGCAGCCGGGCGGGTCCCGGGTCTCCGACCCGCACATGGCCGGCACGGTCGAGCACCTGGTGGTCGGTACCGGCCGGGCCCTGGTCGGGCCGGCCGAGGAGCCGGTGGAACTCGGCCCGGGCGACTACATCGCCTACCCGGGCGATGCCACGCACGTGTTCCGGGCGCTGGAGCCCGACACCACCGCGCTGATCGTGATGGAGCACGTCTGACGCCGGGAGAGCCCGCGGCCCGGTCCGTGCCCCGGCCCGCGGCCCGGTCCGTGCCCTGACTCGTGCCCCGGCCCGCGCCCCGGCCGGGCCCCGCGGCGGGACCGCCGGGCCCGGACCGGGGCGGTGCTCAGTACGCCGGGGCGACCTGCTCGCCGGTGGCGGGGCGCAGCACGGCGATGGCCTCGACCGGGCACATCTCGGCCGCCTCGGCCAGCTCGGCGGAGAGCGCGGCCGTCCGGTGCCGGGCGAGCGCCCGGCCGTCGGCGCCGAGGGTGAGGTCCCCGGGGGCGGTGGCCGCGCACAGGCCGGTACCGACGCAGCGCGCCCGGTCCACCGTCACCACGAGCTCGTCCGCCGCGCTCACCAGGCGACCTCCAGGGCCGACGGGCTGCGGGTGAGCAGGCCCGTGCGCCAGGCGATCGCCTCGACCGGCGCGGTCAGCCGCAGTCCGGGCAGCCGGCGGGCGAGCGTGTGCAGTCCGAGTTCCAGCTCCATCCGGGCCAGCCAGGCGCCCAGGCAGTGGTGCGGGCCGGCGCCGAAGGTGAGGCTGGGGGTGCCGAGCGGGGCGAACAGGTCGGCCGGTCCCGCCGGGTAGAGGTCGGGGTCGTGGTTGGCGGCCGTGGTGTCGGCGGCGACCACCGCGCCGGCCGGGATGAGCACCCCGCCGATCTCCACCTCCTCGACGGTCCGGCGCAGGATGCCGGGGAAGGTGGTCCGCTCGCCCAGCGGGATGGTCCGCAGCAGCTGCTCGGTGGCCGCGGTCGCGGCCTGCGGGTCGGCGCCGATCCGCTCCCAGGCGTCCCGGTCCTGGTCGAGCAGGTAGACCAGCGCGTTGCCGAGCGTGGTCATCGTGGTCTCGTGGCCGCCCACCACCAACCCGCACACCAGCGCGGTGAGTTGCTCCTCGGTGACGCCGCCGGTCTGGTCGGCGGCCTGCACCAGGTCGCTGACCAGGTCGTCGCCGGGCTCCTTGCGGCGCGCGGCCACCAGCTGGAAGCCGAAGTTGCCGAACTCCCGCATCGCGGTGCCGATCTCCTCGGCGGAGTACGCAGTGGTCGAGAGCGCGTGGTCGCTCCAGTGCGCGAGCCGGTCCAGGTCGAGACCGTCGAGGTCCATCAGCCGGCTGATCACGGCGACCGGCAGCGGGCGGCTGAAGGTGCCGATGATCTCGGCGGGGGATCCCGCGTCCTCCAGCCGGTCGATCAACTCCTCGACCACCGAGGCGACCCAGGGCCGCCAGCGCGCGATGGCGCGCGGGGTGAACGCCCGCTGCACCGTCCGGCGCACTCTCTGGTGCTCGGGGCCGTCGCTGTTCAGCATCGAGTCGGGGTCGTCGAGGATGTTGGGGGTGGCCGTGATCGGCGGCGCGTCCGGGGTGAACAGCGGGGCGCGGCCGATCCGCGGGTCGGTCAGCACCTGGCGGACGTCGGCGTGCCGGGTGCACACCCAGACCGGCGTGCCGGTCGGCAGCGCGGCCAGCCGGGGCGGGCCCGGTTCGGCGTGGCGCAGGCAGTGCAGCGGGACGAGCGGGGCATCCGGTGCCTGCCGTGGCTCGGTGGTCATCCGTCCTCCTGGCGGTTCGGCCGTGGGCGAACCGCGGGGGCGGTTCGCGCTTCGACCGTACGGGGGACGGGCCCGGACGGACAGGACACGAACCGGCCATCGGGCGCAGCCGTGGCGTGAACGGCGTTGCCCGACGGCCGGAATGACGTGCTGTCAGGAACCGTGGTGTCAGATGCCGGTCTCGGCCGGCAGCCGGCCCGAGCGGACGGCAGCCACCAGCTCCGCATGGTCGGCCTCGCTGCGGTCCGCGTAGGCGACCGCGAAGGCGGCGATCGCGGTGTCCAGCTCCTCGCCCTTGCCGCAGTACCCGGCGATGACGCCGGCCTCGGCGGTGTGCCCGTGCGCCCGGGCCAGCAGCGCGCCGGTCAGCCGGGCGTAGTCGTCCAGCAGTGCGGGGCGCAGCGCGGCCGGGTCCACGCTGCCCTTGCGGTTGCGGAACTGCCGCACCTGGTACGGCAGTCCGTCCACGGTCGTCCAGCCCATCAGGACGTCGCTGACCACCTGCATGCGCTTCTGGCCGAGCACCACCCGGCGGCCCTCGTGGGTGATCGGGGCGGCGGGCTCGAAGCCGGCCCGGGCCAGGTGCGGCAGCAGCACCGACGGGCGGGCCTCCTTGACCTGGAGCACCAGCGGCTCCTCCCGCCGGTCGGTCAGCAGCACCACGTAGGAGCGGGTGCCGACGCTGCCGGTGCCGACGATCCGGAAGGCCACGTCCTGGATGCTGTAGCGGGCCAGCAGCGGGTGCAGTTCGGCGGGCACCGTCTCCAGGTACTCGCCGAGCGAGGCGGAGACCGCCGCGGCATCGGCGTCCGGGACCTCGCTGAGCACCGGCGGGGCGGCGGTGAACCGCCACCGGCCGTCCTCGGTGCGGACGGTGGCCTTCGCCGCGAACCGGGCGCTGGTGTTGCGCAGTGCCTTGGCCGACACGCCGGCCAGCACCTCGCCGAGGTCGTGCGAGTCGGTGAAGCTGACCAGCTGCTCGTCGGTGACGGCGTTCCAGGCGTCCAGGGCGGGCAGCTTGGCGAGCCGGCGCATGGTCCGCCGGTAGGAGGCGCTGGCGTCGGCCGCCGCCTCCCGGCAGATCCGCTCGTCGGCGCCGGCCTGCCGTCCGGCCAGCACCAGGCTGGCGGCGAGCCGCTTGAGGTCCCACTCCCAGGGGCCGGGCACGGTCTCGTCGAAGTCGTTGATGTCCATCACCAGGTGGCCGCGGGCATCGCCGTACAGGCCGAAGTTGGCCGCGTGCGCGTCACCGCAGAGCTGGGCGGTGACGCCGGACGCCGAGGTGGTCGCCAGGTCGTGCGCCATCAGCCCGGCCGAGCCGCGCAGGAACGCGAACGGCGAGGCCGCCATCCGGCCGATCCTTATCGGCACCAGGTCCGCCAGGCGCCCGAGGTTGGCCAGCTCGACGGCCTCCACCACACCCGGCCGGTCCGCCGTCACCGTCAGGTGGGCGTGCGCCTCCCGCGGGGCCTTCTCCCGCAGGGCGCGGCCGCGCTCCTTGGCACCGCCCTGCGGCGGCCAGGGCGCGAACCCCGCCACCGCCGGCCCCCGCCCGGCCGTCCCTCTGCCGTCCACCGTCTGCACGCCCATCCCCACCACCGGACTCCGTTCTGCTCGCACGCTCTCAGCTGACGTTCCCGCAGGCCCCGCCGGTTCCCGCAGCGTCGAACCGTACCGCTGCCCGACCCGACCTGGCCCACCGGCCCCGCCCGCGGATGTGGCAGCATGCCGGTATGGCCCACGACCTCAGCGCCCTCGACGAGGGCTACCTCGCGTTCTGGCGCGAGCGCCAGCTGTGCACCCTCACCACGCTGCGCCCGGACGGGAGCCCGCACGTGGTGCCGGTCGGGGCCACCTTCGACCCGGCCACCGGCATCGCCCGGGTGATCACCAGCGGCACCAGCCGCAAGGCCGCGCACGTCCGCGCGGCCGGCGAGGCCGGCCTGCGGGTGGCGCTCTGCCAGGTCGACCGGGCGCGCTGGGCCACCCTGGAGGGGGTGGCCGTGCTGCGCGAGGACGCCGAGTCGGTGGCCGACGGGGTCCGCCGCTACACCGAGCGCTACCGGGAGCCCCGGGTCAACCCCGACCGCGTGGTGATCGAGATCACCGTGGACCGGGCGCTCGGCCGGGCCTGAGCCGGACGGCACGCTGCACCGCCGCCCGCGGTCAGTAGCCCGCCGGCGGCCTGCTCGGATCGGCCTGCTGCACCCGGGCGGCGAGGTCGGAGCCGTCCGCCGCCACCCCGTACGCGGCCCGCACGTAGCGGATGGAGGCGGCGATGTTCGCCACCGGGTGGTAGATGTCCAGCGAGGACCCGGGGCAGTGGTGCGCCGCGAAGGTCTGCGGGATGCACTGGGCGACCCCGCGCGAGCACTGGAACGGGTGCCCGTCGGAGGCCGTCCGGTACCCGGGCGGGTCGACCGCGTTGGCATCGGTGGTGTTGACCGCGTTCGGGTCGCCGGAGGACTCGCGGGCGCAGAGCGTCCGGTACCCGCTGCGCCAGGCCTCGGTGAACGGGAGCCCGGCCGCCTGGCAGGCCGCCCGGATCCACGCGTCCACGCCGCCGCCGCCGGTGTACGGGTCGAACAGCACGGAGCGCGGGCCGATCGGCCCCGACTGCGGGGTGTCGGGCGCGGGGGCGGTCAGGCCGGGGTCGGCGGAGACGGTGCCCTCGGCGTACTCCGGGTACCCGTAGGCGTACACGTACGGGTCCGTCCGCTGCCGGGTCAGCCGTTGGACCCGGTCGCCGCGGTCGCCCTCCACGGTGGTGACGGTGGTCGCGTCGAAGCCGATCACGATGCCGGTGTGCTCGGCCCCCGCGGTGCCCAGCAGCACCTGGGCACCGAGCGCCGGGTACCAGGAGGTCCGGCCCTGGGCCCGGAAGGCGGCCAGTGCGGCGGCGGGCCGGTCGAATTTCCCGTACAGCAGGTGGTCGAGGCGCAGGTCGGCGAAGACGCACCGGACGAAGACCTGGCTCCAGGGCACGCCGTCCTCGCCGAACTGCCGCCCGAACGGGGTGAGATCGCCGGATCGGCCGTCGGCGCCGCCGCTCCCGTGCACGCCGACCAGATCGGTGGCGCGGGCGATCACCGCGTCCCGCTGCCGGCTGCGCCCGCCCGGCACGCCGCCGGCCAGCCGCAGCGCGAGGGCGCTCACTGCCGCAGTGCCCGGTCGTAGGCGACGAAGTCGGCGTAGTCGCCGTCCGCGGTGCCGTTCGCCTTGTTCATCAGGATCACCTGGGGGCTGCCCCAGGCGTCGAGGACGCACCACGGCAGCCGGATCCGCAGTCCGTTCGGGTAGAGCGCGAACACCGCGGGATGGTCGGGGTGGCGGAACAGCAGCACGCCGGGCGGCATGGCCGAGGACGGAGCGGAATCGGTGCTGGACATGGCGCACTCTCCCCGGGTGGTGCCTGCCGGCTCGCTGACCCCCAATCTAGGCAGCGGATGATACCGCGTCAATGCGGGGCAAATACCTCATATCATCGCTCAATTGATGGCCGGGCCAGGCGATGCTGGGCTGCCGGGGCCCGGACGGTCGGGCCCCGGCAGGGGTGTGTGCGGGTGGATCAGTTGACCGCGACGGCCGACCAGGCCGCCGCCACCGCCGCGTACTCGGCGCTGCCGGCGCCGTACAGGTCGGTGGCCGCCTTGAGGGTGGCGGTGCGCGCCCCGGCGTAGTTGGTGGTGGAGGTCATGTAGGTGGTGAGCGCCCGGTACCAGATCTTGCCGAGCTTGTCCCGGCCGATGCCGGTGACGGTGGAGCCGTTGCAGGTGGGGCTGTTGTAGGCGACGCCGCCGACCACCCGGGCGCCGCTGCCCTCCGCGAGCAGGAAGGCGAAGTGGTTGGCCACGCCGGAGGAGTAGTGCACGTCCAGGCCGCCGACGGACGAGCTCCAGCAGTCGGCGGACTTGGTGTCCTTGGAGGGCTGGTCCATGAAGCGCAGCGCGGGCTTGCCGAAGCCGGGCTTCACGATCTCCTCGCCGATCAGGTAGTCACCCGGGTCGGCCGGGTTGGCCGCGTACCACTCGACCAGGGTGCCCATGATGTCGGAGGTGGCCTCGTTCAGGCCGCCGGACTCGCCCGAGTAGTTGAGCTTGGCGGTGCGCGAGGTGACCCCGTGCGACATCTCGTGGCCGGCCACGTCCAGCGCGACCAGCGGCCCGAACGTCGAGCCGTCCCCGTCGCCGTACGTCATGCAGAAGCAACTGTCCTGCCAGAAGGCGTTGTTGTAGTTGCTGCCGTAGTGCACCCGGTTGTACGAGCCCTTGCCGTCACCGGCGATACCGCTGCGGCCGTGCACGTTCTTGTAGTAGTCCCAGGTGGTGTCGGTGCCGTACTGGGCGTCCACGGCGGCGCTGGCGCGGTCGGCGGTGGTGCCGGTGCCCCAGTGGTTGTCCGCGTCGGTGAAGACCGTCGCGGGGGCGCGGAACAGGCAGATCGAGCCGAGGCACAGGTCGGTCTTGTTGGCCGCGTCCCCGGTGTAGGTGGCGCCCCGGGTCGGGTCCTTCAGCTGGTAGCTGCCGCCGGACGCGGTGGTCTCCAGCGGCACCGTGCCGCCGTACAGCGAGGCGCCGTCCCCGGCCGCCGTCTCCAGACCGTCCCAGGCGTCGATCAGCTGCCCGGTGGTGGCGTCGGTCAGGACGGTACGGGCCACCGGGTTGCCCAGGTAGTCCTGTCCGGCGGCGGTGGTGCGCCAGGCCAGCCGGGCCGCGCCGTGGCCGGCGTCGACCACCAGCTCCGGCGCGGCGCCGGGCGTCACGGAGGTGCGCCCGGGCACGGCCGTGCGCAGCGCGGACTCGGCCGCGGCGGCCGCGGCGTCCGCCGCGACCGTGGGCACCGTGCTGCGCACCGTGGGTGCGGCGGTGGTGGCCCGGTCGGCGCCGCGGTAGCCGCCGCCGGGGGCGAGGTGGACGATCAGGTCGCCGCCGAGCACCGGCAGGCCGGCGAAGGTGCGGTCGTAGCGGACGTGCTGGCTGCCGTCGGCGTCGATCAGCACGTCCCGCACCGAGCGGGACTGCCGGTCGGTGAGGCCGAGTTCGGCCGCGTGCGCGCCGAGCGCGGCGTCCGCCCGGGCGACCGCGGTCGCGGGCGTCGGCCGGCTGCCGGCGCCGGCGGCGGGCGCGGCCTGCGCGGTGACGGCGAGCAGGGTGCCCGCCGCCAGGGCGACGGTGGTGGCGAGGGCGGTGGTGCGGGTCCTGGTGCGCATCGGGCTCCTCGGGTGCGTGGGGGAGTCCGGGGGTGCGGGAGCAGGGGTGCGCTCCGTCCCCGGCAGGGCGTGGCGCTGTACCTGAGGGCGTGCGGAGCCGGACCGGCTCCGACGGGCGGCACTGGGATACGACTTTTTACATGTTCAGGTCAGGATTCGTCCAGGGTGCGTGCAGCCGGCGCTGCCGCGGACGGGCCGCCGGCCGCCCGGTAGCGGGACGGTGCGCAGCCGTACGACCGCCGGAACCGGTGCGCCAGGTGCGCGTGGTCGGCGAACCCCGCGGCCGCCGCGACCTCGGCCAACGGGAGCGCGGTGCGCGCGATCAGCTGCGCCGCCAGCTCCAGCCGGACGGCGAGCAGCTCGGCCTGGAACGAGGTGCCCGCGCCCGCCAGTTCACGCTGCACGGTGCGCGGCGAACGGCCCAGCAGCTCGGCCGCCCGGGCCAGCCGCCACGGGCCGGCCGGGTCCCGCGCGATCCAGCCGCGGACCGCCACCACGGGCGGCACCGGCGCGAGCACCGTCCCGGAACCCCAGCTCAGCCGCCAGCCGGCCGGCCGCAGCGCGGCGCGCCCCCACCCGGCGGAGGGCGGCAGCTGCGTCCCGTCGGCGCCCAGCAGCCGGACCTGCGGCGCCCGGCCCGCCAAGGAGCCGGTGCCCGCGGCGTACAGCGCCGCCACGAACAGCGTTTCGGCGGGCTGCGGGGCGCGACCGAGCCGGCCCAGGTGGCGGAAGGTCAGCCCGTGGCCGTCGACCACCACCGAGGTCCGGTGCCCGACGTGGAACCAGGGCTCCACCAGGGCCGAGAACGCGGCCAGCCGGTGCAGGTCGGCGGTGCCCGGCAGGGCGGCCAGCTGCGCGGGCGGCTCGGCCATCAGCCGCTCCGCCGCCTCGGTCTGCGCCGTGGGCCCCAGCGCGAAGAGCGCCGCCAGCTGACCGGCGTGCAGCCGCTCGGGCACCGGCGCACCCCGCTCCAGCAGCTCCGCCACCGGCCGCACCCCGGCGCGCCCCGCGGCGCCGCCGCGCTGCTCCAGCACCCGCAGCACGGTCCGGGCCATCGCCGGGTGCACGCTGCGGGCTTGGTCGGCGGGGTCTCTGGGCATGGCGTGATCGTAGTGGCGCGATCGTACAAGCCGACCGGCGGGCGGACCGGCAGCATCGGGGCCGTGGAACACGACGCACAGCGAACCCTGATCACCGGCGGCACCGGCGGAGTCGGCCGGGCCCTCGCCACCGCACTGGTGGCCCGCGGCGCGAAGGTGGCCGTCTGCGGGCGCCGCGCCGACCCCGACCGCACCGACCTGATCGAGATCCGGGCCGACCTGGCCCGCCCCGGCGAGGCGGCCCGGGTGGTCGAGCAGGCCGCGGCCCGGCTCGGCGGCCTCGACCTGATCATCGCCAACGCCGGTGTGCAGTACCCGAGTCCGCTCACCGGCGGCCCGCAGCCCGACCTGCTGGCACGGGTCCGCGAGGAGATCGAGGTCAACCTCGCCTCGGTGGCCGAACTGGCCGTCGCCGGCTGGCCGCACCTGGCCGCCGGACACCGCTCGGCCTTCGTGGCGATCGGCTCCGGCCTCGGCTACGCGCCCAAGCGCAGCGCGCCGGTCTACTGCGCCACCAAGGCCGGGCTGCGGATCCTGGTCGAGGCGCTCCGCCACCAGGCCGCCAACGCCACCCCGGGGGTACGGGTGCAGGAGGTGGTGCTGCCGCTGGTGGACACCGCGATGACCGCCGGCCGGGAGGGCCCGGCCCGCAAGCTCACCCCGGAACAGGCCGCCGAGGCGATCCTGGCCGGGATCCGGCGCGGCCGGCCGGTGGTGCCGGTCGGCGCCGCCCGCCCGCTGCTCGCCCTGCTCCGGGTCGCCCCCGGTCTCGGCCGGCGGATCCTGCGCGACGGCTGAGCGGGGGCGCCCGGGGCGCCGATGCGGGCGCCACCGGGCCGCGGGCGTTGGCCGTTCCCGCCGCCGCCTGACGGGCGGTTCGCGCGCGGACGGGTGACGGCCGGCATGACTTCGGTGCGGGCGGGCAGGCGGGGTGCAGCGAACCCGACGACCTCCGGAGGTGCAGATGTCCACCGCCATGATGCTGCTGCTCGCGCCGCTCGTGCTCGCGGCCGTCCTGCTGGCCACCGTCCCGGCCAGGGCGCACCGGCACCGCGGCCCGCGCGCCGCGATCGGCCGGCACGACGCCTCGCACCGCGCGCGGCACGCCCGCCACCCGTCCTGACGGCCGCTCGGACGCTCCCTGGCGGGCGGGAGGGGCGGCCGTTCCGCCTCCCGGCAGGGAGCGACTCCGAGTGGTCCAGTGGATGAGTCACTGTTCCACCTCTTGTACTGACGAGTAGTCATGCCCCATCCTCGGGAGCACCCCGGCCTCGCGCCGCCCCGGCCGGGGCCGCTGCGGCATGCAGCGGCACCGACCGAGGAGGTCCCATGCCCGACCGGCGTCCCAGCAGGATGATCGCAGCCCTCGCACTCGCGCTCGGCCTGTGCACCGCGTTCCCCGGTGCCGCGTCCGCCGCGAGCCGTCCCGCCCCCGGACCGGCCGCCGCCGTGCAGGTGCCCGGCCCGTTCACCGAACCGTCGTTCGCCGCGACCTGCACCTGGCACAGCTTCGGCGAGGGCGAGCAGCCGCCGTGGTGGCTGGCGCTGCAGAACCCGCTCTGCGTGGAGTACAGCAAGCGCGACATCACCTTCGACAACGGCGGCGCGCTGCGCTTCCTGCTCGCCGAGCCGTCCCGCTTCGCGGTCGCCCTGCTGACCTGCCGCTACTACCAGAAGGACCACTGGAGCGTGCAGGCGACCACCGGCGCGGTGCCCTACGTCCAGTGGGACGGCCAGTACTGGTGGGACCGGACCGCCCGGCACGCCGGGGCCCGCCTCACCCACTTCCGGGTCGACGGCACACCGGTCGGCATCGGTGACGCGGTCGCCGCGCTGCGCCCCCGCTACCCCGAGATCGCCGAGGTGCTCGCCACCTACGGCGAGGAGTCCGGCGAGAGCGGCACCACGGTCGGACTCGGCTTCGACCTGGCCTGCGCGACGGCCGGGTGACGCCGTGACCACCGACCGCAGAGCCGTGCTCAAGGCGCTGGCCGCCACCGCCGCCGTGCTGGTCGCGGGCGCGCCCGCCACCCTCGCCGCTCCGGCCGCCGCAGCCGCCACCGACACCGCACCGGCGGCCACCGACGCCTCCGCGCCCGGGAGTTGGAGCGTGCAGACGCTGGAGGCCTTCGCCGACACCCTCGTCCCCGGACAACGCCGCTTCCCCGGCGACCGCGCCGTGGCCGGGGCGGTCACGGGGCCGGGGGCGGTCGAGGCCGGCGCCGTCGCGGTGCTCTCCTCCCCGGACCTGCCGCTCGCCCCCTGGCTGCCCGAGGTCGCCGCGCTGCTCGACGCCCACGCGCTGGCGTACGCCGCGGCCCGGCTGATCCTGCTGCCGCCCACCGTGCCGCCGTTCGTCGGCCTGTCCTTCACCCACCGCACCGGCCTGGTCGGGGAACTCACCGGCACGGACGGCCTGGACCGGTCGATCTGGCAGGTCCTCGCCCTGCTGGTAAGCCTGGCCTTCGACACCGCCGCCCAGCTGGACACCGCCGCCGCGGTCCGCGCCGGCCACCCCGGCCTCACCTGGCTGGACTTCCCGGCCCCCGGCCCGGACGGGCTGTGGCGCTTCCCCGACCACTCGTACGGCGCCGCGCTCGCCCCCCTGCACCCCGCCACCACCCCCTCGGGGAGCCCCGCATGAGCGCCTGGACGACCGATGTCCTGGTCATCGGCAGCGGGTTCGGCGGGGCGATCCCGGCGTACCACCTGGCGGCCGGCGGGGCCCGGGTCACCGTCCTGGAACGCGGGCCCCGGCTGGCCGCCGCCGACTTCTCGCACAGCCTCAGGCTCGGCACCTACAACCGGATCGTCGACGTGATCAAGGGCGACGGCATCTCGGTGATCGCCGGGAACTGCGTCGGCGGCGGCAGCGTGGTCTACTTCGCCGCCTCGCTGCGCGCACCCGCCTTCGTCTTCGAGCGCCGCGGCAGCCTGCGCCGGCGGCTGTGGCCGGCCGCGCTCACCCGGGCCGCGCTCGACCCCTGGTACGAGCGGGTCGAGGAAGCCCTGCCGGTCACCCGCCTGGACTGGCCGGACGTCTCCTACGCGGGCGGCGTCCTGGCCGCTGCCTGCGCCCGGGCCGGCCGGACCTGCAACCCCGTGCCGGTGGCGGTGGACACGGCGCGCTGCACCGACTGCAACTGGATGCTCTCCGGCTGCCGGTTCGACGCCAAACGCTCGCTGCTGCTCAACTACCTGCCCGCCGCCGAGGCGCACGGGGCCGAGGTGCTGCCGCTGCACGAGGTCCAGACGCTCGCCCCGTCGCCGCTGCCCGGCCACCGGTACGCCGCCACCTTCGCGGTGCTGGACCCGGCGGACTACTCCTGCACCGGTGAGGTCGGCACCATCCACGCCAAGGTGGTCGTACTGGCCGCCGGCGCGGTCGGCACCCCGGTCCTCCTGCAGCGCTCGGCGCCGCTGCTGGGCGGCGTACCGGCCGCGGTGGGCCGGTACTTCTCCGGCAACGGGGACCGGGTCAGCACCGCCGTGGTGGACGAGCAGAAGGCGGCGAGCCTGCTCGGGCTCTCCCGCCCGGGCGGCGCCGCCTATGCCGCGCTGCCGGTCGGCAAGCCCATCACCGCCGCCAGCTTCGACCATCTCGACCCGACCGCACCGGAGTTCAGCCGGTTCACGGTGCAGCAGATCTACTTCCCACCGGTCACCAACGTCCTGGCGCAGGCGGCGGACGGCTGGTTCGGCGTGGCCAAACGGCGGATGCGGCACGAGTGGACGTCCTGGCTCACGCTGCTGGCGATGACCGAGGACGACAACGAGGGCAGCTTCGGACTCCCGCCGCTGACCGGCGGGTTCACCCGGGTCGCCCCGGGCATCGGCCTGGGCAGCATGTCCTTCGCGGCCACCGCCCGGACCAGGGCGGGCTGGGCCGCCGCCGACGCCGAACTGCGGGCCGTCCTGCAGAAGGACGGGCTCGCGGAGGTCAGGCCGTGGACCGAGGCCGTCGCCGGTGCGGTCACCGCGCACCCGCTCGGCTCCTGCCGGATCGGCGACGACCCGGCCACCTCCGCCCTCACGGACCAGCACGAACTGCGCGGCCACCCCGGGCTGTTCGTGACCGACGGCGCGGCCGTGCCGACCTCCCTCACGGTCAACCCCTCCCTCACCATCGCTGCCCTGGCCGAACGCGCCGTCCCGGCCGTCGTCGACCGCGCCGCGCGGGCCGGCGTCGCCGTCACCTACGGAGCTCCCCTCCCGACCGGCTGATCGGCGGGGGTGCTACTTGGTGGTGAGGGCCTGCAGTTGGGCGCGGGCCTGGGCCTGGACGGCGAGCTGGGCGCCGATCAGGATCTGCGGGGAGTCGATGTCCGTGACGGGACAGAAGCGGGCGTCCTTGACCGGGATGGTCACGAACAGGGTCTCCTCGTTGCGGGCCAGGACGAGCAGGGAGCCGGTGGTGCAGCTGGCGTTCGGGGCGGTCGGCGGGGAGGAGAACCAGCTGACGGCCTGGTAGAGGGATTCGCCGGGCATGACGACCGTCGCGTGGGCCTTGTCGGTGACGAACTTGACGTTGCCCAGGACTCCGGTGGCCAGCTTGGTGAAGGAGCCGTTGGCGCCGTCGGTCCGCACATCGGCCGGTCCGTACAGCTTGCAGGCGTGCGCGGAGGTGTTGGTGAGCTTGATGAGGCCGGACCACCGGGGAGCGGCGCTCCGGTCCAGTTCGGTCAGCTCGCCGGTGATGTCGCTCTCACGCTCGGAGCCGCCGCATGCCGGAGCCTCCGCCACGATCGTCGAGCTTGGCTTCCCGCCGGGCTGCGGCGAACCGCTGGCGGCCGCGGGCGCGTTGCCGGCAGCCGTGCTCGCGGCCGTGCCCGCGGCCGGGGTGGCCGGCGCCGCCGCCGGGGTCCCGGTCGGTCCGCAGGCGGCCAGCGTGAGCACCCCGCAGGCCAGCGCGGTGGCGGTGGTCAGGTGACGGATCTTCACGGCGTGCTCCCGAAACGACGAACGGCTCCCGGGCCGGGCCGGCCCACTCACTGCACGCGATCGGACACCGTTCGGTTCCCGTGGGATCGAGCGGCGCCGGACCGCGCGGGCCCGGTGTCGCGTCGACGTCCTCCCGCGTCACTTGTCGAACATGCTGCACACCGCGGCGCTCTGGAGCTCCTGCGCGGCTCGGGAGAGCTCCGGGAAGGCTGCCGGGGTCTCGGCGAAGGCCTCGGTCTGGACGAGGATCGAGACGGTGCGGGTGCCGGTGGGATCGGTGGCGTTGGTGGTCAGGTAGCCGGCGATGCCGCCGTCGTGGGACCACACCGTGCCGCACGCGGTCTCGCCGGTCTCGATGCCCAGTCCGTAGCCGGGCCCGTCCGGCTGGTCGGGGAAGATCGGTACGGTGGTGCGCATCTGCGCCAGCTGCGCGGCGGGCAGGAGCTTCCCGGTGAACAGGGCGGTGTAGAAGCGGCCCCAGTCGGCGGCGTCGGACACGACCGCGCCGGCGGCCCCGGCCCACCAGGGGTTGTTGTCGGTGACGTCCACATGGTCGTCGTGGCGGGCCCCGCCGTAGGTCCTCAGCTCGGTCGGGACGTCCGGCGGCATGTGGGCCGCGTCGGGTTCGTACCCACGGGCGTGCGGTCCCTGCCAGGTCGGGCCGGTGGCCAGGTAGGTGTTCCCGAGGTGGAGCGGCCGGGCGATGCGGTCCCGGATCAGATCGGCCAGGCTCCGCCCCGTGACCTTCTCCAGGACGGCACCGATCGCGATGTAGTTGGTGTTGCTGTACGACCATCCGGCGCCGGGCGCGAAGAGCGGATCGTGCTCGGCGCTGATCGCGAGGAGCTGCGCGGGGGAGTGCGGCCTGCGGTCGGTCCCCATGATCGAGGGGAGCATCGCGGGGTCCTGCGTGTAGTCGAACAGGCCGCTGGTGTGGTTGAGCAGCATGCGCAGCGTGATCGCGTGGCCGTTGGGGATCCGGCCCGGCAGCCACCTGTCCACGGGGTCGGTCAGGGCGAGCCTGCCCTCACCGACCAGTTGCAGCACGAGGGTGGCCACCATGGTCTTGGTGTTGGAACCCATCCGCACCTGGTCCCCGGGTCGGAGCCGGTGATCGCGTACGGTCCAGGCCGCCTGCTCGGCTATCTCGATCGGCTCGCCCCGGCCGTCGTCCACCCGCACGACGACCCCGGGGGCACCGGCGGCGACCAAGGCCCGTGCCAGGTACTCCAGTTGGGTGCGCTGCCGGGCCTTGGTGCCGGTCAGGGAGGTGGAATCCGAGGCCGCGGAGGGCGCGAGGTCAGGGGCGTGGGCGGTGTCGGCGACCGCTCGACCCGGCACGCCGACGGCGAGGACCAGGCCGGTGACGGCGAGAAGGGCAGCGGCCGAGGTGCGGTCGGCCCGGCGCCGACGCGCGGCCGGGTGACGGCGGGCAGGTCGGTACGCGCCGGGGTGGTGCGCTGCGGGCTGTGCCTCTGGTGTCATGCCCACAGCTTTCCAATGTGACGCAGCGTCAGTCACTGGGGCACGCCGCACGCTTGGAGGTGGGGATTGCCCCCGCGGCCCGGCAGCCGGTGCCCGTTGTCCCCGGACCGGGGTCGACCCCCAAGGCAGGAAATTCTTCGGCAGATGCCTCGTCCATCGAGGCTCCCGCCGGTGAACGCACGAAAGATTCTCCTGCTACCGAGTCTCCCGACAGGCCCTGGCCGCCTCCCACCCGGGTGCCGGCCCCGGTCGGGTCCGCGCTGCGGTCAGGGCTCCTCGGTGGGGAGCCATGCCCCGTGCAGGCCGAGCGGGACGCGGACCGGGATGCGCGCGCGGGCGACGGGGCCGGCGGCCGGGTCCTCGGCGGGCAGCACCAGGAACCAACTCGTCCCGTCGGTGCGGTCGGTGGCGAAGGTCATCCAGTATCCGTGGCCGTCCGCACCGGCCTGAGGTCCGGGCTCGGGAGCGAAGACCGGCTCGCCGACCGCGAGGTCGCCCGCGTCCCACACCTCGGTGGCGCCCGAGTCGAGGTCGTACCAGCGGAGGGCGTCGTACTCGCCGGCCAGGAGATCGGTGCGGCCGGTCCCGGTGGCCAGGGCGGTACGCCGATGGCGCCGGCCGATGAGCCGGTCGTCGATCCTCGGGAACTCGACCCGGGCGTCGTCCAGGACCGTCCGGGACATGCGACCGCCCGCGGGGTCGATCCGGGCGCGCACCAGGCGGGCGGTCACCGGGTCGGACCCGCCCCCGGTGCCCGGTCCGACGGTGAGCCGGTTCCACTCCACGTAGTCGAGGACGACCGGTGCCTGCGGTTGGGCTCCGTCGTCGTAGGCGTTGACCGAGTGCCACATCCAGAAGGCGTCGTCCCGGACCCGCACCGGTGGTCCGCCGTCGCGCGGGACGAGCACGATCTGCGTTCCGCGCTCCGGCCGCCAGGCGAGGAAGGAGCCACCGGCCATGGCGGCGTCGAGGTCGAAGAAGGCCGGGGCGAGGACCAGGACCAGGTAGCGCGCGGTGAGGGCCATGTCGTGGATCATCAGGGGCTCGTCCACGCCGGCCAGCGGGGTCGGCCCACGGCTCACCCGTCCGTCGGGGCCGATCAGCGACCAGGTCAGGTAGGGCGGCTCCAGGGCGTAGCAGAAGACGGCCATCTCGCCCGTGACCGGGTCGATCTTGGGGTGGGCGGTGATGCCGGCGGGCAGCGCGCCCTCGAAGTCCTCGCGCCCGAGGGTCCTGAGGTCGGCGTCGAAACGGTACGGGCAGGCGGCCTCGGCCAGGGCGAGCATGCGGCCGGCGTGACGGACCACGTTGATGTCCGGCAGGTCCTTGAACGTACCGGCGAGGTCCGGACCGACGGCACCGGCCTCCGGGATGATCATCGACTCCAGGCCGCCCCACAGGGCGCGCCCCGCCTTCTCCTCGGCGACGAGCGCGGGCGTGCGGACGAAGCGGTTGAGGTAGCGGGCACGGCCGTCCGCGATGTGCACGGCGTGCAGCATCCCGTCCCCGTCGAGCGGGTAGAGGTAGGAGCCGATCGGGGTGAACCGAGGGTTGGGCCCGTTGCGGACGTACGTCCCGGCGAGTGCGGCCGGCAGTTCGCCGGTGATCTCCAGGTCGACCGCACCCACCTCGTCGGTGACCGGGGCGAACGGTCCCGACAGGTGTGGCACACGGGTGGGGTCGAAATCCGTCGTCGCACGGGCACTCACAGTGACCTCCGGATGCGGTCGTCGACAGCATCGCGCGGGTGTCCCACGCCTGCCGCGGGGCACCGCTCAGTTCCCAGTGAAACGCGCCGGGAGCCGCCCTGCCAGGTCGCGGACCGCCGGTGGCCGCCGGTGGGGCGCGATCCGGGGTCTAACCTGGCTGCGTGGCAGAGCAATTGGGCACGGTGGTGCTGATGTGCGGTCTTCCGGGAGCGGGCAAGACCACCTACGCGATGGACCTGGTTCGACGCGGCTACGCCCGGCTGTCGATCGACGAGGTGGTCTGGCGACGACTCGGGCGGCGTGACGCCGGCCTGGTGCTGGAAACCGCGGCGTACGACCGGCTCAAGGAAGAGGTCCGCCGCGAACAGCGGCAGGAGCTGATCGAGCTGATGCTGGCCGGGCGCGACGTGGTGGTGGACTACAGCTTCTGGAGCCGTGCCGCGCGTGACGACTACAAGCTGCTGATCGAAAGCCACGGTTGCCGCTGGGAACTGGTCCACCTCAAGGCCGACCGGACGACGCTGGAACGCCGCCTGGAACTCCGCAACAGCGTCGAGGGCGCCAACGCCGTCACGGTGGACGAGACGCTGTTCAGCCGCTACCTGGCTGCCTTCGAGGAACCGGTCGGCGAGGGCGAGCAGATCGTCGTGCAGCGCTCGGCCTGACGCCGTTCGGCGGGAGGCGCGCCCCGACCGATGATGTCGTTCTCCAGGAACCGTGGAAACGAGGGGGACGCTGGAGAAGCAGGTTGCGGTACGCAGTTGGCGCCGGACGGGGCTCGCCTGGGTGTGGCAGGCGGCCTGGCTGGTGCTGGCCGACCTGGGTGCGTTTGTCGGGCTGCCGGCGAGACCGACAGTCCTCGGACCGCGTTTGAGATCTGCCGTGTCCAGTCACTGAAGGGGTCGTCGAGCATGCTGTGAGTGGTGTTGGGGGCGGGTATCCGTCGGACCTGGCGGATGAGCAGTGGGCGCTGGTGGAGCCGTTGCTCCCGCCTGCACGGGTGGGCCCGAAGGGCGGTCGACGGGAGAAACACCGATGGCCGCGATGCGGAGCCGGGCGCGGGCCTGATCGACTCGCAGTCCGTCCGCACCGCCGACACCGTCCCTGCGGCCACCAGCGGCTTCGACGCGGGTAAGAAGGTGAAGGGCCGCAAGCGGTTCATCGTTACAGACACCCTCGGCCTGGTCCTGGCCGTCCACGTCGTCGCGGCGAGCATCCAGGACCGCGACGGCGCGAAACGGCCGCTGCTGTGGACCAGGCTCGACCACCCCAGCGTCAAGAAGGTCTGGGCCGACCAATGCTTCGCCGGCCGCCTGGTCGACTGGGC
Source organism: Kitasatospora sp. NPDC094015 (assembly GCF_040304075.1). Classification (NCBI taxonomy): domain Bacteria; kingdom Bacillati; phylum Actinomycetota; class Actinomycetes; order Kitasatosporales; family Streptomycetaceae; genus Kitasatospora; species Kitasatospora sp. NPDC094015. The sequence goes on from NZ_JBEOUL010000008.1 coordinate 220,114, forward strand.
GGCTACGGTCCTCGGCCGCGACCTGGAGATCGTCCGCAAGGACCCTGACCAGCGCGGATTCCAGGTCCAGCCCAAGCGGTGGGCGGTAGAGCGGACCTTCTCCTGGCTCACCGCCCACCGGCGCCTGGCCCGGGACTGCGAGACCGGCCCGGCTCGCTCCGAGACCATGATCCGCTGGGCGATGATCGGCGTAATGGTCCGTCGACTCGCCCGAGGCCGAGCGGCAACCCGCCCCGGTCCGCGCCTGCTTGTCCACTGCAGACCGACTACCCCCAGCTGACCGTCCGTTCCGGCAAGGGCTACTGTTCCGCCGTGATCGACATCGACGGAGCCCGTCTCGGGGCCGAAGCCGCCCGCCGCCTGCGACAGGCCGACTGCTGCACCATAGAACCCGGCCTCAGCGAGGACGAGTTCAAGCGCGTCGAGTCGGAGTACGGCATCCAGTTCTCCGACGACCATCGCGCCTTCCTGGCGGCCGGCCTGCCCGTCTGTTCGCCACCCGAAGAAGGCGCCACCTGGGACAAGCCCTGGCCCGACTGGCGCAACGGCAACGCAGACGAACTCCGTTCCCACCTCGTATGGCCGATCGAGGGAGTACAACGGGCCGTCGTGCGCGGCTACTGGCACACCTCGTGGGGCACGCGCCCCGCTGAACCAGAAGACGCCCGGGCTACGGCAGAAGATCACCTGGCGGCGGTGCCCCAACTGGTGCCGCTGTACGCACATCGGTTCATTCCCGCAGGCCGTGGAACCTACGGTCACCCGGTCCTGTCGATCTGGGGCACGGACATCATCTACTACGGCGAAGATCTTGCCGAGTACATCAGCCATGAGTTCGAAGAAGGGCACGAATACCCCGAGGCCTGGAACCCGCGCGCCACCGTCGCCTTCTGGCGGGACTTCGTTCAGTAGGCCGTCGGCTTGCCGCAGATCTCAAACGCGGTCCCAGGCCCCACGCCGCGGACTGTCAGTGGCGCCCGGCAGGATCCGGGTGACACAGCAACGCATGCGAGGAGTGCCGTGACCGCCACCACCGGGCCGATCCACAACCCCGTCTTCCAGTCCTTCTGGTGCGCCACCGACCTGGGTCCGCATCGGCCGTGCCGCGGTACGTACGAGTGGTACGCCTCGGACACGTTGCCGCCGCTGGACCCGGCCCGGTTCGACGGTGGGTTCGGGTGGCTCGGCGGCACGGGCCCGGCGGTGCCGGAACTCGCCGGGCACCTCGATGCCCTTGCCGGGGAGCTGGCGGGCGTCGGGATCGTCCTGCCCGCTGATTTCGTCGCGTTCCAGACCGGCGTCAACAGCCACCGGGCGCTGGACGCGGTGTCGGCCACGGCCTGCTGGACGGACGTCTCCGAGCCGATACCGAGCCCGGTGGAGCCCGGCGCCTTCCTGGTCCGCTTCCTGCGTGACCAGCAGGACTGCGTGCACTGGTACCTCTACCTCCGCCCGACCGGCGGGGCCTACGTGGTGGCCTCGCCGCTCGACCTCGAGGACGCGCCCGACCCGGACGAACCGGACGTGCCGGTGGACTGGTTCGGGGCGATCGCCCGGTGCGCCACCTCGTTCGAGGAGTTCGCGTACCGCTTCTGGGTGGAGAACCGCCTGTGGTGCGCGCTGAACGGCTACGGGGAGGAGACCATGGACGACGAGCTCGCGGGCTACCTCGCGCATTACGGGCGGACCTGAGCCGGCTGCGGAGCCGAACCAGGGCCGGCCTCCGTGGCAGGCGCGGCGGAGCATCAGGCGATCCTGCCGACCACGGCGCCGACCGCGCCGAGTACCGCGACCGCCGCCGCGTTGGCGGTCGGGTACAGGGCGAGGACGGCGACGAACTCGCGGATGATGGCGCTCGGCCAGTAGTACGGCGCGGTGTGCGCCCCGAGCACGTGTCCCGGGAGGCCGGCCCGCCGCGCGAGGACCGCGGAGCGCAGGACGTGGAAGGTGCTGGTGACCACCACGCAGCGGTAGCCGGGCCCGTGCTGCCGCTCCATCACGACCCGGCTGAACCGTAGGTTCTCCTCGGTGCTGACCGACCGGTCCTCCTGGACGATCCGGTCCGCCGGGCAGCCGAGGGCGGCCAGGTGGTCGGCCATCGCCTGCGACTCCGGGACCCGCTCGTCGTCGCCCTTGCCGCCGGAGGCCAGCACCTTCGGCGGCCGGCCGCGGGCCGCCTGGGCCCGGTACACGCCCCAGGCCCGTTCCAATCGGGCCGCCAGCAGCGGCGGTACCTGGTCGCCGTCGGTGAGGCCGGCGCCCAGCACCACCACGAAGTCGACGTCCCGACGGGTGGTCACCCGCCCGTACAGGAAGGCGTAGCCGAGGAAGCAGACGAAGACGAACCCGAAGTACCCGGCGACCAGCAGCGTGCCGCCCGCCACGGCGCGCAGCGCCGGGGAGTCGATGTGGACGGCGGCGAGAAGGAGGGCGAGGAGCGCGAGCAGGACGAGGCCGAGCAGGAGGGGGAGCAGATTGGCAAACCGGCCGCCCTCCTGGCGGAGCATCGTGATGCCGTTGGCGAGCAGGAACAGGGCGACCGCCAGCAGGCCGAGCGCCGCGGCGGCAGGGATCGCCGCCGTGGCGGTGTCGACGACCACGTCCGGCAGCTGGGCCAGCTCGCCCAGGATCCCGGCGGCCAGGAAGAGCACGGACAGCCCGAGCAGCACGCCGTTCCCGAACCGTCGCCGGTCACGACGCACCCCGATGGCGAAGACCACGAAGAAGGCGACAGCCAAGGCGTAGGCGGGCATGCGTGCATCCTAGGCGCGGGTGGTGCCCGTCGTCCGTGACCGCCGTACCTGACTGCGGCACCCCGACGACCGTCGCCCACCCGGCCGGGCCCGGCGCCCGTCAGGGCTTGGCGTTGACCTGTCGCCCGTAACTGTCCGCGAAGCTGCGGTAGGAGGTCTCGGCGGCTATCGCCTCCTGGAGGCTGGCGCCGCCGGTGCCGGCCTCGGCGTTGTGCACGCAGGTGGTCGCGGCGGTGTCGAGCCGGTCGAGCGACTCGTTCCAGACGGTGCGGGTGCCCTGGTCCGGCATCGGGTGGTACGCCCTCGCCGCCTTCACGTCGGCGAGCACCTGGCGGCAGTGGTCGGCCGACCGGGACGACGGCTCGGACTCCTGGATCACGGTCTTCACGTCCTGGGCGATGGTCACCGTCTGGTCCTTGCCGCCCTTCTGGGCCCAGGAGGCCATCGTCTCCTTGTCGTCCGAGCAGCCGGCCAGGGCGGCGAGCAGCAGGGTCGCGGCGATCGCGGCGGCCGCGCCGCGCGGGGCCCTGCGGGGGTGGTGCGTCAGGGTCATCGATTCCTTCTCTCTTCCGGCTCCGTGTTCTGGCATCCTGTCAGCCGCCTCCGACAGCACGGCCGGACGGGGTGGAGGTCGATCGGACGACGCGCGCCCCCGGTGCCGCCGAACGGGTCACGGAACCGTCCGGCCGTGGGGCGTCGCGGGGCCGGGACGCACGGACTACGGGACGATCGGGCTCGGCCGCTCCCGGCCGCCGGGGGGAGTTCGAGCAACGCATCGTGCAGGACTTCACGCAGGAGGTACCGACATGGCGGGCAAGCCCGGCATCGTATTCGCCCACGGGCTCTGGGCCGACGGATCGTGCTTCAACAAGCTGATCCCGGCCCTCCAGGCCGAGGGCCACGAGGTCTTCGCCTCGCAGCACGGCCTCAACTCCCTGGAGAGCGACGTCGCGTGCGTCACCTTCACGCTCAACCACGTGCCCGGGCCGCTCGTGCTCGTCGGCCACTCCTACGGCGGCACCCTGATCACCAAGGCGGGCACCCACGACCGGGTCGGCGCGCTGGTCTACATCGCCGCGCTGGCCCCGGACGAGAACGAGACCTCGCAGCAGCACCAGGCACAGTTCGATCCCACGCCCGTCTTCCAGCACCTCGAGGTCGCCGACGGGCGGCTGTGGCTCAAGCCCTCGGGCGTACCGGACTTCTGCGGCGACCTGCCGGCGGCGGAGCAGAAGCTCGTGCTGGCCACCGGTGCGGTGCCCACCGCGGACCTGTTCGACCAGCAGGTGCCCGGCACCGCCTGGCGCACCAAGCCCAGCTGGTACATCGTCGCCAACCAGGACCGCACCGTGAACCCGGACCTGGAGCGCTTCGCCGCCGACCGGATGGGCGCCAAGACCTACGACGTCGACAGCAGCCACGTCCCGATGCTCTCCCACCCGGACTTCGTGCTGGACGTGATCCGCGACGCCGCGAAGTCCCTGTAGCCGGGCGGCTTGCGGTCCCTCCCGCTCAGCCTGCCTGCCGCCGGCAGACCAGGTAGAGCGGCATGAAGACGACCCACAGGCACAGGCAGCCCACCGCCCAGACCGCGGGCCCGCTCACCTCGACCGAACCGGCCGAGAACCGGACGGACGCTCCGCGGTCGTCGTGCGCCGAGGCGTCCTGGTACACCCAGAGCACCGACGCGAGCAGCAGCACCAGTGGAATCAGCGCGGTGGTGGCGGTCGACCCCACGGCTCCTCCCTCGGTCGTCCGGAGCGTGTCGTGCGCACGATACCTCCGGGAGGGCGCGGACCACGAGACCGTGGCGGCCGTTACGGCAGCCGGACCCGGCGCCGGACGCACCCGCGCGGACGCCGACGCGAACGCGGGCACCACCCGGCCGGTCGGCCGGAAGGTGCCCGCGCAGGGTCGTTCCGCCGGTGCCTAGTTGAGGCCCTTGTTCCAGGTCGACACGTGGGTGTTGCCCGGCACCGGCGGGGCCTCGCCGCCCGCCAGGACGGCGACGCCGGCGCCCGCGGCCGGAAGGGCGGCGGCGCCCGCGAGGGCGACCAGCAGGGCGGCGGAGAGGGCGGAGCCGGCCCGGGCGGCGAGCCGCCCGGCGGGGGACGGGACGGCGGCAGGGTCGGTGGCGGGGGCCACGAGGCGCATGGCGAGGTCCTTTCTGAAGGCGGCCGGCAGCGGGGGAGCCCGCCGGGCGGGAGCCGTCCGGCCACCCGGTCCGGGCCGCACGGGCCCGCCACCGAGCGCGGGGCGGACGGCGGGACGCATTGTCGTCGCGCACGATTGCCCTTCGATGGCCACCCGATTGCCGCCCCCACGCCAGCCCCCCGGCAGTAGCTCTTCAGGGGCGCGGGGAACTGCGCGAGTCAGCACCCCCGGGCCCCGCACCCGCCAACGCGCCTGCCCACCCCGCCCCCGTCCCCGCAAGGCCCGCGCGCCCCACCCCCCACCGGGGCTGGAATAATCGCCGGGAACGTTCCTTCAGCTCGGGTGGGGTGGCGGATGCCGGATCCGGTGGACGACGAGCTGCGGTTCTCGCTGCTCGGCCCGGTGCGGGCCTGGCGCGGGCCCGTGCAGCTGGCCGCAGGCCGCCCGCAGCAGCAGGTCGTCCTGGCCGCGCTGCTCCTCGACCCGGGCCGCCCGGTCGGCCTCGAGGTGCTGCTGGACGCCGTCTGGGGCGAGCAGCTGCCCGCAGCGGCCGTCGCCACGCTGCGCGGCTACGTCTCCAGGCTGCGCCGCACCCTCGGTGCCCCGGCTGGTGCGGCGGGGCCGCTGGTCTGGTCCGACGGCGGCTACCTGCTGTGCATACCGCCCGGGAGCGTGGACGGCGTCCGGTTCGAGCACCTGCTGCGCGAGGCCGCGCAGGCCCGGACGGCGGGGCGGCCGGCGCGGGCCGAGACCCTGCTCGCCGAGGCCCTGGCGCTGCCCACCGGCGCCCCGTTGGCGGGCCTGCCGGGCCGGTACGCCGAGCGCCACCGCGAGCGCCTGGCCGAGCGGATCGTCGACGCGGAGCAGCAGCGCGCCGAACTCGGCCTGGATCTCGGCCGGCACGCCGAGCTGGTCGCGGGCCTGGCCGAGCTCACGGCCGCCCACCCGCTGCGCGAGCGGCTGCGCGAGCTGTCGATGCTGGCCCTCTACCGCTGCGGCCGCCAGGCCGAGGCCATCGCGGTCTTCCAGGACGTGCGCCGGCGGCTGGACGCCGACCTGGGCGTCGCCCCCGGCCCGACTCTGGCCCGCCTGTACGAGCGGATCCTGTGCGCCGACCCGTCCCTCGACCCCCCGGCCGCCACCCCGACACCCACCATCGTCCCCACCACCGATGGGGCCCGCCCGACGCCGCCGCGAACCCTGCCCCGCCCGCTCGCGGGCTTCGTCGAGCGTCGGCAGGAGTGGGCCCGGCTGGACGAGCTCGCCGGAGCCGCCGCTCCCGGCCCGGTGGTGGTCGCCGGGCCGGCCGGCAGCGGCAAGACCACCCTGGTGGTCCGCTGGGCGCACGCCGCCGCCGACCGGTTCCCGGACGGTCAGCTGTACGGCGATCTCCAGGGTTTCGGCCCGCAGGGGCCGGCCGACCCCGGCGACGTGGCGCACGGCTTCCTGCGCGCCCTCGGCGTACCGGACCAGGCGGTCCCGGCCGACACCGCCGCCCGCGCCGAGCTGTTCCGGGAGCAGCTGCGCGCGCGGCGCCTGCTGGTGGTGCTGGACAACGTGGCGCGCCCGGCCGACGCCGAACCGTTCCTGCCGGAGGCCGGCCCCGCGATGACGGTGGTCTGCAGCCGCGACGCGCTGACCGAGCTGGTCGTTACCAGGGAGGCCGCCTTCCACCCGGTCGGGGTGTTCACCACCACCACGGCCCACGAGCTGCTGCGGCTGCGCCTCGGCGACCGCCGGGCGCTGGAGGACACCCGCGCCTCGCGCCGGCTGGCCGAGCTCTGCGACCACCTGCCGCTGGCCCTCGCGATCGCGCTCGCCCGGTTGGTGGCCCGCCCCGCCTGGTCGGTCGCCGACCTGGTCGGCGAGCTGGAGGACGAGCAGGTCCGGCTGGCCGCGTTCGGCGGGCCCGACCGGCTGGGCGTGGAGCGGGAGTTGGGCCTCAGCCGGCGTCATCTGCCGGAGCCGGCGTCCCGGTTGCTGCCGCTGCTCGCGCTGCACCCGGGGGCGGAGATCGACGCGTACGCGGCCGCCGCCCTGCTCGACCGCCCGCCCGGCGCCGGCCGGGGTGCGCTGGCCGCGCTCGCCGGCCTGCACTTGCTCCAGGAGACCGGCCCGGGGTGCTTCCAGGCGCACGACCTGGTCCGGCTGTACTGCCGCCGGCTGGCCGAGGAGGAGCTCGACGGCGCGCAGCGGCAGCTCGCCACCGTCCGGCTGCTCGACCACTACCTGGCCGCGACCGCCGCGGCGGTCGGCCGGATCCGCGCCTGGCACCGGCTGCACCACCCGGCCGTGCCCGTCACCGCCGTGCCCTCCTTCGACGGCCCGGCGGCGGTGCACGCGTGGTTCCGCCGGGAGGAGCCGGCCGTCCGGCAGCTGGTCCTGGCCGCCGGGGAGTCCGGGGAGCAGTACGAGCGGGCCTGCCGGCTGGTGGAGAACGCCGGGTTCCTCTACAACGACGTCGGCCTGTTCCGCCCGTGGGAGGAGACGGCCCGCGCGGCGCTGGCCGCGGCCGGCGCGGCGGGCGACGCCGAACGCTGGCCGCACCTGCACTCCAACCACAGCCTGGCGCTGGCCTGGCTGGGCCGGTTCGACGAGGCGCTCGGCCAGTCCGAACGGGCCAGCCTGCTGGCCGGGCCCGCCGACCGGGCGATGCTGCTGCACCGCTTCCGGGCGCTGCGCTCCAGCGTGCTGGTCCGGTCGGGCCGGGCGGCGGAGGCGATCCCGGACTCCGAGGCGATCGTGGCCTCCGCCCGCGCGGGCGAGGACCCGCGGCTGCTGGCCCAGGCGCTGAACAACCTGGCCAACGCCTGGGCCAAGTCCGGCGATCCGGCCACCGCGCTGCCGTACGCCGAGGAGTCGATGGGCCTGCTGGCGGGCCGCAGCTCCGACCCGTACCTGGTGGTGTCGACCAAGACCTACGCGCAGATCCTGCACCGGCTCGGCCGCTACGACGAGGCGATCGACCGGATCCACGAGTTGCGCGCGCTCGGGCGCGAACAGGGCAGCGCGCACGTGGAGTTCGACTTCGCGGAGTTCATGGGCACGGTCCTGGACGAGCGCGGCCGGCGTGAGACGGCCACCGAGCACTGGCGCCGGGCCCTGGAACTCGCGACCGAGCAGGGCCGCCCGGACGAACGCCTGCGGGCCCGGCTGGCGACCGGCTGACCCGGCGGGCCACGCCGCACGGACCGCCGCCGGCCCGGCGTTTCGTACGCCCCGCGGCCCCCGGGCGGCGCCCGCCTTGTCGGTACCGACAGTTCCCCGACCGGTCGGCGATGCCCCAGAGTGGGGCCCGACAGAACGCCGGTAGCCCGACCTGCCCCGGTTTCCGCCGATACGGCCCGACCCCGGTGGCCGCTCCGGCCGGCCCCGGCGGGAGGGCCAGGCTCCGTCCCCGACGGCGGGCCCCCGCCGGCCGGCCGTCCGCCCATCCCCGCAGCGGCCCAGGGGCGACGGACGAGGTCCGCGCTGCGCACCCAGGCAGCCCCGGCGGCGCGATTCCCCCCTCACCTCCTTCCCTCCCTCAGGAAGCGGCACCACCATGCTCGACGACTCCCGCACACCCTCACGACTCCTCGCCGCCCTCGGAGCGGGCGGCCTGCTGCTGTCCGGCTGCGCCTCCGCCGAGGTCGGCCCCGGCGGCGGCCAGAGCGGCCTGCGGGCCCGCATCCCGGAGCAGATCAAGAAGGCCGGGCTGCTGCGCATCGCCTCGAACCTCAACTACGCCCCGGTGGACTTCAAGGGCGCCGACGGCAACCCGGCCGGGATCGACCCGGAACTCGCCGCCGCCATCGGCAGGTACCTCGGCCTGAAGGTCACCTTCGTGGACATGCCCTTCGAGAAGGTGATCCCGGCGGTCCAGGCCAAGGAGGTCGACCTGGCGATGTCGGCCGTCATCGACACCAAGCAGCGCCAGGACGGCACCGACGAGTACGGCCGGCAGAAGAACCCGGGCGTCGACTTCATCGACTACTTCATGACCGGCACCTCGATCCTGGTGCGTACCGGCAACCCGCTGGGCATCAACAACCTGGACAGCCTCTGCGGGCGCACCGTCGCCGTCCAGCGCGGCACCGTCCAGGACGAGCTCGCGCAGCGCCAGACGGCGGCCTGCACCAAGCTCGGCAAGCCGCTGCAGATCCACTCGCTCGACACCGACGACAAGGCACTCGCGGAGGTGGCCGCGGGCACGGCCGCCGCCGACCTGAACGACTACCCGGTGGCCGAGTACAACACCAAGTCCGCCGACCGCGGCGGCCGCTTCCAACTGGCGGGCGGCTACCTGCAGCCCGGCCCGTACGGGATCACCGTCAACAAGGAGAGCGCCGACCTGCGTTACGTCGTCTCGAAGGCGCTGGACCAGCTGATCCGCAACGGCGAGTACGACAAACTGCTCGCCAAGTGGAACGTGGAGTCCGGCGCGGTCAGCAGCGCCGTGGTCAACGGCGGACTCTAGACCAGGAGCCGGTCACCCCGGCCCGCCCTCGCGCGGGCCGGGGTGACCGGCCGTCAGTCCTCCGGCAGCGCGTCCAGGTACACCCAGCGGCCCTCGTGCCGCCGGAAGCGGCTGTGCTCGGTCATCGAACCGGCCCGGCCCCGTTCGGTGAAGTGCGCCCGGAAGGCGACCGTCCCCTCGGTGTGGAACGCCCCGCCGTCCGTGCCGCCCAGGATCTCCAGCCGCACCCAGCGCGGCTGCGGCCCGAGCTCCAGCTCGGCCGGCCGGGTCGCCGGGTCCCAGCTGCGCAGCAGGTAGCCCGCGTCCCGGACGGCGAAGGCGCTGAACCGCGACCGCATCAGCTGCTCCGCCGTCACGGCCTCGGCCGCGCCCCGGTGCAGCCGGCCGCAACACTCGCCGTAGGAGGCCGGCAGCCCGCACGGACAGGGGGAGGAGTCGCTGAACGGCGCCGCCTCGGGCCGGGCGGTCTTCGGGCGCTTGGTGGTACGTCGGCTCATGCCGGCCATTCTCCCCGACCGCCGCGTCCCGGTGGCCGCGCGGGCCCGCGGGCCCGGCCGGTCAGCCTTCCAGGGCCAGCCGCAGCCCGAACCCGGCGATCACCGTGCCGGTGACCCGGTCGAGCGTGCGGCGCGCGGACGGGCGGCGCAGCCAGCCCCGCAGCGCCTGGGCGAAGCCCACCAGCACGCCCGACCAGAGCAGGCCGAGCAGCAGGTGCACGGAGGTGAGCAGCTCGCCGGTGGCCAGGTGCGGGGCGCCGGCGGGGATGAACTGCGGGAGCACGGCGACGTAGAACACTCCCACCTTGGGGTTGAGCAGGTTGGTCAGGGTGCCCTGGCGCCAGCCTTCCCGCAGGCTGTCCCGCCCGGCCGGGAGCTCGGGTTCCTCGGCCTCCGCCGGACCGGGCCCGCGGCGCCAGGTGTCCCGGAGCATCCGGGCGCCCATCCACAGCAGGTAGCCCGCGCCGGCCCAGCGCAGTGCCTGGTAGCCGAGCTGGGAGGCGGTCAGCAGGGCGGTGACCCCGAGCGAGGTGAGGGTGCCCCAGGCGAAGGTGCCGGTCTGGATGCCCAGCACCACCCCCCAGGCGCGCCGGCGCCGGCCGAGCGCGGCGGTGCGCAGGATCAGCGCGGTGTCCAGTCCGGGCGTGAGCGTGAGGAGTCCGACGACCAGGGCGAAGGACCACAGTGCGGTGCCGAGTGCCATGGGCCACAAGGGTAGCGCCGGCACCCGCCCGGGGGTCCGCCCGGGTCCGGGCCGTGTGGCCTGCGGGGTACCCGGCGTGCCGCGGGCCAGGATGGGGCGGTGGCTCCTTTCAACCTGAGTTCCGCCTTCATCACCTTCTTCGCCGTGGTCGGGCCGCCGAAGGTGCTGCTCGCCTTCGGGCACCTGGCGCGCAGCCGTACCTCCCGGGAGCTGATCCGGGTCGCGGCGGTCAGTTCGGCGATCGCCGCTGTGCTGGGGATCGCCGTGGCCTACACGGCGGAGTTCCTCACCGACTTCTTCCACATCGGCGACGAATCGCTCAAGCTGGCCGGCGGTCTGATCTTCACGGTGTACGCGATCGGCCTGGTCCTGGGCCTGCACCTGGGGGCCGGCGACGACTCGGAGACGCTCGGCAACCCGCTCGCCGAGGGGGTCCGGGAGCTGCTGCTCCCGTTCGTGGCGAGCCCGCTGGCGATGACCGCCATCCTGGTGGAGACCATCGGTGACAACGGGCTGGGCTGGAACACCACCATCGCGGTGGCCTACACGGCGGTGGTCGCGATCGACCTGGCCTGTGTGGCGCTGCTCGCCCCGGTGCTCCGGCGGACCCACCAGACCACCCTGGAGGTGCTGTCCCGGCTGCTCGGCCTGCTGCTCGCCGCGGTCGGGGTGGAGCTGTTCCTCGCCGGGCTGGTCGCGCTGGGGGTCCCGCTCGGCGAGCCGCACTGAGTGCGGGTGCGACCCGCCGGGCCGCGGTTCAGTTGACGGAGCGGGTGATGACGTCGTCCCAGGCCCCGTCGTCGAGCAGGCCCAGGTCGGCGTCGCCGAGCTGGGCGGTCGCGCTCTCCTCGGCCGGTCCGTCCGGCGCGCAGGAGCGGTCGGTCACTCTGATGTGCTGACCGTGTGTATACGTCTTGAACTCGCTGGGTGCGGTGTCGTGTGTCATGAACCCCATGCTGCCGCGCACGGCTCGAACAGTGCTGGTACCGGGCCGGATACTCCGCCGTTCGGGTGGAATACCGGCCTCCGGCGCCTGTTTCGGCACGGTCGTGCGGGCCGTCCGGGCGGCCCCTGGGCGGGGGCCACCCGGAGGAGCGGGGTCAGGCCTGGCACAGCCCCTTGGTCCAGTCGACCGTCGCGGCGGCCTGCGAGTACTGCCACTCCGGGGCGAGCAGGTCGCGGTCGAGCTGGGCGGCGGCGCGGCCGTCCTCGACCACGTAGCCGAAGTCCTGCAGCCAGGCGGGATAGAGGTTCTTCGAGCCGAGGTAGAACGCCGAGCCGTCCACCGAGACCAGCTTGTGGTGCAGCGCGTACGGGTGCCCGTCCGCCCAGGTGGTGGCGGCGGAGGAGCGGAACGGGGCCAGCTGGAGGTTCTGGCACAGCGCGGCCCTGGCCTTGGGCGCGTCGCCGCCGTTGAGCGCGGTCAGCCTGGTGCGCAGGGTGTCGGAGATCTCGGCCAGCGACTTGATCTGCGAGTAGCCGCCGCTGCCGACCGCGCCGCGGTTGGCCGGGTCGCTCACCACGATCCGGACCTTGACCCCGGCGGCGAGCTTGCCGGCCAGCAGGTCGTACAGCCGCAGGTCGTAGCGGGTCAGCGGCGGGCAGGTCCCGTTGACGTCCTGCTGGGAGATCTCGATGTGGCTGCCGGCGCTCCCGATCAGGGCCCGCAGCGCGTTCTCCTCCGGGTTGACGGTCTCGTAGTCGCGGTCGGCGTTGGTGTTGTCGTGCAGGTTGACCGGGCCGCACCGGGTGTCGGGGGCGGAGACCGGCGTGGGCCGGTAGGCGGAGGACGGGTCCTTGTCCTTGATGCCCACCCCGAGGCCGCCGACCGCGATCACCGGGACGTCGCCGGTCGCGGGCGCGGCGGCCGGGTTGAGGTCGCGCTCCAGCGAGGGGCGGCACGCCGAGCCGTTCGAGGCGGCGAACCAGGCGTTGCCGAACAGGCCGGTGTTCCGGCAGGTCCAGTCCCACAGGGTGTCCAGGTAGCGCCCGGCCGTGCCGGCGGCCGGGCCGTTCAGGGCGAGGTCGACGTCGGTGACCGGGTGCCGGGTGTCCAGGTAGTCGTCCTTCCAGCCGTTGATGCCCCCGGTGATCACGCTCCGGCCGTCGACCACGACCAGCTTGGAGTGGTTCCAGGAGAACGCCGTGCGGGAGGTGGTCATCGAGGCGACGGTCAGCGTGACGCCGCCGGCGGCGGCGCCGAGCCTGCCGACCAGCTCGTCGCGGTAGGCGGTCGGCAGCACGTTGATGTTGTAGAGCGGGGCCGCGCCGACCAGGATCCGGACCTGGAGGTGGTTCCCGGCTGCGACCGAGGCCTTGAGGCCGGCCACCAGCGCGTCCTCGAAGCCGCCGTTCGGGAACGGCGCGAGGGTCGAGACGTCGACGGTACGGGTGGCCGCGGCGATGTCCGCGGTCATCCGGTCGAGCAGCTTCCGGGTGCCGGGGCGGTCGGCGCAGGTGGCGTCGCCCCAGCAGCCCGGGGTCTGCAGCAGCCAGCCGGCCGGGTCGTCGGCGGGGGTGGTGAAGCTGTTGCCCTCGGTGCGCTGCCAGACGGATCCCTCCAGCCCGGGGGAGACCTGACGCAGGGTCTGCTCGATCGCGTCCAGGTGCGGGGTCGAGGAGGTGGCGGGCGCGGGCGCCGCGAGGGCCGGCGCGGCGGGCAGGGCGGCCAGGAGCGCGGAGGCGGCGGTTACGGCCATCGCGGAGCGGGTGAGACGGCCGGGGCGGCTGGGCCGGTGACGGAGCACGTGCTGTTCCTTCAAGAGATGGCAGGTGGTTCACCCGCCGGACGGCCAGAGATTACCCGAAAGTAATATGACGTCGGATCAGGCCACCGCAATGCGCCAACCTCGGACCGTGAAGCGGACCACAGGATTCGGCTTCGGCAAAAGATCTTCCGTCGACACGCCGTGGCGGCCGGAAGATCTTCGCCAGGTTGCCGCCGGTGCAGGGGTGGAGCCGTGGTTCCTGAGTTGGTGCAAGATGCAACATCTGTGACGGGATGTCCGAAAATGCGATCATCCCCTCGACCCCCGCCGATCGGCCGTTCCGGACCCTCCGCGATCTTGAAAGCATGAGGTGGCGGTGTGACGACCGTCCACCCATTCCTCACTTCTCTCCCAGGGGGGACTCAGCCATGTCCGAAAACGGCCACTCAGGAACCGAACTGACCCGCCGCCGGATGCTCCAGGGCGCCGGCGTCGCGCTGACCGCCGCCGTCGGCGCCGTGGTGCTCGGCGCCACCGGCCCCGCCGACAGCCCGGCCTCGGCCGCCGACCCGGGGGCCGGCGACCACTTCGACGAGACCTACCGCGGCCGCCGGATCCAGGGCGCCCCGACCGCCGGCGCGCCCGCCGCCGCGGGCGGCCACCACCACGACACCGGCTACCGGGTGCAGATAGACCGCCGCGAGCTGCACATGATGCGCAACGCCGACGGCACCTGGATCAGCGTGATCAACCACTACCAGACCCACCAGACCCCGCGGGCGCTGGCCCGCGCGGCCGTCGACGACCTGCAGGGTGCCCAGCTGGTCCCGCTCGCGCTCGGCTGACCGACCCCCACCATCCCTGCACCGAACCGGAGGACGACCATGGCAGTACGCAAGAACCAGTCAGCCCTGACCGCCGCGGAGAAGCGCGACTTCGTCGACGCCGTGCTCGAGCTCAAGCGCCTCGGGCGCTACGACGCCTACGTGAGCACCCACAACCAGTTCATCGTCTCCGACACCGACCGCGGCGAGCGGACCGGCCACCGCTCGCCGTCCTTCCTGCCCTGGCACCGCCGCTTCCTGCTCCAGTTCGAGCAGGACCTCCAGCGCGTCAACCCGGCCGTCAACCTGCCGTACTGGGACTGGACCGCGGACCGCACCACCACCGCGAGCCTGTGGGGCTCCGACCTGATGGGCGGCAACGGCCGCGCCCGCGACGGCCAGGTGACCACCGGCCCGTTCGCCGGCGGCACCGGCCGGTGGACCCTCGGGGTGCGCCCCGACAGCCGGGACTTCCTGCGCCGCTCGCTGGGCACCGGCGTGGCCCAGCTGCCCACCCGGGCCGAGGTGGAGTCCGTGCTCGCCGTCACCACCTACGACGCGGCCCCGTGGAACAGCTCCTCGGACGGCTTCCGCAACCAGCTGGAGGGCTGGCGCGGGGTCAACCTGCACAACCGGGTGCACGTCTGGGTCGGCGGCATGATGAGCACCGGCATGTCGCCGAACGACCCGGTGTTCTGGCTGCACCACTGTTTCATCGACAAACTCTGGGCCGAGTGGCAGCGCCGCCACCCCACCCAGGGCTACCTGCCCACCGGCGGCACCCCGGACGTGGTGGACCTCAACGACAGCATGAAGCCGTGGAACGACACCACCCCGGCCGACATGCTCGACCACACCAAGCACTACACCTACGACACCGGCTTCTGACCGGCTCCCCGCGCCGGGCGCCCGTGCCAGGTGCCCGTGGGCGCCCGGCGCGGGCCTTCCCGTGGCGCGTCGCCCCGGTGGCCGCCGTGCCGCGTACGGCCTCCCCGGCGCGGCCGACGGGCAGCGTCCGCCGTGCTGTGCCAGGCTCGTCGGGGTGGGCGGATCGGCCGGCGGCGGCCAGGCAGCAGCGCGGCCGGCGGCGCGCTCCGCCGCGCCCCTCAGGCGACCGACCAGGAAGGCCCCATGGAAACCGACGCACTGACCGCCGCCGTCCTCCGTGAACTCCGGGCGCCGCGGCCCTATCCGGCGGTGTCGCTCACCATGCCGACGCACCGCCGCGAACCGGACAACGCCCAGGACGCGGTACGGCTGCGCAACGTGCTCGCCGAGGCCGCCCGCCGGGTCGAGGCGGACCCGCAGGTGTCCCGGCAGGAGCGGATCGACCTGCTGGCCCGGCTGGAGAAGGCCGCCGCCGAGGTGGACCTGCGGCACTCGCTGGACGGTCTGGTGCTGCTCGCCACCGCCCGGGAGCACCAGGTGTGGTCGCTGCCCCGGTCGGTGCCCGAGCGGGTGGTGCTGAGCGACACCTACCTCACCCGCAACCTGGTCGCGGCCCGGGCCCAGACCCGGCCGTACTGGGTGCTCGCGGTGGCCGCCGACCGGGCCACCCTGTGGAGCGGCGTCGGCGAGTCGCTGACCGAGGACCGCACCCACGGCTTCCCGCTCGAACCCGAGCCGCTGGACTTCGACCCCGAGCGGCAGGAGCGGGTCGGAGACCAGCCCAGCACCTTCAGCGACGAGGAGACCCGGCGCTTCCTGCGCACGGTCGACACCGCGCTGGCCGCCGTGCTGTCCGCCGAGGCCCGGCCGTTCCTGCTGGTCGGCCTCGCCCAGGCGGTCGGCCTGCTGGAGGAGGTCGGCAGCGCGGCCCGCGCCGCCTCCGGCACCCTGCGCAAGGGCGGGCTGGTGGACGGGCCCGCCCGGGTGCTGCTCCAGGAGCTGGCGCCGGCCGCCGAGCAGCTGGCGGCCGAGCAGGGCAGGCGGCTCGGCAAGCTGCTCGACGAGGCGCGCGGGCGCAAGCTCTTCGCGGCCGGGCTGGACGAGGTGTGGGAGGCGGTCCGGGAGGGCCGGGTCGAGGTGCTGGCGGTGGAGGAGACCTTCCAGGCCACGGTGCGCCTGGCGGACGGACACCTGGCCCCGGTGGAGGGCGAGCCGGGCCCGGGCGCCTGGGAGCAGGGCGTGCGCGAGGACATCGTCGACGAACTGGTCGAGGCCGCGCTGGACAGCCGGTCCGAGGTGGTCTTCCGCCCGGCCGACAGTCTCGCCGACCACGACCGGATCGCCGCGGTGCTGCGGTACTGACGGCGGGAGCGACGGCGGGCCCCAGGCGGCCGCCCCGGCCAGGTGCCGGGGCGGCCGCCGTGCTGTGTCCGGGTAGTCCGCCCGACCTCCGCGTCCCGATCGGGTCGGGGTGGCGGCCAGGTCGGTGCCGCCAATCCGCGCCGGACTGATGACTGATCGTCAGCTGAGGAGGAAGATGCTCCTCCGGCGGACAGCTCAGCTGTACGGGGGTGCCCGGCGCCCGTGCGCCGCCGTGCCCGTCGTATGGACGTGTCCGCCGTACCGGAAGGAATCCGACCGTGACCGCAGTCGACGACCGCCGTGCCGATGGCCGCCGCCCCGACGGCCCCGCCGCCGTGCCGCCCGCCGACCTGCTCCGCCGCACCCTGCGGCGCCATCCGGCCGGCGTTGCGGTGATCACCGTGCCCGGCCCGGCCGGCTTCACCGCCACCTCCTTCGCCGCGGCCAGCCTGGAGCCGGCCCTGGTCTCCTTCTACCTCTCCGCCACCGCCTCCGCCGGGCCGGCCGTGCTGGCCGCCGAGGCATTCACCGCCCACCTGCTCCACCGCGACCAGGAGGAGCTGGCCCGGCGCTTCGCCCGCAGCGGCACCGACCGCTTCGCCGGCACCCACTGGCGGACGGACGAGCGCGGGGTCCCGCGGCTGGACGGCGTGGTGGCCTGGCTGACGGCCCGGCCGGTGCTGCGCCAACCCGTCGGGGACCACCTGCTGGTGGTCGGCGAGGTGCTCGCCGCGGGCGCGGACGGCGGCACGCCGCTGCTGTACCACGACGGCGGCTACGGCGGCTTCGACACCGGTCGCGGAGCGTCAACGGACGGCTACTGATTCGCATACAGCGCGCCAGGCCGGGTACTCCAGATGGCGGGACGTGAGCGGAACCGTTCCGTCCGGTCGGAGCGTCAGGAGAGTGCCGTGGTGAGCTGGTGGCATGCCGTAGTGTCCTGGTGGGATCGACGCCGGCGCCCGCAGGGGCGCCCCGAGCTGGCCGTGGACGTCCGTCGCACGGTCTTCACCGCGGACTTCACCTCCACCCGCCAGTGGGTGGCCGGGCGGAGCAGCGCGTACCCGGGCATGGGCCCGACCAACCGCGGTGACCACAAGCTGGACCACCTGACGCCGCGTCCGATCCAGGGCGGGGTGTTCGCCGCCACCCGGCGCACCTCCGACGACCTCTGGGACTGCGACCTGCTCACCACCGAGGGCAGCCCGGACGGCTTCCAGCTGCGCACCGGCGACGCGCTGCGCGCCCGGGTCACCCTGCCCACCGGCCTCGGCGCCTGGCCCGCGATCTGGACCTGGCGCTCGGGCGGCAACGAGATCGACGTGTTCGAGTACCACCCCGACAACCCCAGCACCCTGGAGCTGTCCAACCACGTCCGGGGCGGCTACCGGTACTGGCTCGGGCCGCCCTCGCAGATCGCCCCCGGCTCGACGGTGACGCTGCGCACCGAGTTCGGCTCCCGCTCGGTCGACTGGTACGTCGCCGACCGGCTGGTCTACTCCGACCGGCGCGGGGTCGGCTCGTCCTGGCGCGCCTTCCTGATCGTCAACATGTCGGTCTCCGACGGCGTCTACCACCCGGTGCCGAGCGCCGGCGGCCCGTCCCGGCTCAGCTGGACCTGCCACAGCCTGGAGGTGCTGCGCTGAGCCCGGTCGCTCAGCGGGCCGCGCGGCGCCGGTAGCCGTCCAGGACGTCCTGCCGGAGCAGTGACCCGAAGCCGGCCGACTCCAGTCGGATGCCCAACTGCTCCTCGGTGGTGCCGAGTTCGGCGGCGGTGCGGGCCAGGTGCCAGTCGTGGGCGGCGAGCCGGTCGAGCAGGTGCCCGCGCCGCACCTGGCTCTCGGACAGCCGGAAGGTCTTCAGGTAGGCGATCCGGCCGTCCGGTCCGGTGATCGCCTCGCCCAGGTGGTTCTCCTGCTTGGGGACGAACGGCGGCAGCAGCCGGGACAGCGTGAACCGGCCCAGCCGGTGCAACTGCCGCACCCGGTAGCCGGGGTCGAGCAGACCGGCGGCCTGCACCTCTTCGTGGAACCGGGCCCAGTCCGCCTCCGCCCCGTCGGCCGCGGCCCGCAGGTCGGCGAGCGAGCGGATGCCGGCGCCGGGGATCCGGGCCCGGTACTCGGGCACCGGCGCCATCAGCGTGGCGTAGTGGTGGATCAGCTCCCCGAACAGGTCCTGGACCAGGGTCGGGTGCAGCGCCCGATAGTCGTCCGGGTGCGGCACCACGAAGGCGCCGGCCAGCGCGTCGGCGGCGAACACCATCAGGCCGCACTGGCCCTGGTGGATCTCGAACACCCGCAGGGCGTCGGCCAGTCCGCGCACCTCGGCGCCGAGGTAGGCCTCCTCCGCGCGCGGCGGCAGACCGTGCCGGATCGCCCGCTGCGACCACTGCTCCCAGGCGATCGGCGGGCCGCCGAGGTGCCGGGCCAGGTAGCCGTCCACCGCGAGGTGCTGCGGCAGGAACCGCAGCCGGGCCCGCACGCCACGGCGCCCGCCCCGGGCGGGCAGGCCCAGCGCCATCCGCTCCGGCAGGGCGTCCGCGCGCTCGGCGAGCTGGGTGCCGTACGCCGCCGCGACCGCGCCGTCCTCGGCCCAGTCGGCGACGAACCCGTGCGGCACGTACCGGAGTCCACCGTCGGCCTCAGCGTCCGCCCCGGCCTCGGGGCCGGCGGCCAGCCGGTGCAGCCGCAGGCCCTCGACGGGCTCGGCGCGCACCAGCGGGACCAGCCGCACCGCACCCCACACCTGGGACGGGCGGACGGCCAGCCCGGTCAGGTCGAGCCGGGCCGGCACGGCGGGTCGGGTGGTGGTCATCGCGTCCCCCGGGGGATCGGCTCGGCCAGGAAACGGGCGATCCGGGCGTCGAGGTGGGCGGTGAGCTCGGCCAGGCCGGTCCGGCCCTCGGCGAACTGCGCGATCTCGACCAGCGCGGGCAGGTCCTCGGCGTCCCGCAGGCCCGCGGTGGGCACGCTCGGCGCCAGCCGGCGCACGTCGAGGTCGGCCGCGTCGAACACCGGGTTGAGGTGGACCACGCTGGTCCGGCGGTCCGGGTCCAGCCGGGTGCGCCAGACCCGCAGCACCTCGCCGGCCAGCCCCGGCGGGGCGTTGTCCCACCCGTCGGAGACGATCAGCAGCCGCTCGGGCGCGGTGTCCAGCGCGTCCAGGATCCGCCGCCCCAGCGGGGTCGGGCCGGCGGGCCGGGCCAGCAGCGCGTCCCCGCGGCCCGAGGTCCACAGCGCCGTGTACGTATCGGCCAGCGACTCCAGCAGGAAGTGGCAGGCCAGGGCCACCGCCAGCGGCCGCCGGCGCTTGTGCCCCGAGGCGTAGGTCGAGAAGCTGTCGTCCAGCACCGCGGCCACCCGGCCCCAGGTGCCCCGCTGCCCGCCCGCCGCCCGGTCGGCGGCCGCCCGCAGCGCCCCGGTCAGCTCCGCGCGGCGCCGCACCCGCTCCGGCACCGGCAGCCCGAGCACGTACGAGGCGAGCCGGGTCAGCGGCATCCCGGCCAGGTCGACCGCCGCCCCGCCGGCGGCGACCGTCGACTCCCGCAGGCGCAGCTGCTCCCGCCGGGTCATCCGGGGCGCGATCCGCTCCAGGAAGACGGCCCGGTCGATGCCGTGCCGGGCGGCGAAGCCCTCCGCGACGGTGTACGGCAGCTCGTACAGCGCGGACTGCCGGTAGTGGGCCTGCCGCCAGTGCTCCAACAGCGGCGTGGCGAACGCCGCCCGGGCCCGTGGCGCGAACAGGAACGGCCCCAACTCCGCGGTGGCGGGCGGGAGATGGGTGTGCCGCAGGGCGGCCTTCAGCCCGGCGCGGTACTTGACGGCGTCGAGCACCGGGTCGGGGCGGGCCGCGATCCAGTCCCGGACGATCGCCCTGGTCCGCCGGTTGTTGACCTTGGCCCGGCGCAGCTCGCCGAACAGCCGGTACACCCGCTGCGGCGGCAGCGCCGCCAGCCGGCGGGCGATCAGCCGGCCCTCGGTGCGGCGCTGCGCCGCGGACGCCTCGCCCGCGCTCGCCAGCAGGTGCCGCACGATCAGCGCCGCGTTGTGGTCGTTGATGTCCAGGGCCAGCGTCGCGGCGTACAGGTCGCGGTAGTTGCCGAGCAGGTAGGCGTGCAGGAACTCCAGCGAGAGCCGCTGCTCGCCGGCGTCGGAGTGGAACTCGCGCTGGCCGGTGGAGGTGATCGCGGCGTTGACGAACAGCAGCACGTCGTCGGCGGCGATCAGGTCGCCGAGCGAGTCCATTCCGGTCCCCCCCCGGGGCAGTGGGGTGCCGGCCGGGGAGTGGGGGCGCGAGCTGCGAATCAGTGCGTCAGAGGCAGGTTCCGGAAGTCGCGCCGGAGTCCCGCGGCCGGCCCTGGGACGCTATCAGGGCAGGCCACGGGGGTCGAACAGGTTTCTCGGAAGCCCTGGTCCTCAGTGGCCCCGGCGGATCCACTCGTCGAGCTGCGGGGCCTCGGCCCCGATCGTGGTGTCCTCGCCGTGGCCGGTCCGCACCACGGTCGGCGCCGGGAGGGCCAGCAGCCGGTCCCGGATCGAGCGGACGATGGTGGGGAAGTCCGAGAACGAGCGGCCGGTGGCGCCCGGACCACCCGCGAACAGGGTGTCACCGGTGAACACCGTCCCCAGCTCCGGCGCGTACAGGCAGACCGCGCCCGGGGCGTGCCCGGGGGTGTGCAGGACGGTCAGCGCGACCCCGGCCACCTCGATCCGCTGCCCGTCGGCCAGCGGGCCGTCCGGGGCGCGGTCGGGGTGGGTCTGCTTCCACAGCGCGGTGTCGTCCGGGTGCAGCAGGATCGGCGCGCCGGTGCGGTCGGCCAGCGCCGGCCCGGCACCGATGTGGTCGTTGTGCGCGTGGGTGCAGACGATCGCGGTGAGCCGGCGCGCGCCGACCGCGCCGGCGATCGCCTCGACGTCGTGCGCCGGGTCGATCACCAGCACCTCCTGGTCGTCGCCGACCAGCCAGACGTTGTTGTCCACCGCCCAGCTGCCGCCGTCCAGCTCGAAGGTGCCGGAGGTGACCACCCGCTCGATCCGGGGCGCGGCCGCCATCAGAACACCACCACCGAACGCAGCACGTCACCCTCGTGCATCCGCGCGAAGGCCTGCTCCACCCCGTCCAGCGGGATCGTCTCGCTGACGAAGGCCTCCAGGTCGAGCCGGCCCTGCAGGTAGAGGTCGATGAACAGCGGGAAGTCCCGGCTGGGCAGGCAGTCGCCGTACCAGGAGGACTTCAGCGAGCCGCCCCGGCCGAACACGTCCAGCAGCGGGAGTTCGAGCTTCATCTCCGGGGTCGGCACCCCGACCAGCACCACCGTGCCGGCCAGGTCGCGGGCGTAGAAGGCCTGCTGGTAGGTCTCCGGGCGCCCGACCGCGTCGATCACCACGTCGGCGCCGAAGCCGCCGGTCAGCTCCTTGATCGCCTCCACCGGGTCGGTGGAGCGGGAGTTGACGGTGTGGGTGGCGCCCAGCCGGGTGGCCCCGGCCAGCTTGCGGTCGTCCAGGTCGACCGCGATGATCCGGGCCGCGCCGGCCAGCCGCGCGCCGAGCACGGCGGCGCTGCCGACCCCGCCGCAGCCGATCACGGCCACCGAGTCGCCCCGGCCCACCGCGCCGGTGTTGACCGCGGCGCCGAGCCCGGCCATCACCCCGCAGCCCAGCAGACCGGCCACCGCCGGCGTCGCCTTCGGATCGACCTTGGTGCACTGCCCGGCGGCCACCAGCGTCTTCTCCGCGAACGCGCCGATGCCCAGGGCCGGCGACAGCGCGGTGCCGTCCGCCAGCGTCATCCGCTGGACCGCGTTGTGGGTGTTGAAGCAGTACCACGGCCGGCCGCGCCGACAGGCCCGGCACTGCCCGCACACCGCACGCCAGTTGAGGATCACGAAGTCGCCCGGCGCGACCTCGGTGACGCCGGGGCCGACCGACTCGACGATCCCCGCCGCCTCGTGCCCGAGCAGGAACGGGAACTCGTCGTTGATCCCGCCCTCCCGGTAGTGCAGGTCGGTGTGGCACACCCCGCACGCCTGCACCTGGACCACGGCCTCACCCGGGCCGGGGTCGGGCACCAGCACGGTCTCCACCCGCACCGGTGCCCCCTTGCCGAGGGCCACGACTCCCTGCACCTGCTGAACCATCCGTCAGACACCCTTCGTCCGTCCGCCGCACGCGCTCGTGGCGCGTCCGGTCCGTCGATCGGCCGCCGGCACGGCGTGCACCGCCCCGGCGGATCCGGTCCGCTCACCTCGAACCTACCGCTGTCCATCCGTGCCCGACGCACAGCCGCGCGAACCCCGCCGGGAGCGGCCGGACCGGGGCCGGTTTCAAACCCGCCGCAGCGGTGAGACGAGCGGCGGGCCGGACAGGGGTTCGGCCGACCTGCCCTCGGGAGGAGTTCGCATGGTCTGGCTGATCGTGATCGTCGCCGTCCTCGCGGTACTGGCCGTGGGATGCGCACTGGGCCTGCCCCGGCTGCGCACCCGTCGTCTGCGGGAGCGTTTCGGAGCGGAGTACGAGCGCGCGCTGCGCGGCCACGGGGACGACGTCCGTGCCGCCGAGCGCGACCTGTCCGACCGGGTACGGCGCTCCCGGGAGCTGCACCTGCGCCCGTTGGCGCCGGCCGACCAGGAGCGCGCCCGGCAGCGGCTGGCCGAGGTGCAGGAGCTGTTCGTCGACGACCCCGGGCGGGCCGTCGCCGAGGCCGAGCGCCAGCTGGCGGAACTGCTCGACCGGATCGGCTACCCGGCCGACGGCCGCCCCGAGGCGCTCTCGGTCCGGCACGCCGGCGCCCTGCCCGGCTACCGCACCGCGCTCGGCACCCTGGAGCGCGCCCAGGCCGTCCAGGTCGGCACCGAGGAGCTGCGCTCCGCCCTGCTGGCCGTCCGCGAGCTGACCCGCCAGGTGCTGACGGCGGAGCCCGTCGAACCGCCCGGCCCCGCGGCGCCCGCGCTGCGCAAGGCCCCCGCACCGCGTACCAACTGAGCCCGGCCCCCTGCACCCCGCCCGTTCCCCCGATGTCCTGAAGGAGACCGACATGCCGGAGCACGATCCCGCCGCCGACCACCGCTCCTCGGAGCACCCGCCCCCCGCCGAGGGCCGGACCGCCAGGGCGACCGTCCCGCGCCAGGCCGAACCCGGGGAGCCGCACCGTTCCGTTCCGCAGGGCGCCGCCCCCGCCCCCGCCGCGGTCCCCGCCGACCCCGGCCCCGGCGGTGCGGGCGCCGAGCCCGGTGACTCGCCGACCCGGACGCTGCGCGCCGTGCTGCCCGGCGAGCCCGTGCCGCACCCGCCGGGCAGTACGGGCGGCTGGCTGGAGCCGGAGCGGGTGGACCGCCTCACCGCCGAGTGGCGTGCGGTGCAGACCGGCTTCGTCGACGACCCGGCCCGGGCCGTGGCGGCGGCCGACGCCCTGGTCGGCAAGGCGGCCGACCTGGTCACCGAGGCGGTCGCCGAGCAGCGCAAGGTGCTCGGCGGCGCCGACGGCGCGCCGGACGGCGACGCGGCCGTCACCACCGAGCAGCTGCGGCTCGCACTGCGCGACTACCGGACGCTGCTGGACCGGCTGCTCGCCGTCGGGTGAGCGCCCGGCGGCGCGCGGACGGCCCCGGCCCGGAGCGATCCGGGCCGGGGCCGCAGCACGTCCGCCCCACCTCCGCCCCGGCCTCAGGCCTTGCGGGAGGACTCCAGGTGGGCGAAGACCACCACGTTGGAGGTGTAGTCCTTCTTGGTCCGGTCGTACGAGCCGCCGCAGGTGATCAGGCGCAGCTGCGGGTCGGGGGTGTCCGCGTACACCCGGTCGTCCGGGAAGGCGTCCTTGGGGAAGGTCTCGACGCTGTCCACGGTGAACACGGCGACGGTGCCGTCGGCGCGGGTGACCTCGACCTTGTTGCCGGGCAGCAGCATCCGCAGCAGCAGGAAGACGGCCGGGCCGGTCTTGGTGTCCACGTGCCCGGCCAGCACGGAGCTGCCGCGCTCGCCGGGGGAGGCGCCGTCGCGGTACCAGCCGACCAGGTTCTGGTTGTCGACCGGCGGCGCGTTCAGCTGGCCGGTGGCGTTCAGGGTCAGCTCGGTGACGGGCGCGTCGACCCCGAGCTGCGGGATCCGTACCCGGGT
Organism: Kitasatospora sp. NPDC094015; assembly: GCF_040304075.1. NCBI lineage: Bacteria > Bacillati > Actinomycetota > Actinomycetes > Kitasatosporales > Streptomycetaceae > Kitasatospora > Kitasatospora sp. NPDC094015. The sequence continues at coordinate 244,573 of NZ_JBEOUL010000008.1, forward strand.
CGGCTTCGAGCGGGCCATTCCGGGCTTCTGCTTGGCCGGCGGCACCGCGGGCGCGGCGGCGCTCGGCGCGGCCGTGGGGGAAGCGGCGGCGGCCGGTGCGTCGGCCGGCGCGGGGTCGACCGAGGTGTACAGCAGGACGGCGCCGATGGCGGTGGCGGCCAGGCCGAAGCGCAGCAGCCGGCCGGGGCGGGCCGGTGGCGGGGTGTCCATCGGTGGGGGCCTTTCTCGATCGGGGCGGAAGCCGAACGCCCTGCCCGACCACCGTGCGGCGGCGGCCCGGCAGGGCGCTGGTGCGGGGTGGGGATCAGACTGCGGCACCCACGGCGCCGCCGGTGCGGCGGCGGCGCAGCGCGTACGCCGAGATGCCGATGCCGCCGGCCAGCAGGACCGCGCCGGTGGCCGCGCCGCCGCCCGACAGGGCCAGGCCGCCGCCACCGGTGTGGACGCCGCCGTGCGGCTTCGCGTGCTCGCTGGTGGAGTCCTTGCCGTGCTCCTCCGAGGTGCCGTGCTCCTCCGTGGTCGCCGCGGCGTCCTTCGACTCCTTGCCACTGTCCTCCCAGCTCTTGTCGGTCTTCTCATGGCTGGCCGTGTCGCTCGGGCCGTCGGCGAAAGCGACCGCCGGGCCGCCGAGCAGGAGGGTGGCGGCGATGGCCGCGCCGGTTGCGAAGGTACGTGCAGAACGCATGGGTTGCTTCCTTCCGGGTGCTGGCGGGGGCCGGCCCGTTGCCGGCTCGTCAGATCGCAGCAGCACCGTTCCTCACCGTGGTCGGCCGGTGGGTGCTCCGCACTCGGGGGCCGCCGTCCGGGGTACCCGCTGGTCCCTTCGGGTGGGAGGGGTCAACCCCGGGCCGCGTCCTGCCGACCGCCCGCGCACGGCGCAGGCCCACGGCTGCACCCCGTTCACTCGCAGCGCGGCCCCGGCCCCGGCTCGGGCCGGGGCGCCGGCGGGTCGGGCAGCCGGGTGGCCCGTAACGCGACCTCGGTGGCGAACCGGGCCTCCGGGTCGACCAGCTGGTCGCCGAAGGCGCGCTCCAGGGCGCGGATCCGGTAGCGCACGGTCTGCGGGTGCACACCGAGCAGCTCGGCCATCTCCGCGGCGGTGGCGCGGGTGGTGAGCCAGGTCCGCAGGGTGTCCAGCAGGCGGGCCCGCCGGGTCGGGGTGAGCCCGTCGAGCGGTGCCAGGTAGTGCTGGGCGATCTGCCGGACCAGCGCGGGGTCGCCGCGCAGCCAGAGCTGGACCAGGTGGTCCTCGCAGTACGCGGGCCCCGGCCCGCCCGCGGCGTCCCCGGTGAGCGCGAGCAGCTGCCGGGCCCAGCGCAGCGAGTCCGCGGCCTCGCCGAGCGGGGTGGTCAGCCCCACCGCGGCCCGGCAGCCGGTGAGCGCGGCCGCCAGCTCGGCGCGGCGCCGGACGTCCAGCGGCCCGGGCACCAGCAGGTACGGTTCGCGGTCGGCCAGGTCGAGCAGGACGTCCCGGTCGAGCGCGGCCCGTACCGGGCGGCCGCCGCGGCCGAGGGCGACCAGGGTGACCTGCTCCGGGAGCGGCCAGGCGGCGTGCTCGGCCAGCTCCGCGAGCGCCCCGCGGGCCACGGACGCGCCGCCGAGGATCCGGCGCAGCAGCCGGCGGCGGCGGTTGTCCGGCTCCTCGCCGAGTTCCGCCATCGCCTGCAGGTAGCCCTCGCGGGAGAGCTCGGCGATCTCGCCCATGTAGGCGAAGAGCGCGTCGGCGAAGGCCATCAGCACGGTCGCCGAGAGGTTGTAGCGCCGGCCGACGGTGCGGACCCGGCGCAGTGCCACCTGGCAGCCGATCCGGTAGGCGTCCTGCAGCATGTCCAGGCTGCGCCCCTCGTAGGCCTCGAAGCGGCCGAACCGGCGGCAGATCTCGTCGCGCAGCGAGGTGGTGGCGGTGGGGGCGGCGACCTGGTCGACGAAGGTGGCGAGGTTCTGCTCGATGCCGACCCGGATCACCCGGGCGTTCGGGCCCTCCAGCAGCTCCCGGTACTCCGGGATGACGCCGACGATCTCGGCGGCCATCTCCTTGAGCAGGCTGGGGAGTTCGGGGCGCATCACGGCGGCCAGTTCGGGCGGGACCCGTTCCATCCGCGGGCCGGACCCGGCGACCTTCGGTGGCATGGCCATGTGCTCCCCCTGCCGGTGCGGCTCGGTCGGGCGGATGCGGACAACTTTCGGTGGTCCGCTGAAGATAGAGCACGAGCGGTCCGCGGCGCAGTACCTCGGCGAAGTAAACCGCCTGCATCGGCCGGGAGTTGACGCAGCGTTGGTCGCCGGAGGGCAGGGCCGGTACTCACTTCCGGACAAAACCGGGGCGGGTTCTCATCCGCCGGGAACAAGAAATTACCGGCCGGTAGCGAGGTCTGCGAGAACTCCGCCGACAGCGTTGCGCGGCCTCATTACCCGTGCGTAACGTCCCACCTCAGCGGGGCGTCCCCCACATTTCGCCCCGCTTCCCCGGAAGCGTGCGGCCGCCGAATTCCCGTTGTCGGACGGGAAGTCGGCAGGCTCGTCACGCCGACCCACGGAAAGGACCAGCCTGTGCGCAACACAGTCAAGGGCGCCCTTGTCGCCGCCGCGGCGTTCACCGCCGCGGCCGGCTTCGCGCTCGCCCCCGCCACCGCCACCACCACGGCCACCTGGACGGCCAGCCCCGGCGGCGCCTGGACGGCCAAGGCCGCCTCGCCCAAGCTGACCGACACCCGGACCGGCACCAAGCTGACCTGCACCTCGTCCTCCGCGGCGGGCGTGCTGAGCAGCGGCAACGGCCTGCCGATCTCCACCATCACCTCGATCGGCTGGACCAGCTGCTCCGGTCCGCTGGGCATCGTCTTCACCGTGACACCGCAGAACCTGCCCTGGGGCATCAACGCGCTCACCTACAACGCCGGCACCGGGGTCACCACCGGCACCGTCACCGGGGTCAAGGCGCACATCAGCGGCGCCGGCTGCAACGCCGACTTCGCCGGCCCCACCAGCACCACGCCCGCCACCCTGACGGGCACCTACAGCAACTCCACCAACACCCTCACGATCAGCGGTGGTGACCTGCATGCCTACGGCGTGTCGGGCAGCTGCCTGGGCCTGCTGAACAACAACGACCCGGCGACCTACAACGCCGCGTACGTGCTCAGCGCGCCGCAGTCGATCACCTCTCCGTGAGCTGATCCGGCACCGCCGTCCCCGGCCCCGGTCCGGCACCGTCCGGTGGGGCCGGGCACGGCTCTGCGCACCGCGTGACAACCGGCCGCCGGCGCTTTTGTCATCGGATGACAGGGAATCCGGTGGCCGTCGGCGGCCGGGCGGATTCCGCGGCGCGATCACTTGTGACGGCTTGTTACCGGGCCGTAGTGTCCTGCCTCTCGAGCCTCCCCGGGCCGTCTGCCCGAGGGCGGTCCCGGCTGCCCCGTACCTCCGCCGTGCGCCGCGCCGTGCCATCTCCAAGCCTGTCGAGCCCGCCCGAGGAGGGACGCCATGAGGGACGCCGTGAGGGCTGCCGCCCGCCGCCGCTCGGCGCGGCTGGCCGCCGCGGTGGCCGTGCTGTCCGCCGGCCTGCTGCCCGGGGGCTCCTCCGTCGCCGACGGCGCGCCGCCGCCGGTGCCGGTCGCGTTCGGCTGCCCGGCCCAGGCCGGCCCCGTCCCGGTCGCCGTCGGCTTCGCGCAGAGCTACCCCGCGCGCGGCGAGGTCGGCACCCCGTTCGAGCCCGGCGACCCGCGGCTGACCCTGACCGTTCCCCGGGACGGGCTGGCCGCGCTGCTGCCGGCCGGGGCGGCGGCGGTCGAAGGACGGGTCGGGCTGACCGTCCGGGTCACCCAGGGGGAGTCCGTGGCCGAGACGAGCTGGCCGGACCTGCTGGTGGCCGGCACGGCCGTCCCCGCCACCGGCGACCTGGTGCTGACGGCGCAAGGGCCCGCCGCCCCGGTCACGGTCACGGCGCCGGGGCCGGTGGTGTTCCACGTGCTCGCCCTCACCCTCGACCTGCGGGCGGCGGGCGCCGCCGCTGCACCCGCCCCGGACTCCGCAGCCGCGGGCCTCGCCGCCGTCGAGTGTGCGCCCCAGGGCAGCGCGCCGCCGCTGGGCACCGTCCAGGTACCGGGACCGCCGGCCCCGTCGACCCCGTCGGCTCCCGTGCCGTCCGCCTCCGTCCCGCCCGCGCCGTCCCCGAGCGCGTCCGGAGCCACCGCGTCCCCGTCCGCGAGCCCCGCGACCCCCACCGCTGCGACCCCCACCGCTGCGGCCGGCGCCACCGGCGCGAAGCCGTCCGCGCCGCTCTCGTTGGGGATGCTGCCGGGCCGGCCCAAGCGCCCCAGCACCATCCGGGTCCAGCCCGCCGAGCACTCGGGCGTCCGGGACTGCCCGGCGGCGCCCACCGGTGAGCTCGACGCCGCCCGCCTGCCACCCGTCCCTGACGGGGCGACCGTGATCCCGTTCCCCGACATGGACCCGTTCCCCGACGTGCCCGCCTGCGCCTTCGCGGTCGGCTACGCCAACGTGCACAAGCTCGGCCAGGCCGCGGTGGTGAACGACCCGGCGCACGGCCCCGCGCTCGCCGCCATCAACCTCACCCGGCGGTTCGTCACCCTCTGGGACCCGGAGCCCGGCCAGCAGCCGTACTTCGAGGCGGACTCGCTCGGCTACCTGAAGCTGCCGCCCTCCGACACCGCCTTCCTCACCTACGGCTTCGTGCCCACCACCGCGAAGATGGAGCTGGTCCCCGAGGGCCCGCTCACCATCGTGGCCACCGGGAACTCCGACTGGGACCAGCCGGCCGAGTTCACCATCGGCGGCTACCAGTCGCTGCGCCTGTACGACGTGCGGATCAACGGGACCCCGCTGGACGTCGGCCCGAACTGCCGCACCAGCCGGCCCGTCGACCTGCGGCTGCAGGGCCGGCAGGACGACTACCTGCCGGGCGGCGGGGACGGCAGGCCGGACTACACCCTGCAGGGCGGCGGCCCGCTCTCCCAACGCGACCTCACCATCCCGCCGTTCACCGGCTGCGGCACCGGCGGCGAGGACCTCGACCCGCTGTTCACCGCCGCCGTCTCGGGCGCCGGCAACACGCTCAACCTGATCCAGGGCGCGATCTGCACCCCGACCAGCGACCAGCCCAACGGGTGCGAGCCGGAGATCGAACTCCCCTCGCTGCCGCACCGCCGCTGACCGTCCGAACTCCCGGGAGGTGTCATGGGAATCGAAGTGACCGTCGAGGGCCTCACCAAGTCCTTCGGACGGCAGACCGTCTGGCAGGACGTCACGCTCACGCTGCCGCCCGGCGAGGTGACCGTCATGCTCGGGCCCTCCGGCACCGGCAAGACGGTCTTCCTGAAGTCCGTGATCGGGCTGCTCAAACCGGAGCGCGGCCGGGTGCTGGTCGACGGCGTCGACATGGTCAACAGCCCGGAACGCGAGATCTATCAGGCTCGCCGGCTGTTCGGCCTGATGTTCCAGGACGGCGCCCTGTTCGGCTCGCTCAACCTCTACGACAACATCGCCTTCCCGCTGCGCGAGCACACCCGCCGCAAGGAGAGCGAGATCCGTCGGATCGTGATGGAGCGGATGGAGATGGTCGGCCTGGTCGGCTCCGAGGCCAAACTGCCGGGGGAGATCTCCGGCGGGATGCGCAAACGCGCCGGCCTGGCCCGGGCGCTGGTGCTGGACCCGCAGATCGTGCTCTGCGACGAGCCCGACTCCGGACTGGACCCGGTCCGCACCTCGTACCTGTCCCAGCTGCTGATCGACCTGAACGCGCAGATCGACGCGACCATGCTGATCGTCACCCACAACCTGGACATCGCCGCCACCGTGCCGGACAACATCGGCATGCTGTTCCGCCGCGAGCTGGTCGCCTTCGGCCCGCGCGAGGCACTGCTGGCCAGCGAGGAACCGGTGGTGCGGCAGTTCCTCAGCGGCCGCCGGGCCGGCCCGATCGGCATGTCCGAGGAGAAGGACGAGGCGGCGATCGCCCAGGAGCTCGCCGACGGCGCCCACCAGTACGCCGAACCCCGGCCGATCCCGACCCAGTTGGAACCCTCCTCGGGCCTGCCGCCGAGGGCCGCACTGCACCGCCGGCTGGCCCGCGCGACCGCGGGGGGCCCGGCTTGAGCGGCAACCCGGTGACCGGCGCGCTGCGCCAGAGCGGCCAGCTGTTCGCGCTGTGCGCGACCACGATCCGGGACACCTTCCGGCGGCCCTTCCAACTGCGCGAGCTGATCGAGCAGTTCTGGTTCATCGCGAGCGTGACGATCCTGCCGGCCGCGCTGGTCTCGATCCCGTTCGGCGCCGTCATCGCGCTCCAGGTCGGCTCGCTGGCCCAGCAGTTGGGCGCCCAGTCGTTCACCGGCGGGGCCAGCGTGCTCGCCGTCGTCCAGCAGGCCAGCCCGCTCATCGTGGCGCTGCTGATCGCCGGCGCCGGCGGCTCGGCGATCTGCGCCGACCTGGGCTCCCGCAAGATCCGCGAGGAGCTGGACGCGATGGAGGTGATGGGCGTCTCGCCCGTCCAACGCCTGGTCGTCCCAAGGGTGCTGGCCGCGATAGCGGTCGCCGTCCTGCTGAACGGCCTGGTGTCGGTGGTCGGCACGCTCGGCGGCTACTTCTTCAACGTGCTACTCCAGCACGGCACCCCGGGCGCCTACCTGTCCAGCTTCTCCGCCCTGGCCCAGCTGCCGGACCTGTACGTCGGCGAGTTCAAGGCGCTGGTCTTCGGCTTCATCGCCGGCATCGTGGCCGCCCACCGCGGCCTCAACCCGCGCGGCGGCCCCAAGGGCGTCGGCGACGCGGTCAACCAGTCGGTGGTCATCACCTTCCTGCTGCTGTTCCTGGTCAACGTCGTGCTCACCGCGGTCTACCTGCGGATCATCCCGCAGAAGGGAGCCTGAGCGATGGCCCTGCTGGACCGCGCCACCCCGCCCGGCGGCCCGCCCCCGCCGCCCCCGCCGCGCCGCTCCCGGCTGGCCTGGCTGGAGGAGGTCGGCGACCACCTGCTGTTCCACCTCGCCGCGCTGCTGTGGATCCCGCGCGCACTGCGCCGCTACGGCCGCGAGGTGCAACGGCTGCTCGCCGAGGTCGTGTTCGGCAGCGGCGGGCTGGGCGTCATCGGCGGCACGGTCGGCGTGATGATCGGGATGACCGCCGCCACCGGCACGGTGGTCGGCCTCCAGGGCTACGCGGCGATGAACCAGCTCGGCACCACCGCCTTCACCGGATTCGTCTCCGCCTACTTCAACACCCGCGAGATCGCCCCGCTGGTGGCCGGTCTCGCGCTCTCCGCCACCGTCGGCGCCGGCTTCACCGCCCAGCTCGGCGCCATGCGGATCAACGAGGAGGTGGACGCCCTGGAGGGGATGGGCATCCGCAGCCTGCCGTACCTGGTGACCACCCGGATCATCGCCGGCGTGGTCGCCATCGTGCCGCTGTACGGCATCGGGCTGCTCAGCTCGTACGCCGCCTCGCGGGCCGTCACCGTGCTGGTCAACGGCCAGTCGGCGGGCACCTACGACCACTACTTCGGGCTCTTCCTGGCCCCGGCCGACGTGCTGCTCTCCGGGCTCAAGGTGCTGGTGTTCAGCGTGATCGTCATCCTGGCGCACTGCTACTACGGCTACCACGCCAAGGGCGGCCCGGCCGGGGTCGGCATCGCGGTCGGCCGCTCGGTGCGCAACGCCATCGTCATCATCAGCGTCACCGACTTCTTCCTCTCGCTGGCGATCTGGGGCGCCACCACCACCGTGCGGGTGGCCGGATGAGCGCCCGCGGCCCGCGCCGGGCCGGCCGACGCACCGCCGGCGTGGTCTTCCTGCTGGTGCCCGCGCTGCTCGCCGGGGTCTCGGTCGCGGTCTACGACAAGGACTTCAGCAACGAGGCCACCGTCACCGTCGAGACCGGCACCGTCGGCAACGAACTGCACGTCAACGCGGACGTCAAGCTCCGCGGCGTGGTGGTCGGCCGGGTCCGGCAGGTCAGCGCCGACGGCGAACGGGCCCGGCTGACCCTCGCCATGGACCCGGACCGGCTGCCACAGATCCCGGCCGACGTCCGCGCCCAGCTGCTGCCCACCACCCTGTTCGGCGAGCGGTTCGTCGCGCTGGTGCCGACCGGACCGGCCACCGGCTCGGCAGCCGGCCCGGCCACCGGCCCGGCGCTCAAGGCCGGCAGCACCATCCCGCAGGACCGCTCCGCCGACGCCATCGAACTGGAGCAACTCCTCGACCACCTGCTGCCGCTGCTCACCGCCGTCCAGCCGGAGAAGCTCGCCGCCACCCTCGACGCGGTCTCCACCGCCCTGCGCGGCCGCGGCGAGCAACTCGGCCGCACCCTGCGCCAGCTGGACGACTACCTCGGCGGCCTCAACCCCCAACTCCCCACCCTCAACCGGGACATCCAGCAGCTGGTCACGGTCGGCCGGACGTACGCGGATGCCGCCCCCGACATCCTCCAGGCCCTCACCGACCTCACCACCACCAGCAGCACCATCGCCCAGCAGCAGGCCGGCCTGCGCAGCCTGTACGCCACCGGGACGGCCGGCGCCCAGCAGCTCACCGACTTCCTCCGGCGCAACAGCAGCACCCTGATCCGGCTCTCCGCCGACAGCCGCGGCACCCTCGACCTGCTCGCCGAGTACGCCCCCGCCTTCCCCTGCACCCTGCGCACCCTCGCCGACTTCGTCCCGGTGATGGACAAGGCGCTCGGCAAGGGTACCGACCGGCCCGGACTGCACGTCGACGTCACCACCGTGCCCTCCCGCGGCGCCTACCGGCCCGGCCGCGACACCCCCGTCTACCGGGCCGGCGGCGGTCCGCAGTGCTACGACGCCCCCTACACCGGCCAGGGCCGCACCCCCAGCGCGGCGGCCCCGGGCGACGGCTTCCCGATGCCCACCACCCCGGGCCTCGGCCTGCCCAACTCCCCGCAGGAGAACGAGCTTGTCAACGAACTCCTGGCCCCCGGGCGGACCACGACCACCCCGCTCCCGGACTGGAGCAGCCTGCTGGCCGGACCGCTGCTGCGCGGGGCGGAGGTGACGCTGAAATGAGACGCCGATCCCTCGCCGGACCGCTCGCCAAGTCCCTGGTGTTCATCCTCGTCACCGCGCTCGCCACCACCGCGCTGGCCTTCGGCATCGCCGACACCGGCGTGGGCACCACCACCGGCTACCGGGCCAGGTTCAGCGACGTCACCGGACTGGCGGCGGGCGACAGCGTCCGGATCGCCGGGGTCCGGGTCGGCCAGGTCGACAGCGTCACCGTGGTCGACCACCGGCTCGCCCAGGTCCGCTTCTCGGTCCGGCGCGACCACACCCTGCCCGGCTCGGTGACGGCCTCAGTCAAGTACCTCGACCTGGTCGGCCGGCGCTACCTCGACCTGGAACAGGGCACCGGACCGGTCGGCGAGCAGCTCCCGCCCGGCGCCACCATCCCGCTGGAGCGCACCCGGCCCGCGCTGGACCTGACCAAGCTGTTCAACGGGTTCCAGCCGCTGTTCCAGGGCCTGTCCCCGACCGAGGTCAACCGGCTCGCCGAGGAGATCGTCCAGGTGCTCCAGGGCCAGGGCGGCACCGTCGACAGCCTGCTGCGCAGCGTCGGCTCGCTGACCAGCACCCTGGCCGGCAAGGACCAGGTGATCGGACAGGTCATCGACAACCTGAACACGGTGGTCGCCACCGTCGACTCCCACGAACAGGGCTTCACCGAACTGGTCGCCACCCTCCAGCAACTCGTCACCGGTTTCGACCGGGACCGCCAGCCGATCGGCCAGGCGGTCGACGCCCTCGCCGGGCTCACCACCAGCACCGCCGGCCTGCTCGCCGACGGCCGGCAGCCGCTCAAGGACACCATCGGCCAGCTCGGCCGGCTCTCCGCCGGACTCGCCGACCACAGCCCGGAGTTGGAGCGCTTCCTTCAGCTCAGCCCCGAGAAGCTCCGCACCCTGGGCCGGCTCGCCTCCTACGGATCCTGGTTCAACCTCTACCTCTGCCAGGCCACCGTCACCGGCGTCGCCACCGCCGACGGCAGCGCGCCGCCCACCGGCATCCCCGTCACCGAAGCGAGGTGCCGCGCATGAGGCTCCGCCCCCCGGCCGGGCCGGCCGCCCGCCGGCTGCGCGGCCCGCAGGCCCGCCCGCTGCGCCGACCGCTGGTACGTCCGCTGCGCGACCGCAACCCGGTCGCCGTCGGCGCCGTCGGCCTGCTTCTGCTCGCCCTGTGCGCGGTGCTCGCCTACCGCGCCGACGACCTGCCGCTGACCGGCCGCGGCACCACCTACACCGCCGAGTTCACCGAGGCCGCCGGCCTGCGCCCGGGCAACGAGGTCCGGGTGGCCGGCGCCCGGGTCGGCAAGGTCACCCGGGTCGCGCTCGCCGGCGACCGGGTCGCCGTCGCGTTCCGGGTCGAGCACGCCTGGGTCGGCGACGCCTCCACCGCCGCGATCGGCATCCGCACCCTGCTCGGTGAGAAGTACCTCGCGCTCGACCCGCTCGGCGCCGCCCCGCAGGACCCCCACCGCACCATTCCCAGCAACCGCACCACCTCGCCCTACGACGTCACCCAGGCCCTCGACGGCCTCGGCCGGACCATCGGCGCCATCGACACCCAGCAGCTCGCCGAGAGCTTCCGGGCCATCTCCGACACCTTCAAGGACACCCCCGCCTCGGTCCGCACCGCCGCCGACGGCCTCTCCGCCCTCTCCCGCACCATCGCCGGACGCGACGCCCAGCTGGCCACCCTGCTCGCCGGCAGCCGGCAGCTCACCCGCACCCTGAGCGAGCAGAACGACCGCTTCGCCACCCTGCTCGCGGACGGCGACCAGCTGCTCGGCGAGATCCAGCGCCGCCGCGACGCGGTCCACCAACTGCTCACCGGCACCGCCGACCTGGGCCGCCGGCTCACCGACCTGGTCCAGGACAACGAGCGGCAGCTCGACCCCACCCTCGCCGCGCTCGACCGGGTCACCGGCGTCCTGCGGGCCAACCAGCAGAGCCTGGACCAGACCCTGGCCCTGGTCGGCCCCTACTACCGCCTGATGGGCAACACCCTCGGGAACGGCCGCTGGTTCGACGCCTACCTGTGCGGAGTGGTGCCCCGCAGCTACCTCCCCGACGGAACACCACCGGGCAGCGGTTGCCAGCCCGCCCGGCCGCAAGGAGCCCAGGGATGAGAAGGCCCCTCCTCGCCACCCTCGCCGCCGCCGCCCTCCTGGCGGGTGCGCTGGTCGCCGTACCCGCCGCCACCGGCCCCGGCGGCACCCACCTGACGGCGTACTTCGACCACGCCGTCGGCATCTACGCCGGGTCCGACCTGCGGGTGCTCGGCGTGAAGGTGGGCACGGTGGACGGCGTCCACCCGCAGGGCCGCCAGGTCCGGGTCGAGCTCACCCTCGACCACGGCATCAACGTCCCGGCCGACGCCTCCGCCGTGGTGGTCGCGCCCAGCGTGGTGGCCGACCGGTACGTGCAGCTCACCCCCGCCTGGACCGGCGGCCCGGCGCTTGGCCGGAACGGGGTCATCCCCGCCGAACGCACCGCCGAGCCCGTCGAGATCGACCAGCTCTACCAGAGCATCAGCGACCTCAGCACCGCGCTCGGCCCCGACGGCGCCAACGCCACCGGCGCGCTCTCCGAACTGCTGGACACCGGCGCCCGCAACCTCGCCGGCAACGGCGGGGCGATCGGCGACAGCATCGACCAGCTCGGCCGGGCCGCCAAGACCCTCTCCGGCCACAGCGACGACCTGTTCACCACCCTGACCCAGCTCCAGTCCTTCACCACCATGCTCAAGGACAACGACACCCAGGTCCGCTCGGCCACCGACCGCCTCGCCACCGTCACCGGCTTCCTCGCCGAGGACAAGGAGGACCTCGGGCAGGCCCTGCAGCAACTCGCCATCGCCCTCGGCCAGGTGCGGACCTTCATCGAGGACAACCGCGGCCGGCTGGCCACCAGCATCGAGCAACTCGTCCCGATCACCCGGAGCCTGGTCGACCAGCGCGCCTCGCTCGCCGAACTCCTCGACACCGCCCCGCTGGCCGCCGGCAACCTGCTCGGCGCGTACGACAGCGCGCACGGCACCCTCGACGGCCGTGCCAACCTCACCGAACTCAGCGGCGGCGCACTGCCGTTGCCCCTGCCGGGAGCGGCCCGATGAGACTGCGACTCGCACCGGCCGTGCTCGGCACGCTGCTGCTCACCGGCTGCAGCACCGGGCTCGGCGGCCTCCAGGACGTCCCCCTGCCCGGCGGCGCCGACCTGGGCAGCCACCCCTACCGGGTGCAGGCCGAGTTCGCCGACGTGCTCAGCCTGGTCCCGCAGGCCGCCGTGAAGGTCAACGGCGTCGCGGTCGGCCGGGTCACCGGGATCACCCTCGCCCCCGACGGCTGGACCGCCCTGGTCACCCTGGAACTCAACGGCGACGTCCGGCTGCCCGCCGACAGCTACGCGCACCTGGCCCAGTCCGGGCTGCTCGGCGAGAAGTACGTCCAGCTCGCCGCACCGCCGGCGACGCCCGGCACCGGGTCCGGTAGCGGTTCCGGCACCGTGCCGGCCGCCGCTCCCAACACCAACACCGGTACCGGGCGGCTCGCGGCGGGCGCGGTCATCCCGCTCGACCGGACCGACCGCAACCCGGAGGTGGAGGAGGTGTTCGGCGCCCTCTCGCTGCTCCTGAACGGCGGCGGCATCGACCAGCTGCACACCATCACCACCGAACTGGGCACGGCCCTCACCGGCAACGAGGCGCAGCTGCGCTCCGTCCTCGACCGGCTCGCCACGCTCACCGGCGACCTGGACGCCCACCGGCAGGACATCACCGACGCGCTCGACGCCGTCGACCGGCTGTCCGCCACCCTCGCCACCCGTGACCGGCAGATCGGCACCGTTCTCACCGACCTCAGCCCCGGGCTCGCCGTGCTCGAACAGCAGCGCGGTGACCTGGTCACCCTGCTGCGCTCGCTGGACGCGCTGTCCGCCGTGGCCGTCGACACCGTCAACCGCAGCCACGCCGACATGGTCGCCGACCTGAAGGCGCTCGCCCCCACCCTCCAGCGGCTCGCCGATGCCGGGAAGGACCTGCCCGCCTCGCTCCAGGTGCTGCTCACCTACCCGTTCACGGACGAGGTGCTGCGCGGGGTGAAGGGCGACTACCTCAACGTGTACCTCGACCTGGCCGCCGCCCCCGGGACGGTGATCGTGCCCGAGCTGGACCCCGACGAGAACGCGGCGCCGCCACCGGTCGACCCACCCACCGACCCGCCGGCTGATCCACCGGCTGATCCGCCCACCGACCCGCCCACCGATCCGCCGGCCGATCCTGCGCGCGGGCTGCCGCTGCCGTTGCCCTCGTCCGCCGCCGCCCGCCAGGGGAGGGGACACTGATGCTCAGCCTCGGCACCCGCCTGAAGAACCTGGCCTTCGTGGTCGTCGCCGTCCTGGTGGTCGGCTACATCGCCGTCGAGCACGCCGACCTCGGCCGTTACGTCGGACTGCGCGGCTACTACCGGGTCGACGTCGAACTCGCGCAGACCGGCGGCCTGTTCGAGCATGCCGACGTCACCTACCGGGGCGTCTCGGTCGGCCGGGTCGGTCCGATCCGGCTCACCCCCGACGGCGTCCGGGCCGAGCTGCGGATCAACGACTCCGCGCCCCGGATCCCCAGCCGGCTGCAGGCCGTCGTGGCCAACCTCTCCGCCGTCGGCGAGCAGTACCTCGACCTGCGCCCCGCCACCGACCAGCCGCCCTACCTCCGGGACGGCTCCGCGATAGCGCGCGCCGACACCGCCACCCCCGCACCCGTCACCGACCTGCTCGGCCACGTGGACGCCCTGGTCGGCTCCGTCCCGCTCGACTCGCTGCGCACCGTGGTCGACGAGTTCGGCCAGGCTTTCGACGGCCAGGCCGACAACCTCCAGGCGCTGCTGGACGGCACCGGGCAGCTGGTCTCCGCCGCCTCGGCCGCGCTGCCCGCCACGACGCGGCTGGTGGTCGACTCCGAGACCGTGCTGCGCACCCAGCACGAGGAGGCGGACGCGATCCGCGGGTTCGCGACCGGCGCTCAGCAGCTGGCCGGGCAACTCGCCGCCTCCGACACCGACCTGCGCCGGATCATCGCCACCGGGCCGCAGGCCGCCGCCGAGGTCGGGGCCTTGGTCCGGGACGTCGACCCCGGGCTGAGCGTGCTGCTCGCCAACCTGCTGACCACCGCCGAACTGGGTGTCACCCGCCAGCACGGCATCGAGGAGCTGCTGGTGCGGCTGCCGGCCGTGGCGGCCGCCGGTGCCACCGCCGTCGACAGCGGGGGCGCGCACCTCGGGATGGCCGTCACCTTCTTCTCGCCGCTGCCCTGCACCACCGGGTACGGGGGCACCACCTACCGGAACGGGCTGGACACCTCGCCCGCGCCCGCCTTCAACACGGCGGCCGGCTGCACTGCTCCCGCCTCCTCGGGCAGTTCGGTGCGCGGCTCCGGGAACGCGCCCAAGGGCGGGGTGCCCACCCCCGTGGCGCCGGCCACCCCGGCCGCGGGCGGGACCGGCACCGGCCTCGGCGGACGGAGCGAGCGGTGACAGTGCCGCGAGCGGTGGCAGCCGGGGAGGCGGGGGCAGGAGACCGAGCAGTGACAGGGGGCCTAGTGGCGGCAAGGGTCCTAGCGGTGACAGGGGATCGAGCGGCGACAGGGGTCCTAGCGGTGACAGGGGATCGAGCGGCGACAGGGCCTCCAGCGGTGGCCGGGAACCTAGCGGTGACAGGTGGCCTAGCGGCGACAGAAGACCGAGCGTCGACCACGCGCCTGTCACCGATAGCACTGACAGCATCCCGAGCACTGACAGCACGCCGAACCCTCCGGCTCACCGCCCTGGCGGTTGCGGCGCTCTGCTGCGCACTCGGCGCCGTCCAGTACGAGGCGGCCCGCCACGACCCGGTGCCCGACCGGGCCCGCAGCCGGGACGCCGCGCTGGCCGCCGGCCGGCAGGCGCTCGGGCGGCTCACCAGCACCGACGCCGCCCGACCCGACGCCACCCGGGCCGGCTGGCTGGCCGTGACCGCTGGCCCGTTGCACGACCAGCTCGCGGCCGGCCCGGCCCCCGACCCGGGCGTCACCGCCCGGTCCACCGTCACCGAGGCCGCCGTCACCGCGCTCGACACCGGCGCCGGCACCGCGCGCGTGATCGCCGTGGTCCGGGTGGACCTCACCCAGGCGGCCGGTGCCGTGACCACCGACCGCCGCCGGCTGGCGGCCACCCTGACCCGTGGTCCGGGCGGCTGGAAGGTCACGGCGCTGACCGCGGTACCGGTCGGGGCGCCCGGGTGAGCGCGCGCACCGGACGGGCCGCCGTGACCGGGGTGGCCGCCGTGGCGGTCGCTGTCGTCCTGCTGCTGGCCGGAGCCGGGCTGCTGCTGGCGGCCCACCACGAGCGCTCCACCGCCGA
Organism: Kitasatospora sp. NPDC094015; assembly: GCF_040304075.1. NCBI lineage: Bacteria > Bacillati > Actinomycetota > Actinomycetes > Kitasatosporales > Streptomycetaceae > Kitasatospora > Kitasatospora sp. NPDC094015. Next base: position 259,995 of record NZ_JBEOUL010000008.1, read on the forward strand.
CACCGCCAACCGGGCGTTGACCGACCGGGCGGCCACCGGCCGGGTGATCGCCGAGGTGGGCGACGCCCTCGACCGCCTGTTCTCCTACTCGGCCACCGAAGGCGCCGGCGACCGCGCCGCGGCTGCGGGCCTGCTGACCGGCCCGGCCGCGGAGCAGTACCGCAGCCTGACCGAGCAGCTGCGCGGCTGGGTGGGCGACCAGCAACTCACCCTCACGACCCGGGTCGCCGACGCCGGCGTGGTCCGGCTGACGGCCGACCGGGCGGAGCTGCTGGTGCTGCTCGACCAGAGTGCCGAGCGGGCCGGCGGACCGCCCACGGTGACCGCCGCCCAGCTGGCGGTCACCGCCCGCCTGGAGGCCGGCCGCTGGCTGATCGACGATCTCAAGTCCCTGTGATGGAGGAGCCGATGACGGTACGCGAGAGGCTCCGGTCCGGAGCGGGTGCGGTGGCGCGATCGGGGGTACGGGCGCGGCTGCGGTCGCTCGCGGCCGGCCTGCTGGTGCTGGCCGCGGTGGCCGCGTCCTGGACCGGCTGGTCCTGGTACGCGGCGGCGCACGACGGACCGGCCGCCCGGGCCACCGTCCGTGACCAGGTGCTGGCCGCGGGGGAGCAGGCGGTGCAGAACATGAACACCCTCGACCATGCCGACCTGGATCGCGGCCTGGACCTCTGGGAGAGCTCGACCACGGGTGACCTGCACGCCCAACTGGTCCAGGGCAGGGCGGACTTCGAGAAGCAGGTGGCCCAGGCGAAGACGGTGACCACCGCCCGCATCCTGGCCGGCGCGGTGACCGAGCTGGACGAGCCGGCCGGCCGGGCTGCGGTGCTGATCGCGGTCCGGATCACCGTCCAGGCCCCGCAGGCGCAGCCGGCCGCCAAGGACAGCCGGATGCTCGGCGAACTCACCCGGACGGCCTCCGGCTGGAAGCTCAGCGCCCTCGGCCAGGCCCCGATGGGCAGCACCGCCGGATCCGCGACCCCCACCGCCCCGGCCGCCGCGCCCGGAACCGCCGCGCCCGGATCCGCCGCCACCCCGTCGCCCACCGGCCGCTGAGCCCGGCAGGAGAGGACCAGCCCGCCATGTCGTCGACCACCCGCCACCTGATCAACCGCCAGCGCCGGCTCGCCGCGGTGGCCACCCTGCCCCGTCCGGTCCCGACCGAGGCTCCCGCGCCGACGCCGACGCCGACGCCGGAGCCCGACCCGACCCGACCTGAGCAGTCCCGCCAGCCGCGCCTGCCCCGATGGCGGCGACGGCCCCGGCCCACCGCGGTCCTGCTGGTCCTGGCCGTGCTGCTGGCAGCGTTCGCCTGCTGGGCGGGCCCGGCCGCCGAACGGCTGCGCTCCGGCCCCGCGCACCACAACGCGGCACTGACCGACCCGGTGCGTACCAGCGAGGTGAAGGGGGCGGTGACCGAGGCGGTCAACTCCCTGTTCTCCTACAGCTATGCGGACCCGGACCGGACGGATCAGGCGGCCCGGCGGCTGCTCACCGGCGGGGCGGTCCAGCAGCACGCCACCCTGCTGACCGAGGTCCGGGCGCAGGCCGCGGCCAGGAAGCTGGTGCTGACCACCACCGTCACCGACAGCGGGGTGCAGACCCTGGACGGGGCCCGGGCCCGGGTGCTGGTCTTCGCCGACCAGCGCAACACCAGCACCGCCGACGGGGCCACGGACGCGGCCACCTACGCGGCGGCGATGTTCGCGGTCGACGCGGTCCGTCAGGGTGGCGGCTGGCGGATCGAGAACATCGACACCTTCGGCCGCTGAGCGGCTGCCCTGCCGTCGCCGGCAACCGCTTCCGTCGGCAACCGCTCCCGCCGGGCCCCGCGCTCCCGCCGGGCTCCCGCTCCCGTCCGACTCAGCGCGGCGCCGCGAACACCTGGGTCCACCAGGGGCCGCCCGCACCGAAGTTGACGCCCATCCCGATCTCCTTGAAGTCGCAGTTGAGGATGTTGGCCCGGTGCCCCTCGCTGTGCATCCAGGCGTCCATCACCGCGGCGGGGTCGGCCTGGCCGTAGGCGATGTTCTCGCCCCAGGAGCTCCACCGGTAACCGGCCGCCTCGATCCGGCTGTCGGCGTGGTGCCCCTCGGGGTCGGCGTGCTCGAAGTAGTGCCGGGCGACCATGTCGTCCGAGTGCTGCAGGGCCGCGGTGCTGAGCTTGGGGTTCAGCGTCACCGGCCCGCAACCGGCCTTCGCCCGTTCGGCGTTGACCAGGTCGGTGACCTGCGCGGCGAACTGCGCGGCCTTCCCCGAGGCGGCCGGCGGGGCCGGTGCGGGCTTGGCTGCCGCGGGCTTGGTCGCGCCGCCCGGCGCGGAGGCGCCGGTGTGCGCGGTCGCGGCTCGGTCGGCGGGTGCGGCGCCGGGGGTGGTCGCGGCAGCGGTGGCGGTCTGTGCCGGGTTGGCCGGCGCGGCCGAGGGGTCGCCGGCCTGCGGCGCCGGGGTACCCGCAGTGGCGGTGCCCGGGGCCCCAGGGGCTGCGGAGGACGGGTTGCTGCCCGGCGTTCCGGTGCCCGGGTCCGCGCCGCCGGTCACCGGCAGGTCGGGGGCCGAGACGGGCGGAGCGGCGGCCGCGCCCTCGGTGAGCGCACTGCCCGGCTGGGCGGGTCCGAACAGCGTGTAGGCGCCGCCGGCCACGACGGCCAGCGCCGCCGTCCCGGCTATCGCGCCCAGGGTGCGCGGCCGGGTCGACGGCTTTCGCCGGTGCCCCGCCCGGCCCGGGGCCGTCCTGCGGTGTGCTCCCTGAGCCGGGCGCGGCTCGAAGTCGCCGGATCCGGTCCGGAAGTCGCTGTCCATGTCTCCGCCCTCTCTGTCCGGGGCCCTCTGTGCCCCTGCAACTGGGAGATCCATCGGGGCGGTCCGGATAACAGGAACGGTGCGGAGGATTTCACGAGCCGGCCACCGGGCCACGACCACCGGGCCACGACCACCGGGCCACGGCGACCGGGTCACGACCACCGGATCACAGCGACCGACCGTCAGCGCGCGGTGCGGCTGACCCGGCGGGCCCAGAGCACCAGCGGCAGCTGCACCGGCAGCCGTCCGATCGCCGCCGCCCGCAGGGGCGCCGGCCGGTTGCGCCAGTCGACGGCCATCTTGACGTTGGCGGGGAAGACGGCGACGAACAGCCCCATCGCGGCCAGCGCGCCGAGCCGTCGGGTCCGGGGCGCCGCCACGGCCGCGCCGATCGCCAGCTCCGCCGCCCCGCTGACGTACGTCCAGTGGCGCGGACGGCCGGGCAGCGAGCGCGGCACGATCGTGTCGAACGGCCGGGGGGCGACGAAGTGCAGCACGCCGGAGCCGAGCAGCAGGCCGGCGAGCAGGCGGGCGGAGGAGCGGGCGGCGGGCATGGTTCCTACCTTCGGGGCGGGGATCCGGCTGGCGGGGGAGCTGAGTTACCGACTGGTAGCTTCGCCCGCCCGCGGCGCCGCGTCAACGGCGGTGGCCGGGCGGGTGGCGATCACGACGGTCGCGTACCGCTCCTCGCAGGTGGCCACCCGGGCCGCCAGCCCGCTGCGCCGCACCGCGGCCACCGCGTGCTCGGTCTGCCGCTCGCCGGTCTCGAACAGCAGGTGCCCGCCCGGCGCCAGCCATCCGGGGGCGGCGGCGGCCACCCGCCGCAGGACGTCCAGCCCGTCCGCGCCGCCGTCCAGCGCCACCCGGGCCTCGTACTCGCGGGCCTCGGAGGGCAGCAGCCCGATCTCCCCGGTGGGCACGTACGGCACGTTGGCGAGCAGCAGTTGGACCCGGCCGCGCAGCTCCGTGGGGAGCGGGGCGAACAGGTCGCCCTCGTACACCCGCTCCGCGGGCAGGTTCCGGCGGGCGCACCGGACCGCCGCCGGATCGAGGTCGGCGGCGTACAGCTCGACCCCCTCGACGGCCGCGGCGAGCGCCGCGCCGAGCGCGCCCGAGCCGCAGCACAGGTCCACCGCCACGGCGCCCGGCGGGGTGAGCGCGACCGCCTGCTCGACCAGGAACTCGGTCCGGCGGCGGGGTACGAACACCCCGGGGTCGACGGCGATCCGCAGGCCCCGGAAGCCGGCCCAGCCGACCACGTGCTCGAGCGGGAGCCCGTGCACCCGGCGCTCCAGCATGGAGGCGAGTTCGGTGGGGGAGCCGGCGGCGGCGAGCAGCAGCTCGGCCTCCTCCTCGGCGAACACGCAGCCGGCGGCGCGCAGCCGGGAGACCAGCGAGGAGACGGGGGAAGGCGATGGTGAAGCAGACATGAGAGCCTCTCGGGATACCGAAGGGCGCTCCCGCGGTCACCTCTGTCAGGTGAGCGTACGACCGTAGGAGGGGAGCACCCGGCCAGACACAGCGGAAATCGGTCCCACCTCCTTCGTCGCGGGCGGCCTGAACGCCGCCTGAGCCGGTAACAGTACCGCAGCCCGCGCACCCACCACCGCCGGGTCGACGAACGGTGCCGGGTCGGCGAACGGCGCCGCGGGCGCCGCGCGGAGCCCGCTCAAGGCCGCGGGCGCGATGGCCGAAGCATGGAGGGACCGGGGAATGCCGACCTCGTCCCGCCCCTGCTCGAACGGAGAACCCGCATGCGTCCGACCCTGCTCCGCGTGTCCGCCGCCGCCCTGCTGGTCGCCCCGCTGTACGCGCTGCCCGCCACCGCGGCCGCCGCCCACCCCGGCACCGACCCGGGCGCCGCCCCGGCCGTGTCCGCCGGGGCCCGGACGGCGCGTTACCTGGTGACCCTGGACGAGGGCGCCGACCCCGACCAGGTCCTGCGGGACACCGGGATCACCCCCGCCTACGTCTACCGCGACGCCCTGCGCGGCTTCGCGGCCGACCTCGACCGCCGCCAGGTGGCGACCGTCCTGGCGCACCCGGACGTCCGCTCGGTGGAGCGCGACGCGGGCGCCGCCGCGTTCTAGCCGCGTTCCAGCCGTGGCGCCCGGGACCGCGGCGCAGCTCTCCGGGCTCAGACGAAGAAGGCGTCCATCCCGGGGACGTCCGACAGGTAGGTCTCGATCTCGGCGATCCGGCCGTCCCGCAGTCGACAGACGGTGGAGAGGTACTCGTCCAGCACCGCGTCCGGGCGCTGTGCGGTGTTGTGCAGCGACAGCGCCATGTTCTCGCGGCTGACCAGGACGTGCAGCAGCTCGAAGCGCAGGCCGTAGGACGCGATCTTCCGGGCGCGCTCGACCACGGCGTCCGCGCCGACGACCGTCCCGCTGATGGTGTTGTCGCCCGGCAGGGTCCAGGTGGCGTCCTCGTGGAGCAGTGACCGGATGGCGGCCCAGTCGCCGGCGGCGAGCGCGGCGTGGAACTGCCGGCCGAGGGCGTGGGCGGCGGTGGTGGTCGGGTTCGTGGTCATGGCGGATTCCTCCGGAACGGTGACGCAAAGGGTGGCTTGAAGGGTGACTTAAAGCAAGATGCTTTGCTTTAGTCGACGCTAGCGCGCCCCGACCGCTAAAAGCAACCAGATCTGCGTTAGTCTTGGTGCATGAGCCCCGAAGCCCCCGCCAGGCGTCCCGGCGGTCGCAGCGCCCGCGTCCGGGCGGCGGTCCACCTGGCCGTCACCGAACTCGCCGCGCAGACCGACCCGGCCCAGCTGACGATCCCCGCCGTGGCGGAGCGCGCGGGCGTCAACCCCACCACCGTCTACCGCCGTTGGGGCACCTTGCAGGCCCTGCTCGCCGACCTGGCGACCCAGCAGGAGGCCGACGCGCCGGCCACCTCCAGCGGTGACCTCCGCATCGACCTGGAGGACTACGCGATCCGGACGCTGGCCGACCTGACCCGCCCCGGCGGCATCGCGTTCTTCCGGGCCGAGGTCTCCCCGGACGTCGGCGAACGCCGCGACGGCCTGCGCGAGTGCCTGCGCCGCTGCACGGCCGGCCTCGACGTGGTCCTCGAGGCCTCGCGCGCCCGCGGCGAGGCGCCGCCCCCGCTGGAGTGCCTGCTCGACCGGATCGTCGCCCCGCTCTACTTCCGCGTCGTCTTCTCCGTCCCCGGCACGGACGGGACCTACGCCCGCGCCCTGGTGACCGATCTCTGCGGCGCTCCCTGAGACACTCCCCGGGGCGCCGCCCGCGCGTCCGCCGCCCCCGGCGTCCGCTGTCGGTGGCGTGTGCCAGAGTCTGCGCATGCTCGAGATCGTGGTGAGGACGGACAATCGGGAGCGGCACGTCCGCGTGTCGGAGGCCGAACTGGCGGGGCTGGTCCGACGGATCGGCGCCGAGGGCGACCGGTTCCTGGTGGTCCAACGGATACCCGACCTGCCGGACGTGTTCTTCCAGGTCTGGCACGCCGCGGGCGGGGACTACACGCTGGAGCACCGCGACGGGGTCGCCGACCGTCACTTCGAGGCGACGGCCGACGGGCCCGGGGTAGTGATCGCGACCCTCACCGGCTGGGCCCGTCAGGATCCGGGCTGGGCCGCCGACCTGGCGTGGTCGCCGCTGGACATGGGCCCCACCGCCGAGGAGCCCCCGCTCGGCCTCGACGAGGCCGAGCGCGCGGAGCTGGAGCAGCGCGTCCGCGAGGCGCTGGCCGGCGGTTACGCCACCCGCGCCGACCTGGCCGAGCTCGCCGAGGAGTACCTGGTCACCGCGGATCGCCGGCCCGTCTCGCCCGGACAGGCCGTGGCGCTGGCCGACCGCCTGTGGCTGGCGCGGGTCGCCGAGCAGGCCGGGTGGCAGGGCGAGACCGACCCGGAGCGCCTGGCCCGCGCGTTCGCCGCCCTCCAGGGGAGCGGCATCACCGCCCGCGAGAACTTCACCTGCTGCCGCACCTGCGGCGAGGCCGAGATCGGCGCCGAGGGTGACCCCGACGCGCGCGGCTTCGTCTACTTCCACACCCGGTGCACCGACTCCGCCGCCGCAGGCCGCGGCCTGACGCTCCTCTACGGGGGCTTCGATGGTTCGGCCGCGACCACTGCCTCGATCGGCCACGAGGTCGTGGCCGCGCTCGCCGCGGCCGGCCTGCGCACCGAGTGGGACCACGATCCCGCCCGGGCCATCACCGTCACCCCGCTGGACTGGCGCCGCCGCCTGGTCGGCTGACGAGGGTCGAGCGCGTCTGACGGAGTGTCAGCGCATGCCGCCGGAGGCGAGGATGACGTCCCCGGTGATCCAGCGCGCGTCGTCGGAGGCCAGGAAGACCACCAGCGGACCGTAGTCCTCCGGGGTGCCCGTGCGGCCCAGCGGGGTGTCGGCGATCGCCTGCGCCTCCTGGGGCGAGCCGGGGAATCCCATCGCCCGGGTGCCCTCGGTGTCCGACGGTCCGGGCATGATCGCGTTGACCCGGATGCCGCGCGGGCCCAGCTCCTTGGCCGCGACGATGGTGAACGCGTTGACGGCGCTCTTGGAGGCGACGTACAGCGAGGCGTACGGCGGGTGGGTGAGCGTGCCGGCCGTCGAGACGTTGACGATCGAGGCGGCGCCGATGTCGTCCTGCGCGGCGAGCGCCTGCGTGGTGAGCATCGTCCCCAGCAGGTTCGTGGTCAGCTGCCGCTGGAACTCCTGCTCGGTGATGTCCGACAGCGGCGCGAAGGCGGCGACCGCCGCGTTGTTCACCAGCACGTCGACCGGTCCGAACTCCTCGCGCGCCCGGTCGAACAGCTGGCGCACGTCGCCGCCGCGGGCGACGTCCGCCCGGACCGCGACCGCCCGGCCGCCCTTGGCCGTGATGCCCGCGACGACCCGCGCGGCGCCCTCCGCGTCCTCCCGGTAGTTGACCACGACGGCTGCGCCGGCTCCGGCCAGCGCCTCGGCGATCCCCGCGCCCAAACCCTTCGACGCGCCGGTGACGATCGCCGTACGGGTGGTGCTGCTGCTCACAGTGACTCCTCGATCATGGGTTCTTGCCTGCTGACTCACCGTAGGAAACCCCCTTACCGAGGGGAAGTACGTACTTTTTTGTAAGCTCGTGCCATGGTGGAAACTCAGCAGGTCGCGACGGCCGCCCGGCTCCTGGCCCATGACACCTTCGACAGCAGGTGCCCACTCCGGCCGATCATGGACCGGACGACGAGCCGGTGGGCGACGCTGATCATCTCGGCCCTCATCAGCGGCCCGCACCGCTTCGCGCAGCTGCACCAACGGGTCGGCGGCATCAGCCAGAAGATGCTCTCGCAGAACCTCAAGGCGCTGGCCCGGGCCGGGCTCGTGGCTCGCGAGGTCGCGCCCACCAACCCGCCCCAGGTCACCTACAGCCTCACGGAGCTCGGTACCAGCCTGTCCGGGCCGCTGACCGAGCTCATCGGGTGGTTCGGTCGGCACGGGGACGAACTCCTCGCCGCCCAGGAGCACTACGACAGCCGGCCGCAGTCGCAGCCGGGCTGACGGTCCGCTCCCGCGGGCGGCCCGATCCGGTACCCGGGCAGCCCGCGGCGGCGGATCAACCACTCCGCCACCACCAGGTTGGGCAGCCAGCACAGGAAGGGCACCGCCGCGTAGGCGGCCGCGAAGGTGTCGCCGTTCGCGCCGAGCAGCAACTGGCCGGCGATCAGGACGGGCAGCCACAGCCGCAGGGTCACCCCCGCGTAGGTGAGCGCGAAGTTGCGGATCATCCAGGCCCGGTGGGCCGGCAGGTCACGGCCGCGGATCGCGGCGAGCGCCCGCCACCCGGTGTACGCCCAGAGCACGGCGAGCGCACCGAAGCCGAAGAAACCGACCACGGCGGCGGTGTTGAACGGTGCCAGGACCAGCGCCGCCGCCGCGCCCACCGCCACGCACCCCAGGTAGCAGCGGCCGAGCACCCGGTGCAGCCGGGGCGCCCGCGCCCGCAGCCGGACCGAGAACTGCGCCGGGCCGGTCACCAACGCCACGGTGGCGAAGGCCAGATGGGCGTAGAACGCGAGCTGCACGGGCAGCGGCCGGTGGACGTAGCCGGCGGCCAGCCCGGTGTCCTGCTCGGCGAGCCGGGCGAGGGTCGCCGTCAGGTACGGGCCCGTGCTCAGCCCGGCGATCGCCAGGGCCGAGAACACCACCCAGGGCAGGCCGATCCGGTTGCGTCTGCGGTGCGTTGCGAAGGCGTCGGTCATGGTTCCCACTCCGGAAGGGGCCTCGGCGGCCCGGGCGGGAGCAGGGTAGGGCCGGGTCGGCACCCCGGTCGTCATACCGGGGAGCCAGCCGCCGGGTGATACCCGGGTACCCCGGACGAGGCGGGTTCCGGGTGCCGGGGGGCCGGTGCCGGTCGGCGGGGAGCACCGGCGAGGTGCTAGAAATCCCTGGTGGACGACAGCTCCGAGCATTCGACCCGCCGCGTCTTCGTGGCGCTCGCCCCGCCCGACGACGCCAAGGACGAACTGGCCCGGGCGCTGGGGCCGGCCTACGCCGGGTACCCGCGGCTGCGGTGGAACCGGATCGAGGACTGGCACGTCACCCTGGCGTTCCTCGGCGAGCTGCCCGTCACCGCGGTACCGGTCCTGCGCGCCGCGCTGGCCGGGGCGGCGGCCGCGTACCCGGCGCTGGAGCTGAGCCTGCGGGGCGGCGACCACTTCGACGACCGCCTGCTGTGGAGCGGGATCGGCGGCGACCTGGACGGGCTGCACCGGCTCGCCCACGAGGTCCGGGAGCTGGTCAGGTCCTGCGGGATCGCGTTCCGCGAGCGCCCCTTGCACCCCCATCTGACCCTGGCGCGGGCCCGCCGGGACGACCCCACCAGCGTGCCGCGGGCCGCCGACGGACTCGCCGGTTTCGTGGGCCGGACGTGGCGGACCGAACGGATCCACCTGGTCGGCAGCAACATCGGACGCGGCCCGGGGCCGATCCACTACCGCGACATCGAGTCCTGGCCGCTCGGCACCGCCGTCCGGGCCGCGAACGACCACGCGCCCACCGAGCCGTAGCCGCCGGCCTGACCGGGACCAGGGTCACGACCGACCCGGCGTCAGGCGTTCAGGGCCTCCCGGGCGGGCGGGACCGGCGCCTCGGCCGCCCAGGTGGCGAGCAGCTGGAGCGCCGCCTCGGTCGCACCGTCCGGGACGGGGGTCAGGGTGACGATCCGCCGGCGCTCGTCCCCGGCGAGCGGCAGGGTCTCGTAGCTGAACGTGAGGGTGCCCACCGCCGGGTGGCGGAAGCTCTTGGTCCCGTGCGTGCGGACCTCCACGTCCGCCCGCGCCCACAGCGTGCGGAAGGCGGGGCTCTGCGCGCGCAGCCGGGTGATCAGAGCCTCCAGCGCCGCGTCGTCGGGGTGGCGGGCGGCGACCGCGCGCAGCTGGCCCACCGTGTCCGCCGCGATGCTCTCCCACTCGACGTAGAACTCCCGCCCCGCCGGGGCGAGGAACAGGAACGCCGCCAGGTTCCAGGCGCCCGGCCGGGCGGCGGCGCCGTGCACGAAGAGCCGCCGCGCGAGCGGGTTCAGCGCGAGGACGTCCATGCGGTCGGTCAGCACCATGGCCGGGACGGTCACGTGGTCCAGCAGGCGCAGCAGCTCCGGCCGGACCTCCGGGCCGTCCGCGGCCGGGGCGGCGGCCCGCGCCCGCTGCCGCCGCGCGGGCCGGGCGAGCACGTGCAGGTGTTCGCGCTCGAAGGCGTCCAGGCGGAGCACCTCGGCGAGCGCGTCCAGGACCTCGTCGGACGGGTGCACCGCCCGGCCCTGCTCCAGCCGCTGGTAGTACTCGACGCTGATCCCCGCGAGCTGCGCCAGCTCCTCGCGCCGCAGGCCCGGCACGCGCCGCCGGCCGCCGCCGCGCAGCCCGGCGCTCTCCGGGGTGATCAGAGCGCGGCGGGCCTGCAGATAGGCCCCGAAGTCCTGGTGATCTCGCATGCCGGCCAGTATGCCGGGCGGTCAGGGTGGCCCTGCCGGTACCCGTATCGGCAGGGGTCTGGGTCCGCCGGGCCGGCCCGAGCAGGCTGGAGCACGTCAACGGGACGCCAACGTCCCCCGCCGAGCAGGTCCGAAGGATTCACCATGTGCCACCCCACCGACAGCCGTCCGCCCGCCGCCCCCGTCGTCACGGGTGCGGTCGCCCAGGAGGGCCGGCTGGAGATCACCGCCGCCGACGGCAACCGGTTCAGCGCCTTCCGCGCCGCGCCGACCGTCCCGAACGGCCGCAGCGTCCTGCTGCTGCCCGACCGGCGCGGCCTGCACCCGTTCTACGAGGACCTCGCCCGCCGCTTCGCCGAGGCCGGCTTCCACACCCTGACCTTCGACTTCTACGGTCGCTCCGCCGGCCTCGGCAGCCGGGACGCCGACTTCGACTGGGCGACCCACATGCCGCTGCTGGAGCCCGCCCACGTCGAGGCGGACGCGGCGGCGGCGCTCGCCAAGCTGCGGGAGTGGACGGCCGGACCGGTGTTCAGCGTCGGCTTCTGCCTGGGCGGTTCGTACTCCTGGCGGCTGGCGTCCGCCGGCCTGGGTCTGGCCGGGGCGGCCGGGTTCTACGGCGTGCCGCGGTTCTTCGGCGACCGGGCGGAGCAGCTGACCGCGCCGCTGCTGATGCTGCTGGCGGGGGAGGACGTGGTCACCACCGAGGAGGAGTTCGCCGCCTTCACCGCCGGTCTCGACCGGGCGGGCAAGGAGTACGAGCTGCACGTCTACGAGGGCGCGCCGCACTCGTTCTTCGACGACGCCTTCGCGGACTGGCAGGAGGCCTGCACCGACGCCTGGCACCGCCTGCTCGCCTTCACGGCGGTCGAGCAGCCGGTCGGGTAGCCGGTCGGGTAGTCGGTGGAGCAGCGGGCCGAGCCGCCGGCCTGGCGCCCGGTCGAGCAGCAGGCCGATCGCCCGGCCGAGCGGTAGCCGTGCGCTCTCGCCGCCGTCCGCCGGCACGCCGTAGGGTGGCCCGATGGCCGCCTCCCCACCACCGCGCACCGTCACCGACGACCAGGGCACCGTCCTGACGCTCGGTGCGGTGCGCCGGGTGGTCTCGCTGGTGCCCTCGCTGACCGAGGCGGTCGCGGCCACCGCCCCCGGCCTGCTGGTCGGCGCCACCGACTGGTGCACCCACCCGGAAGGGCTGGCGGTGGCGCGGATCGGCGGCACCAAGAACCCGGACCCGGCCCGGATCGCCGGCCTGCGGCCCGATCTGGTGATCGCCAACGAGGAGGAGAACCGGGCACCGGACCTGGCCGAGCTGCGGGCCGCCGGGCTCGCGGTCTGGGTCACCCGGATCTGCACCCTCGACCAGGCCTTCGACTCCCTGGACCGGCTGCTCACCGCCGGCTGCGGGCTGCCCCGGCCGCCCTGGCTCGGGCGGGCCGAGCAGGCCTGGCGCTCGCTGCCCGCCCCGGCGGGCCACCGGCCGTGCGCCGTGGTGCCGATCTGGCGGCGGCCCTGGATGGTGCTGGGCCGTGACACCTTCGCCGGCGACCTGCTGCGCCGCCTCGGCGTCGACCACCTGCACGCCGACCACCCGGACCGCTACCCGGCCGTGCCGATCGGTGAACTGCTGGCCGCCGGGCCGGAGTTGGTGGTGCTCCCGGACGAGCCGTACCGGTTCACGGCGGCCGACGGGCCGGAGGCGTTCCCGGGCGTGCCGGCCGCCCTGCTCAGCGGCCGCCACCTCACCTGGTACGGCCCCTCGCTGGTCGAGGCGCCGGCCGTGCTCGCCGCCCAGCTCGCGGTCGCCCGCACCGGCCCCGACACCCCGTCCGAGCCCGGGCCGCCTTCCTGACAGGTTGCGCGTTGTCCCACCCCTCGGCACGGGGTTACCGTCCGCGCAGGACAGCGGGCCCGGCAACAGACAGGACCACCATGACCACCGTCAACGGCGGCATCTCGTTCTGGTACGCGCAGGACGGCGTACCCGCCCCCCGCGCGCCGCTGCCCGGGAACACCATGGCCGACGTGTGCATCGTGGGCGGCGGTTACACCGGGCTGTGGACGGCCTACTACCTGAAGCGGGCCGCGCCGGACCTGCGGATCACCGTGCTGGAGCAGCACTTCTGCGGCTACGGCGCCTCCGGCCGCAACGGCGGCTGGCTGTACAACGGCATCGCCGGGCGCGACCGCTACGCCGGGCTGCACGGCCGGCCGGCCGCCACCGACCTCCAGCGGGCGATGAACGAGAGCGTGGCGGAGGTGGTGCTGGTCGCCCAGGCCGAGCAGATCGACGCCGACGTGCACCCGGGCGGCGTCCTGGAGGTGGCGTACACCCCGGCGCAGCTGGGCCGGTTGCAGGCCTTCCACCGGGCCGAGGTGGCGTTCGGCGAGCACGACCGGGTGCTGCTGAGCGGCCCGGAGACGGCCGCGCGGATCGACGTGGCCGGTGCCCTGGGCGGCAGCTGGACCCCGCACGGCGCCCGGATCCACCCGGCCAAGCTGGTCCGGGGTCTGGCCGAGGTGGTCGAGTCGCTGGGCGTCGCGATCCACGAGGCCACCCCGGTCACCGACCTCGCGCCCGGCCGCGCCGTCACCCCGCACGGCACCGTCCGCGCCCGGTACGTGCTGCGCTGCACCGAGGGCTTCACCGCCGCCGTCCGGGGCCAGAAGCGGACCTGGCTGCCGATGAACTCCTCGATGATCGCGACCGAGCCGCTCCCGCAGCAGGTCTGGGACGCCATCGGCTGGGACGGCCAGGAGCTGCTCGGCGACATGGCGCACGCGTACATGTACGCGCAGCGCACCGCCGACGGCCGGATCGCGCTCGGCGGCCGGGGCGTCCCGTACCGCTACGGGTCGCGCACCGACAACGACGGCAGGACCCAGGCCGCCACCGTGAACGCGCTGCGCGAGCTGATGGTGCGGTTCTTCCCCGCCACGGCCGGGGTGCGCATCGAGCACGCCTGGTCCGGGGTGCTCGGCGTGCCCCGGGACTGGTGCGCCGGGGTCGAGCTGGACCGGGTCAGCGGCCTCGGCTGGGCCGGCGGGTACGTCGGCAGCGGGGTGACCACCGCCAACCTGGCCGGCCGCACGCTGCGCGACCTGGTCCTGCTGGACTCCGGCGAGGGCGGCGCCACCGAGCTGACCGGGCTGCCCTGGGTCGGGCACCGCGTACGCCGCTGGGAGCCCGAACCGCTGCGCTGGCTCGGCGTGCACGCGCTGTACGCCGCCTACCGGGGCGCGGACCGGCGGGAGTCCGCCCGCCGCTCCGCCACCACCGACCCGGTGGCCCGGCTGGCGGACCGGATCTCCGGCCGGCACTGAGCCCGCGCACCCGTCGCACCCGCATCCGGCCCGACGGGTGCGCCGCTCAGACCGGGGCGGACACCCGGACCGTCTCGGAGCCGTCCGCGTTGTGCCGCTGCACCCACTCCCGCAACGCCGCCCGGCAGGCGTGGTCCAGGTGCCGGACCCCGGCCAGATCGACCTCGATCGGCCGCCCGGGCGGGAGCGAGTCCAGCGTCTCCAGCAGCCGGGGGAGCCGCAGGAAGGTCGCGTTCCCCGAGAGCCGCAGCAGGACGGGCGCGCCGGGGCGCTCGGTCACCTCGGTGTGCAGGTGCGAGGTCTCCCAGGCCGACTTCAGCACCGCCAGCAGCAGGCCGAGCAGCACCCCCTCGAACAGGTTGGTGGCCAGGATCGCGACCGCCGTGGCGGCCAGCACCAGGGCTTCGCCCCGGTGCGAACGCCACAGCGGCAGCAGCGACTTCAGCGGGATCAGCTTCGCCCCCGCGTGCACCAGCACGCCGGCCAGCGCCGCCACCGGGATGGCGCCGAGGGCGGCCGGCAGCAGTGCCGCGAAGAGCAGCAGCCAGCAGCCGTGCAGCACCCGCGAGGCCTTGGTCCGCGCGCCGGCCTGCACGTTGGCGGCGCTGCGGACGATCACGGCGGTCATCGGCAGCGCGCCGAGCAGCCCGCAGACCGCGTTGCCCGCGCCCTGGGCCATCAACTCCTTGTCGAAGTCGGTCCGGGGCCCGTCGTGCAGGCGGTCCACCGCCGCCGCGCTGAACAGGCTCTCGGCGGAGGCGATCAGGGTGAAGGCCAGCACCGTGCCCAGCGCCCCCGCCCCGGCGAGCCCGGCGAACTGCTCGGGTGCCGGTGCGCGGACCACCGCGAGCAACCCGTTCACCTGGATCCGGCCGATCGGCAGGTCGGCGAGCGCGGTGACGGCGGTGGCCAGCGCGACGGCGGCGAGCGGCGCCGGCACCACCCGTACCCGGGCCGGCAGCCGCCGCCACAGCACCAGCACCAGCAGGGTCGCACCGCCGACCGCGGCGGCGGCCAGGCCGGTGCGGTCCCCGGCGGTGGTCACGGCGAGACCGGGCAGGCCGGCCAGGTTGGCCGGACCCTGGCCCGGGGCCCTGGCGCCGGCCAGTGCGTAGAGCTGCCCGGCGATCAGGACCAGCCCGATGCCGGCCAGCATGCCCTGCACCACCGAGAGCGAGACGGCCCGGAACCACCGGCCCAACCGCAGTGCTCCCATGGCGAGTTGGAGCAGACCGGCGGCGAACACCAGGGCGCCGAGCATCGGCAGCCCGTGCTCGGTCACGGCTTCGTGGACGAGGACGGTGAGCCCCGCGGCGGGGCCGGAGACCTGGAGGCTGCTGCCCGGCAGCAGTCCGGTCACCAGGCCTCCCACGATCCCGGTGACCAGGCCGAGTTCGGCCGGGACGCCGGAGGCGACGGCGACCCCCACGCAGAGCGGGAGGGCGACCAGGAAGACCACCAGGGAGGCGGTGACGTCGGTGCGAAGGTGGTGGGTCGGGAGGAGCGGGCGACGGACCATCTGAACCTCGCATCAGGTCAAGCAAAGGTAAAGCACCAGCATAGGGTTGGCCGAGAGCCGATCGGGCTCGGTTGGTTCACATATGACGATCTGACATTTAAGCGGAACGGTCACCGTGGAAAAGCGGATTGCCCGGGTCCACGACGTCCGGCCAGTTCAAGCGAGGTGGCGCGGTGGACGCGGGGCGCCTCGGTGCGTGCACGTCCTCCTGGTGCGCGCCGGTGCGGCCGGGGCGCGCGGTTTTTGGAGGTGGGCCAGGGCCGGGGTGCGGGGGCGGGCGGCGGACTCCGCTCCCAACCGGGGTGCCGTGGGCGGGGGTGGACCGAACGCAGAAACGTTCCTGCGCTGCGTTAAGGTGCAGGAACTGTCGTGACTTCTCCAGCTGGATGGCCGATGTCGGACCCGGCGGCCGCAGTGCCGCGATTCACCCTGCTCGGGCCGGTGCGCGCCTGGCGCGGGGGCGAGCAGGTGGCCCTCGGCCGCCCGCAGCAGCAGGTGGTGCTCGCCGCGCTGCTGCTCAACCCCGGCCGCCCGGTCGGCCTCGACACCCTGCTCCGCGCGGTCTGGGGCGAGGACCTCCCGTCCGCCGCCGTCAGCACCCTGCGCGGTTACGTCTCCCGGCTGCGCCGCGCGCTCGACCCCGGCGCGGCCGCCGAGGGCGACGGCGGCGGGCCCGAGGGCACGCGGCCCGCCACGGGCCTGCTGGAGTGGACGGCCGGCGGCTACACCCTGCGCATCCCCGCGGACCGGACCGATGTCGGCCTGCTCGACGCCGAGCTGCGGGCCGCGGCCGGCGCCCGTACCGGCGGCCGACCCGAGTTCGCCGAGGCCTGCCTGGAGCGCGCGCTCGCCCTGCCGCAGGGCCCACCGCTCGCCGGACTCCCCGGCGCCTACGCCGAGCGGCAGCGCGAACGGCTGGCCGCCGTCCTGCTCGACGCCGAGCAGCAGCGCGCCGAGATCGGCCTCGAACTCGGCCGGCACGAGCACCTGGTGGCCGGTCTCGAACGGCTGGTCGGGCAGCACCCGCTGCGCGAGCGGCTGCGCGAGCTGCTCATGCTGGCGCTGTACCGCTCCGGGCGGCAGGCCGAGGCCGTCGAGGTCTACCAGGACGTCCGGCGCCGGCTCGACCAGGAACTCGGCCTGGCACCCGGCCCGGACCTGCGGACCCTGCACACCCGGATCCTGCGCGCCGACCCGGCGCTCCGCCGCGAGGCCGCCGCCCCCGCCGTCTCCGTACCCCCGCCCGTACCCGCCCCCGCAGCCGTCCCCGAGCAGGACCGACCCGTCGCCCGCCTGCTGCCGCGCGCCCTCGGCGGGTACGTCGACCGGGTCCGCGAACGCGAGTGGCTGGACGGACTGTGCACCGACCCCCTCAACCCCGCCGACCCCGCCGCGCCCGTAGCGCCCGCCGGCCCCGCCGTGCCCGCCCGCCTGGCGGTGCTCGCCGGGGCGGCCGGCAGCGGCAAGACCACCCTCGCGGTGTGCTGGGCCCACCGGGTCGCCGACCGCTTCCCCGACGGACAGCTCTACGCCGACCTGCGCGGCTTCGCCGCCGAGGGCCCCGCCGATCCCGGTGAGGTCCTGCTCGCCCTGCTGCGCGCGCTCGGTACCCCCGACGACCGGATCCCCGAGGGGCAGGGCGCCCGCGCCGCCCTCTACCGCGACCGACTCGCCACCCGCAGGCTGCTGGTGATCCTGGACAACGCCCGCCGCCCCGAGGACGTCACCCCGTTCCTCCCGGAGACCGGCCCGGCGCTCACCCTGGTCTGCAGCCGCGACGAGCTCCCGGAACTGATCGTCCGGGAGGAGGCCGCGCACTGCTCGGTGGGCACCTTCACCAACGCCGCGGCGCACCGGCTGCTGCGCCTGCGCCTGGGCGACGCGCGGGCCCTCGCCGACCCGCACGCCTCCCGCCGGCTGGTCGAGCTGTGCGACCGCCTACCGCTCGCCCTCAGCCTGGCGCTGGCCCGGCTGGTGGCCCGGCCGACCTGGTCGGTCGCCGATCTGGTCGAGGAGCTGGAGGACGAACGGGCCCGGCTGGCCGCCCTGGACGGCCCCGGCCGCTTCGGGGTTGAGCGCGAACTCGGCCTCAGCCGCCGTCAACTCCCGGAGCCGGCCGCCCGGTTGCTGCCGTTGCTGGCCGTGGTGCCGGGCGCCGAGACCGACGGGTACGTGGCCGCCGCCCTGCTCGACCGGCCCTACCCGGTCGGCCGGGCCGCCCTCGCGGACCTCGCCGGCCTGCACCTTGCGACCGAGTCCGCCCCGGGCCGCTACCAGTTCCACGACCTGGTGCGGCTCTACTGCCACCGCCTGGCGGACACCGAACTGGACGCCCCCGCGCGGGCCGCGGCCGAGATCCGGCTCTGCGAGTACCAGCTCGCCGCGACCGCCGCCGCCGTCGCCCTGGTCCGCCCGCAGCACCGCCCGCACCTGCCGCCGGCCGCACCGGCCGGCGGCGTCCCGCGGTTCCCGGCGCCGGCCGCCGCGCTCACCTGGTTCCGGCGGGAGGAGCCGACCCTGCGCGCGCTGGTCTCGCTGGCCGCCGACGGCCCCCGACTCCCGTACGGCTGCCGGCTGGTGGAGAACGCGGGGTTCCTCTACGTCGACACCGGCCTGTTCCACGCCTGGGAGCAGGCGGCCGCCCGCGCCCTGGCCGGGGCCGAGGCCTGCGGCGCCGCCGAGCAGTGGCCGCACCTGTACAGCAACCACAGCCTCTCGCTGGCCTGGCAGGGCCGCTTCGACGAGGCGCTGCGGCAGTCCGAACGGGCCTGGCGGCTCGCGGACCCGGCCAGCGAGGCGACCCTGCGCCACCGCTTCCGGGCGCTGCGCTCCAGCGTGCTGGCCGAGCGCGGGCAGGCGCCCGAGGAGGTCACCGCGGACCTGGTCGACATGGTCGCCGCGGCCCGGGAGCTGGCCGACCCCCGGCTGCTCGCCCAGTCGCTCAACAACCTGGCCGATCACCGCAGCGAACTCGGCGACCCGGCGGGCGGTCTGGCGCCGATCGAGGAGGCGGTCGGGCTGCTGGCGGACCGCCCCGGCGACCCGTTCCTGATCCTGTGCACCAAGACCTACGCCCAGGTGCTGCACGCGCTGGGGCGCACCGACGAGGCGCTCACCCAGATGCGGCGGGTGCTCGCCCTCGGGCGCGAACACGGCAATGTGCACGCCGAGTTCGACTACGCCGAGTTCGTGGGCCAGATCCTGCACGACCGCGGCGAGCGCCGAGGCGCTCGCGAGCAGTGGGAACGAGCCCTGGAGCTGGCGATCGAGCAGGGCCGCCCGACCGAGCGGCTCAGGGCCCGGCTGGCCGGGGTCTGAGCCGGCGCGGCCCGGCCGGCGGGGTGCTCAGAGCGCGCGGTGCATCACGTGCAGCCCGACGTACCCCAGGGTGGGGTGCCGGAAGCCCTCCGGGACGGTGCCGACCACCTCGAAGCCGAGCGACCGGTAGAGCTTCACGGCATGCTCGTTGGTCTCCACCACGGCGTTGAACTGCATCGACCGGAAGCCCGCGGCCCGGGCCCACTCCAGGGTGTGCGTGCACAGCGCCCGCCCCACGCCCCGGCCGCCGTGCTCGGGGTCGACCAGGTAGCTGGCGCTGGCCACGTGCGAGCCGTTGCCCTGCTGGTTGCGGTTCATCTTGGCGGTGCCCAGCACCGTGCCCGACCCGTCCACGGCGACCACCGTCCGGTCCGGTGCGGCCAGCAGCCACCACCCGCGGGCCTCCTCCTGCGCGAGGCCGGTCGGATAGGTGAACGTCTCGCCCGCGGCGACGATCCGCCGGAAGAACGGCCAGATGGCGGGCCAGTCGTCGGCGGTGGCTTCCCTGATCAGCATCCGGTCAGGATGCCGTGAACACCGGAGCCGGCGCCACCGCTTTCCCGTCCGAGCACGTCGCGGGCGCAGCCTACCGGCGCCGATCCGTGAACCAGCGGGCCTTGTAGAGGCGGGTGCCGGTGAGCACCCGGGAGCCGTCCGGGCGGTGCAGCGCCAGCACGGTGGTGCACCAGGTGCAGGCGTTCCCCGGTTCGGGGGAGGCGGTGAGGACGCGGCCGGTGCCGGGGGCGTCCCCGATGCTCTTGATGCCCCGTCCGCCGCCGGACAGCCGGACCGGCGCGAAGCGGTCGGCGTCCGGGTCGTACTCCCAGAGCGCCGTCTCGGTGGAGACCCAGTACCGGCCGGGGGAGGCGAGCACGGGGGAGAGGTCGTGGCCGCCGGCCGAGGGCAGTGGTGTGCTGCGGACCGCCGACAGCGTGGGCGCCGCCGCGGTGCCGCCGACCCGCAGCGCGGTCAGCTCGGTGCTGCCCAGCGCCCAGAGCAGCCGCCGCTGCGGGTCCCAGTGCACCCCGTGGGCGCCCGCCAGCGGGTAGGCGGCGAACCGGTCGCTGCGCGGGCCGCGCGAGGCGGTGTAGAGCCGGATCCAGCCGCCGGTGCTGGCGGCCACCGCCACGTTCCCGTCCGGCAGCAGGTCCAGGCCGTGCGGGTTGGCGAGTCCGGTGTCGGTCGCCCAGTACACCCGGTCGGTGGCGTCCTCGACCACGACGGCCAGCCCGCCGGAGGCGGTGGCCAGCAGGTAGCGGCGGCCCCGCAGCACCCGGCTCCTGGCCTCGGACGGGTTGGTCCAGGAGAAGCCGGGCGACAGGTCGGCCAGGCCCGGGTCGCGGTCGGCGCTCCAGGAGCGGACCACCGGCAGCGAACCCGGCCCGCGGTACGCCATCAGGTCCTCCGCGGAGCCGAGCACCAGGACGGCGCGGGCGGCCTGGTCCACCACGACCACCGGTCCGTCGGGGCGGGGGCGGGCCGCCGCCGGTCCGCACAGGGCGACCGATCCGACCACGGCGGCGGCGAGCAGCGTGCGCCGGGTCCGGTGTCCCCGCCTCATGGTGACCACCCCTCAGCCTGCTCCGTCCGGGACCCGGGATCCACCCTGCGGGGTGGGGCGGCCCGGCGCCACCCCGGGTGTGCGGATTTCAGGGAGCGCTCTCAGAAGGGGTTGACAGGTCTATACCAGCGCGGTTGAGTCACCCTCAGTCCCGCACCGGCCCGCACCCCGGTCGGCCCGGTCCCCACCCGGGCCCGCGCGGGGCCGACCTGTCCTCGTACCCGTGCGGCCCCCCACCGCACCGAGAGGTGATCACGTGTCAGTCCGACGCATCCTCGCGCTCCTGTCCGCCGTCGCGGCCGCGATAGCCCTGGCGGTCGTCCTGCCCTCGTCGGCCTCGGCCGCCGGCTGTGCGGCCGCCTGGAACTCCGGTTCCGTGTACACCGGCGGCGCGACCGTCTCGTACAACAGCCACAACTGGTCCGCCAAGTGGTGGACCCAGAACGAGACCCCGGGCGGCGCCTCCGGCGTCTGGGCCGACCAGGGCACCTGCGGCGGTGGCGGCACGCCGTCGCCGACCCCGACCGGCGGCTGCGACTACCCCGCCTGGGTGGCCGGCCAGAACTACACGACCGGCACCGTGGTGCGGTACACCAACGGCGGCTACTACCGGGCGACCCACGACAACCCGGGCTACGACCCGGTGATCAGCACCTGGTACTGGGAGCCGTACAACTGCTCGGGCGGCCAGACCACCCCGCCGCCCACCGGCGGATTCCCGGTCAGCGAGGCCCAGTTCAACCAGATGTTCCCGAACCGGAACCCGTTCTACACCTACGGCGGCCTGACCGCCGCGCTCAGCGCCTACCCGGGCTTCGCGGCCACCGGCAGCGACACCGTCCGCAAGCAGGAGGCGGCCGCGTTCCTCGCCAACGTCAGCCACGAGACCGGCGGCCTGGTGTACGTGGTCGAGCAGAACACCGCCAACTACCCGCACTACTGCGACACCTCCCAGCCCTACGGCTGCCCGGCCGGCGGGTCCGCCTACTACGGGCGCGGCCCGATCCAGCTGAGCTGGAACTTCAACTACAAGGCCGCCGGCGACGCCCTGGGCATCGACCTGCTGCACAACCCCAACCTGGTGCAGACCGACTCGGCGATCGCCTGGAAGACCGGCCTCTGGTACTGGAACACCCAGAGCGGGCCGGGCACCATGACCCCGCACAACGC
The DNA here is from genome assembly GCF_040304075.1 of Kitasatospora sp. NPDC094015. NCBI lineage: Bacteria > Bacillati > Actinomycetota > Actinomycetes > Kitasatosporales > Streptomycetaceae > Kitasatospora > Kitasatospora sp. NPDC094015. The sequence goes on from NZ_JBEOUL010000008.1 coordinate 281,615, forward strand.
GATGGTCAACGGCTACGGCTTCGGTGAGACGATCCGCAGCATCAACGGCTCGATCGAGTGCAACGGCGGCAACCCCGCCCAGGTGCAGAGCCGGATCAACGCCTACCAGAGCTTCACCCAGCTGCTGGGCACCGTCCCGGGCGCCAACCTGAGCTGCTGACGGCGCGGGGCGCCGTGCGGACCACCCGGCGGGGTGGACCGCACGGCGCCCCTGCCGTTCCGGCGGCCCCCGGCCGTCCGCGCACCGACGGTCAGGAATGCCGAGTGTCCGTGCGCCGAGGGTCAGGGCGCGAGGTGGCAGACCGCCTCCAGGTTGTTGCCGTCCGGGTCGCGGACGAAGGCGGCGAAGTAGCCCGGGTGGTAGTCGGGCCACTCCTGCGGCGGGTGCAGCGCGGTCGCCCCGGCGGCGGTGGCGAGGGTGTAGAAGGCCACCACGGCCGCGCGGTCGGGGGCCCGGAGCGCGAGGTGGGTCTCGCGGAAGCCCTCGCCCGAGGTCTGCGGCCCGAGCCAGAGCGTGGGGGACGGCGGGATGCCGTAGCCCACCGCCCCGTCGAACTTCATCAGGCGGCGCCCGCCGAGCGGCTCCAGGACGGTGTCGTAGAAGGCGGTGGCGGCGGCCAGGTCGGCGCACTGGAGCGAGATGTGATCGAGCATCTCCCCATCCTGGCCGATCCCCGCCCCGGCCGCGCCACGGAGCGGGCCGGCGGGTCGCCCCGGGGAGCCGGACGGCGCGCCAGGATTTGGCGCAAGGTTGACCTGTACATGGGAGAGTTCCGGGGTGGGCCGTCGGTACCGTCTGGCGCATGCCGCCGATACCGCGCAGGGCCCCGGCCCTCCCCGTGCTGCCCTACCGCAAGCCGACGCCCGGGCGGGACTACTGGGTGCTGGACGACGTGCTGCCGGACGTCGACGCGGTGCGCGCGCGGTGCCTGGCGAAGGACGACTGGGTCGAGGGCTACCCGTACAAGCCGGAGAGCTGGCCCGGGCTGCGGACCATGCCCGGCCTGGACCGCGCCGAGCTGGCCCAGGTCGAACGGCTGGTCAGGAAGGCGACCGGGGCCCGGAAGATCTGGCCGGAGACCGCGCCGGGCGGGGCCACCCTCAACCACAACTGCATCCAGGTGGTCGGCGAGGGGGAGTGCGAGGTGCGGCCGCACGCCGACTCGCGCACCCTGTGCCGGTACGCCGCGGTGCTCTACCTCAACCCCACGGTGCCCGAGGAGTTCGGCACCAGCTTCTTCCGGCAGAGCCTGCCCGGCGGCGTGCTCGGCGGCAACCTGGTCGCGGCCCCGCACAACAACCTGGTGGACGCGCTCGGCACCCGCTACGTGCCGCCGGACTCCTTCACCGAGGACATCCGGGTGCCGCACCGCTACAACCGGCTGCTGCTCTACAAGGCCAACCTGATCCACAGCGCCACCGGCTACCACGGCCGCACGCTGGAGGAGAAGCGGATGACCGCCGTCTTTTTCTGGATGGCCTGACACGGAACGGCCCGACGGCCGGCCCCGCACGTACGGGGGCCGGCCGCCGGGCCGTCGGCGTGCTACCCGCGCACCGCGCCCGTCCGCTCGGCGGCCGCCCGTCCGACCGCCTCGGCCACCGGGTCCGGCCCCTCGGCCGCCTCCAGCACCAGGCCGGCCGAGGCCGGGGTGTCGAGCAGCGCGACCAGCAGCGCGGCCACGTCGTCGCGGGTGATGTCCCCGACGCTGCGCCCCGCGGTCAGCCGTACCGTCCCGGTGCCGGGGGCGTCGGTCAGCGAGGCCGGGCGCAGCACCGTCCAGTCCAGGTCGGTGCCGATCAGGTGCTCGTCGGCGGCGGTCTTGGCGTCCACGTACGCGGACCAGATCTCGTCGGCGCCGGGCGGCGGCGGGCTGCCGGCCCCGCGGGTGGAGATCATCAGGTAGCGCCGGACCCCGGCCGCCACGGCCGCGTCGGCGAGCAGCACCGCGGCGTCCCGGTCGACGGTGTACTTGCGGGCCGCGCCGCTGCCCGGTCCGGCGCCGGCCGCGAACACCACCGCGTCCGCCCCTGCCAGGTGCGGGGTCAGCTCTGCGGCGGTGGCCCGCTCCAGGTCCAGGACCAGCGGGCTGAGCCCGTCCGCGAGCAGCTCCTCGCGATGGTCGGGGTTGCGGATCAGGGCGGTGACCACGTCCCCGCGGCCCACGAGCAGCCGGCCCAGGCGCCGGCCGATCTTCCCGTGCCCGCCGGCGATCACGACATGCATGGTGGCTCCTCCATCGGTAGGGGTGAGGGCAGGTCAGAAAGCGATCAGGGCCTTCAGTGCGCGCCGCTCGTCCATCGCAGCGTAGGCCGCCGGGACCTCGTCCGGGCCGACCGTCAGGTCGAACACGGGGGACGGGTCGAGCCGGCCGGCCAGCACGTCCGCCAGCAGCTCCGGGATGTACGCCCGGGCGGGGGCCACGCCGCCGCGCAGCGCGATGTTGCGGTTGAACATCTGGCCGATGTCGACCCCGGCGCTGCCGCCGTGCGGCACCCCGACGAAGCCCACCGCGCCGCCGTCGCGGGCGATCGAGATCGCGGTGCGCATCGACTCCTCGGTGCCGACCGCCTCCAGCACGGCGGCGGCGCCCTGACCGCCGGTCAGCTCCCGGACGGCGGCCACCGCGTCCTCGCCGCGCTCGGCGACCACCTCGGTCGCGCCGAAGCGCCGGGCGATCGCGGTCCGGTCGGCGTGCCGCCCGAGGATCACGATCCGCTCGGCGCCCAGCCGGTGCGCGGCCAGCACCCCGCACAGGCCGACGGCGCCGTCCCCGACCACCGCGACCGTGGCGCCGGGGCGGGCGCCGGCGGCGAGCGCCGCGTGGTGGCCGGTCGACATCACGTCGGAGAGCGCCAGCACGGCCGGCAGCAGGGCCTGGTCGAGGCCGTCCGGCAGCCGGACCAGGGTGCCGTCCGCGAACGGGACCCGGACCGCCTCGCCCTGGCCACCGTCCGAGCCCACCTCGCCCCAGAACCCGCCCTGCGGGCAGGAGGTGTGCAGGCCCTCCCGGCAGAAGTCGCAGCTGCCGTCCGACCAGACGAACGGAGCCAGCACCCGGTCCCCGGGCCGCAGTCCGCCCACCCCGGCGCCGACCTCCTCGACCACACCGACGAACTCGTGCCCGATCCGCTGTCCCGGCTGCCGGGCGGCCACCCCGCGGTACGCCCACAGGTCGCTGCCGCACACGCAGGCGTGGGTGACCCGGACGACCGCGTCGCCCGGCCGCTCGATCCGGGGGTCAGGGACCTCCTCGACACGGATGTCCTTCGGGCCGTGGATGACGGTGGCGCGCACGAGAGCTCCTCGATCGGGAAGGCGGGACCCGGGCACTCTCCCCGCCGGGCCACCCTCGCGTCCAGCTACATCTTCTACAGATCCGGTTAAGCTGAGCTGATGCTCGACCTCCGACGCCTGATCCTGCTGCGCGACCTCGCCGAACACGGCACGGTGACCGCCGTCGCCGAACTCCACCAGGTGACCTCCTCCGCGGTGTCCCAGCAGCTCAAGCAGCTGGAGACGGAGACCGGGGTCCGGCTGCTGGACCGTGACGGCCGCAGCGTCCGCCTGACCGCCGCCGGCCGCGCGCTGGCCGCCGACACCGAGCCGGTGCTGACCGCGCTCGAGCGGGCCAGGGCCCGGCTCGGGGCGCTGGCCGGCCGCCCGGCCGGGCCGTTCCGGCTGGCCTGCTTCACCAGCGCGCTGGCCCCGCTGGCCGCCCCGCTGTGCGGCGCGCTCGAACGCGACCACCCCGACCTGCGGGTGCAGATCACCGAGGCCGAGCCGGAGACCAGCCTGCCGCTGCTGCGCCACCGCAGGGCCGACCTGGCCCTGGTCTACCGCTACACCAACCTGGCCACCCCCGACCCCTCCGGGGCCGAGACCCGTGCCCTGCTGGACGACCCGCTGTACGCGGTGCTGCCGGCCGACCACCCGGCAGCCGGCGCCGGGCCCGTCGCGCTCGCCGACCTGGCGGGCACCCCGTGGGTCGCCGCGGCCGAGGGCACCGCCTGCCGGGAGGCCGTGCTGCAGGCCTGCCGCGCCGTCGGGTTCACCCCTCGGGTGCGGCACACCTGCACCGACTTCACCGCCATGCTCGCCCTCGCCGCGGCCGGCCGGCTGACCGCCCTGGTGCCCCGCCTCGCCCTCGCCGCCCTCCCGCCGGGCCTGGCCGCCCGCCCGCTGGCCGAGCCCGCCCCGGCCCGCACCATCGAGGTGGCCGTCCGCCGCGGCAGCGCCCAGGAGCCCGCCGTCGCGGCCTGCCTCGCCGCCCTCGACCGCCTCGCCGCCGGCGCTGCCTGACGGCTGCCCGGCGCTACGCCTGCCGCACCCGGTCCGGGCCCGGCGGCTCCGGGTCGGGGCCGGGGTCGGGCGGGAACGGGGGAGCGGGCGGCGACGGCCGCGGGTCGCCGGGGCCCGGCGGCATCGGCGGGGTCGGCGGAACGGGGACCGGCTCGGGCGGCAGTGGCCCGATGTCGGGATCGGGTGGCACCGGGACGGAGTCCATGGTCCGTACCTCCTCGGTTCGCGGGCGCCCGCCCCTCGCGGTGCGGGCCACCTCTCGTCCAGTCTCGGACGGCCCGCGCGCCCGCGCCGACCCGCGGGCCTCCCGAGGTGTAGGGCGTGTTGGCAAAGTCGCGTCGGATCAGGCCGCGGTGTTGGGCGCCCGGCTGGGCGTGCGCCCGGATCGCCCTCGTACTGGGTCGTACTTGGGTGATTCGGGCGTGCGTCCAGGCGGGATGCCCGGCGTCGCGGACCCGGCGGGACTTTGCCAACACGCCCTGTCGCCTACCCGCCGCGGGCGGCTGCAACCCGGGTGCCCGACACCCCCCCGTTCGGGGGTGGCCGATCCCCGGTGGCGGACGGATCATGGTCTCCCGCGGGACCACCGCCGGCCGGCCCGTCACGGGTGGGGCCGGGCTCCCCCGGGTAGGACCAGGCCGGTCCAGCAACCACCGCCGTGCCGCAACCAGGAGGCCACCGTGTCGACCACGCCGACCGCGCGCAGCTACTCGTCGGGCACCTCGGACGTGCCGCTGCTCGGCGACACGATCGGCGAGAACCTCGACCGCACGGTGCGGGCCTTCCCCGAGCGGGACGCCCTGGTCGACCGCGCGGCCGGCCGCCGCTGGACCTACCGCGAGTTCGCCGCCGACGTCGACGCGCTGGCCCTCGGGCTGCTCGGCCTCGGCATCGCCAAGGGCGACCGGGTCGGCATCTGGGCCCCGAACCGCGCGGAGTGGACGCTCACCCAGTACGCCACCGCGAAGCTCGGCGCCGTCCTGGTCACCGTCAACCCGGCGTACCGGTCGCACGAGTTGGAGTACGTGCTGAACCAGGCCGGGATCCGGCTGCTGGTCGCCGTCGAGCGGTTCAAGACCTCCGAGTACGCCGCCATGATCGCCGAAGTCCGCCCGAACTGCCCGCAGTTGGAGCAGGTGGTGCTGATCGGAGGACCGGACTGGGACGCGCTGCTCGCCGCCGGCCGGCAGGGCGACGCGGCCGTGCTCGCCGAGCGGCAGGCCACGTTGAGCCCGGACGACCCGATCAACATCCAGTACACCTCGGGGACCACCGGCTTCCCGAAGGGCGCCACCCTGTCGCACCACAACATCCTCAACAACGGGTACTTCGTCGGCGAGTTGTGCGGCTACACCGAGCACGACCGGATCTGCATCCCGGTCCCGTTCTACCACTGCTTCGGCATGGTGATGGGAAACCTGGCGGCGACCTCGCACGGCGCCTGCATGGTGATCCCCGGCCCCGCCTTCGACCCCGCGGCCACCCTGGCCGCCGTCGCGGCGGAGGCCTGCACCTCGCTCTACGGCGTGCCGACCATGTTCATCGCCGAACTGGCCGACCCCGGCTTCGCCGACCACGACCTCTCCTCGCTGCGCACCGGCATCATGGCCGGCGCACCCTGCCCGACCGAGGTGATGAAGGACGTGATGGGGCGGATGGGCATGGCCGAGGTGTCGATCTGCTACGGGATGACCGAGACCTCACCGGTGTCGACCCAGACCCGGGTGGACGACTCGGTGGACCGCCGGGTGTCCACCGTCGGCCGGGTCGGCCCGCACCTCGAGGTCAAGGTGGTCGACCCGGCGACCGGCCGCACGGTGCCCCGCGGGGAGCCGGGCGAGCTGTGCACCCGCGGCTACTCGGTCATGCTCGGCTACTGGGGCGAGCCGGAGAAGACCGCCGAGGCCGTCGACGCCGCCCGCTGGATGCACACCGGCGACCTGGCGGTGATGGACCAGGACGGCTACCTGGCCATCACCGGCCGGATCAAGGACATGGTGATCCGCGGCGGGGAGAACCTCTACCCGCGCGAGATCGAGGAGTTCCTGCACACCCACCCCGACATCCTCGACGTGCAGGTGATCGGCGTGCCGGACCCGGCCTACGGCGAGGAGCTGATGGCCTGGATCCGGATGCGGGAGGGGGCCGAACCGCTCACGGCCGACACGGTGCGCGTGTACTGCACGGGCCGGCTCGCCCACGTCAAGATCCCCCGCTACGTGCACGTCGTGGACGAGTTCCCGATGACCGTCACCGGCAAGATCCGCAAGGTCGAGATGCGCGAACTCGCCGCCGGCCTGCTCGAAGGTCCTGCCTAGCAGGCCCGGCTGCCCGGCCTCGGTGGCCGGTCAGTGGTGCAGCCCCTGGTAGACCCGGTCGAGCCGGGCCGCCACCACCGGCCAGGAGTGCTGCGAGCGGGCGCGGTCCAGGCCCGCCACCCCGAGCGCCCGGCGGTGCGCCGGGTCCGCCAGCAGCTTGCGGACGGCCTGCGCGAGCAGGTCCGGCCGGCCCGGCGGGACCAGCAGTCCGGTCACGTCGTCCACCACCAGGCTGCGCAGCGCGCCCACCGCGCCGGCCACCACCGGCACGCCGCAGGCCATCGCCTCCAGCGCGACGGTGCCCGACGGGTCGGTCTGCGGCGCCGTGACCAGGATGTCGCTGGAGCGCAGCAGCTCCGGCACGTCCTGGTGCGGCACCTCCGGCACCTGCCGCACCTCGGGGGCCGGCCCCTGCTCGGCGGCCCGCCCGCCGACCACCACCAGCTCCGCCTCGGGGACCTCCGCCACCGCCCGGACGGCGGCCCCGACGCTCGCGGCCGACCGCCCGCCGTCCAGGCAGAGCAGCTGCGCGGGCTCGTGCGGCGGGTGCTGCGGGGCCGGCGCGAACCGGTCGACGTCCACGCCCTGCGGCAGCAGCACCACCCGTCCGTGCCGGGCACCGAGCCGCCGCAGCATCCGGGCCTCCTCCGGCGAGCGGGCGATCACCGCGTCGGCGCTGCGCGCGACGGCGGCCTGCAGGCGGTGCGCGCTGCCGGCCAGCGAGGCGGGCAGGGTGCCCTCGTCCGGGAGGACGGCGATCCGCTCGTGCACCGTGAACGGCGCCGCCACGCTCCGTGCGGCCACCAGCACCGCCAGCCCGGCGTCCAGCCCGACGGCGTGCGCCACCTGCGGTGGATCGGCCCGCCACCCGTGTTCCAGCTGCTCGGTCATCGAGGGCACCAGCGCCAGCAACGCCTCGGTGCCCGCGGTGCCCGGCGGCCCGCCGTCCAACGGGTGCACCCGCACGGCGGCGGGCAGCTCGGCACCGGCCGGGAGGAGCGTGCCCCACCGGCCGTAGAGGGTGACCCGGTGGCCGATCTCCGCCAGGCTCTCGGCCATCGCGACCAGCCGTTCGGGCACGGCGTGATCGGTCGGCCGGCGCCCTCCGGCGACCACGGCGATGTGCATCAGGGACTCCGCTCACCAGACGCCATATCCGGCTCCTGACCGTTCGGCGGTGTTCTCAAACCCCTCGCCCGTCACGACCCGGGGCCGAGCGCCGGCAGCGGGCGGGCGGTGCGCCGCCCGATCTATGGTGGAGGAGGCGGGGCCCGGAGCCACGCGAGGAGCGGAGCCCATGGATGCTGACACCGGCGGCACGGCCGGGCACCTCATGGTGTCCGTGCGGCCCTGGGCCGGCGGCCTGGTGATCAGGCCCGAGGGCGAGCTCGACCACGAGAGCGCCGGCCCGCTGCGCGAGGCGCTGGACGCCGCACTGGACGCACCGCCGGCCCGCCTGGTGGTGGACTGCGGCGGTCTCGACTTCTGCGACTCCACCGGTCTCAACCTGCTGCTGCGCGCGCACGCCACCGCCCGGGCCGGCGGCGGCGCGCTGTCGCTGGCCGCACCCGGCGAGATGGTCTCCCGGATGCTGACGATCACCGGCGTGGGTGAGGTCTTCCCGGTCTACCCGACCCTGGACGAGGCGCTCGCCGGACAGGTCGGTGGCTGATGGAGAACCCGCCCACCGCGCCCGCCCCGGAGCACCCACCCCGCGCCCAGGTCCGCCGGCTGCGGCTGTTCGAGACCCGGGGATCCGTCGGCCGGTGCCGGGACTTCGCGCTGGCGGCGCTGCACGACTGGCGGTGGCTGCCGGCCGAGGACGAGGAGGGGCGGGCGGTCGCCGGCGACGTCCTGCTCCTGGTCACCGAGCTGGTGACCAACGCCTGCCTGCACGCGGGCGGCCCGCGGGAACTCGCCCTGGCCCTGGAGGGCGGCTCGATCCGGGTCGAGGTCTCCGACGCCAGCCCGGTCGAGCCGGCCATCCGCACCGGGCAGTCCCCGGCGGTGCCGAGCGGCCACGGACTCAGGGTCGTCGACCGGCTGGCCACCGCCTGGGGGTACGCCCGGCACGAGGGGGGCAAGACGGTCTGGCTGGAGGTCGCCCGCCGCCCCGGCTGAGGCCCGGCGCCGGGCTGCGCCGGTGGGGACGGGCGGGAACGGTCAGACGAGCCGCAGCAGTTCGGTCAGCGCCCGCGCGTTGTCCCGTTCGTCGGCGAGCACCGACTCCACCAGCCGCCGGCTGTCCGGGTCGCGGTCCCCGAGCCAGCGGGCAATCTCCCGGTAGGCGTCGACGACGATCCCGGAGGCCTGCAGGTTCTGCTCCACCATCGCCCGGATCGCCGGGTCGTCGGCCACCGAGTAGTCGGTGTGGGCGCGCTGCGCCAGCATCTCCGGATCGAAGTTGGCGTGCCCGCCGAGCGCGGCGATCCGGCCCGCGGTGTCCTCGGCGTGGCGCATGGCCTGCTCCGCGCGCAGGTCGAAGCGCTCGCTCACCTCGGGCCGGTCGATCCGGCGGGCCGTGATCGCGTGCCGGGTGTAGCGCAGCCAGGCCACCACCTCGGTCGCCACCACGTCGTTGAGGACGCTGACCACCCGCTCGGTGTCGAGCCCTGAGCCGCTGGTCGCCGGACCTGCGGCCATCGTCCGCAGGGCCTCCTTGCTGATCCGGTCCACGTCCAGCGCCAGGCTGTCGCTCATGCCGTGCCTCCTCGGTCGTCCCCGCCCACGGACGTATGCCCGGCAGGAAGCCGTACGACCCATGCTCGCACCGAAGGGTTGGGAGCGCCGTTCACGGGGCAACGGCCGGACAGGGGGCCGTCGTCGGGAGCACGGAGGTGGCGGCTATGCACGGACCGGCGATGTCGTGGCACGAGCGGCAGATCCTCGCCTCGATCGAGGCGGAGCTGAGGGCCGACACGCGTCTCGACCGGCAGTTGAGCACGATGCGGCCGGGCCGGCTGCAGCGTGCCCGGATGGAGGTGCGGGCGGTTCGCGGCTCCACCGTGGTCTGGTTGGTGGTGTGCGCGGTCGGACTGCTCGCGGTGGGCGTCCGGGAGCCTTCGGTGGCCGTCCTGGTCATGCTCGGCGTGATCTGGACCGCGGTGGTGGTGGCCGTCGCCGGCCTGGTCGGCGGGCGGCGCGGGAGCCCGCACTGACCCGCCGCCGCTAGGCCCTCTCTTTCGGATCTTGTCGGATCAGCGCGCGGCGGTGGGCGCCCGGCTGGGCGTGCCGGCGGAACGTCCTCGTGCTGGGTGCACTTGGGCGTTTCGCCGGTGCGTCCAGCCGGGATGCCCGGCGTCGTGCGCCCGGCAAGATCCGGAAGAGAGGGCCTAGGCCCGGGTCCTCAGCGCCCGCCGCGCAGCTCCCGGAGCGCCCCGGCGGCCTGCTCGGCGTTGCTGCGGGCATCGGCCAGCTCGGCGGCGCGGTCGGCCCGTGCCTGCTCGGCGCGCCGGTGCGTCTGTTCGGCCCGGGCCAGCGCCTCGGCGGTCCGCTCGGCGCGGGCCACGGCGTCCTCGTACCGGGCGGTGCGCCGCTCCAGCTCGGCCGCGGCCCTCGCGGCGGCCTTCTCCGCCGTCTTCACCGCGGCCCGCTGAGAAGCCTGCTGTGCCGCGGCCTCCCGAGCGGCCTTCGCGGTGGTCCGGTCCTTCGCCGTGGTCCGACGTTCCCGGGTCCGGGCCGGACCCGGGTGCGGCCCGGTGGCGGCGGTCGCCGCGGGCAGCGCCGCCGCGTCGTCCAGCCCGGTGGTGAGCCGGCCCGCCGCGAAGGCGTCGGCGGCCCGCGGATCGGCCAGGACGGCCCGCAAGGTCTGCTCCAGGTCCCGCAGGGCGGGCTCCCCGGCGGGCAGGCCGTCCGCCGCGGCGGCCTCCTCGGCCTGCCGGGTGAGCGCGTCGACCAGCTCCCGGCGGCGTTCGGACAGCTCCCGCAGCCGGGTGCCCGTGCGCCCGCGCTGGGCCTCGCGCAGCCCCTCGCCGAGCTCCAGCAGCGGCCCGATCTCCGCCGGGTGGGCGCGCACCAGCAGGTTGGCCAGCCAGGCGCCCCGGGTGGGCCGCCGCAGCCCGCCGAGCCGGCCCGCCAGCGCCCGGTCGCCCTCCGCCCCGGCCTGCCGGACGGCGGCGTCCCGGGCGGCGGTGAACCCGGTCGGCGGCAGGCCGTACAGCTCGTCGGCCACGGTCTCGAAGTCCATCCGGGCCCGCCCTTCCCCGGCGCCCGGCCGGTCGGTGCCCGGCCCGGGTCGGCGCCCGGTACCAGCAGCGTAGGGCGGGTGCTGAGCAGGTGTTTGCGCGGCGCGGCGGCGGGCAGGCGAGGGCGCGTCCCCGGACCGTCCACAGGGCGCGGCCCGGCCGTCGGAAGGAATCGGCACCCGTATGACCACCACCGCCCGCGTCACCGCCGCCGTCCCTGCGGAACTGCTGCTCGCCGACGACGTCCGGCTGCCGATCAGATCGCTGTGGCGCTACGACGCGGGTGACCCGTTCGCCGTGCACGTCGACTTCGACGTCCCGCCGGACGCCCCGGAGCACTGGGCCTTCGCCCGGGACCTGCTCGCCGAGGGCCTGGACGTGCCGGCCGGGCACGGGGACGTGCTGATCCGGCCCGAGGCCGGCCACCGGCACGTCACGCTGGAGCTGTGCGGCGTCGACGGGTCGACGGCGGTGCTGCGGGCGCAGAGCGCGGGCCTGGTCGACTTCCTGCGGCGCTCGTTCGCCGAGGTGCCGGCCGGGTGCGAGCAGTACCTCACCGATCTCGACGGGTGGATCCGGCGGACCCTGGACGCGGGCGGGCTGGACACCGACGAGCACCGGCCCAGCGACTGGTGCTGACCGGCCCGACCCTCAGCCGCGCCCGCGCGACGGCGCCCCGCCCCGCAGCAGCGTGGTCGGCAGGATTAGCCAGCTCACCGCGAACCAGAGCAGCACCACCCCGGTGACCACCCACGCGCCCCACTCCAGCCCCGCCACCCGGAGCACCAGCAGCAGCGTCGAGCCGACCGTGAGCGCGAGCAGCCCGACGCCGAGGGTGACCAGCTTGCTGACGGCGGCGACCATCCGCGGCTTGAGGTGTCGGCCGGCCAGGATCCGGTGGTAGGTGACCGGGGCGATCAGCGTCCCGGTGGCGAACGCGCCGAGCGTGACCGCGGCCACGTACAGCCCGCGGTCGAAGCCGATCAGGTCGGGGAAGCGGCCGGTGAAGGCGAGGGTGAGCAGGAAGCCGAACATGATCTGGGCGCCGTTCTGGGCGATCCGGATCTCCTGGAGCAGCTCGACCCACTGCCGGTCGGCGCGCTCGTCGGGGGTCTCGTCGCGCCCCCGGGCCGGCGGCGGCCCGTCGGTGCCGGCCGCCACCTCAGCGGCTCGCCGTGAGCGTGCGCGGGCGGCCGGCGCCCTGCGCGTCCCGGGCGGTCAGGTCGGCGAGGTCGGCGACCACGTCGCGCAGCGAACCCCGCTGGGCGAAGGAGGCCCGCTGCCGGTCGGCGCCGGTGCCGCAGGTGACCGTACGGGTCAGCAGCCGCCGGGCGCGCGGCAGGTCGCCGTGCGCGTCCAGGGCGGGTTCCGCGAACCGGAGCAGTTCGGCCAGCAGCACCGGCGCGGGCCGGGCCCGCCCGGTGCCCGGATCGAGCCAGGCACCGCCCAGACCGACCCGCGCGGCCCGCCGGTGGGCCGCCCGCAGCAGGCCGGGTGCCACCTCCCGGTCCGGCGTCCCGCTGCGGACCTCCTGGAGCAGGACGGCGACCAGCGCGCGCACCAGCACGGCGATCAGCACGGTGGTGTCCAGGTCGGCGTTGACGTCCGCGACCCGCACCTCCAGCGTCGGGAGGTGCTCGGACGGGCGGCAGTACCAGTACACCATCCGCCGGTCGAGCAGCACCCCGGTGCCGAGCAGCCGCTCCATGGTCCGCTCGTAGCCGTGCTCGTCCAGCACGGGGGCCGGACCGACCGTCGGCCACCGGCCGAAGCAGACCGTGCGGTAGCTGGCGACCCCACGGTCCAGGCCTTCGCAGTACGGGGAGTTGGCGCTGAGCGCGTGCAGGGCGGGGAGCCAGCGGCGCAGCCGGTTGCCGACCGCGAGCGCCTCGGCCCGCGTGAGGTCGCCGACGTGCACGTGGCAGCCGCACATCTCGCCGCCGGCCTGGTCGGCGACCGGCCCGACGTGCTCGAAGATGCGGTGGTAGCGCCCGGAGCCGTTCAGCGGCAGCGGGTGCGGGCTGGGGAGCACGGGGGTGCCGGAGGCGATCAGCAGGCAGCCGGCCAGGGCGGCCGCCTCGCCGAGCACCCGGCGGACCCCGACCAGGTCCTCGCGCAGCGCCGCCGCGCTGGTGACCGGCCGGGTGCAGCCCTCGACCTGGGTGGCGCAGAACTCGCCCTGGGCCCGGCCACCGAGGGTGCGCGCGGCCTCGGTCAGCACCTGTTCGGCACGTGGGACGGCGGCGCCGGTCGCGGCGTCCACCAGCAGGAATTCCTCCTCGACGCCGAACCGCAGGGCCGGGGCCCGGGTCGGCGGCGGGGACAGCCTGGGGATGACCACGTGGCCGGCCCTCCTCGTCCTGGTGGGTCGGGCGCCCGCTCAACGGCGGATGGACCCGTTCACACCACGGTAGGCCCGGAGAGGCGGGCGTGCGCCGGTTCGAGCACCTGGCAGCCGTGCCCGGCCAGCCGCCGGCGTACCCGGTGGGCCTCCCCGTCGTCGAGGCTGAAGACCCAGGAACCGGGGATGAGGATCACCCGGAAGATCCCTTCCGCCGCGTGCCGCAACAGCTCCTCCAGCCGGGGCAGCGGGTCGAACGAGCGGCAGCCGTTGTCGATGAAGACGACGGGTTCGGGCAGGCCGAGCCGCAGCGCGTGCCGGCGCAGCATCTCGCGGTGGGCCGTCATCTGCCAGGTGTCCGCGGGATAGCAGCGCAGGTAGGCGGCGGCTCGGGTGCCGGCCGGGTAGTGGTGGGCGGTCCTCATCGATGAGCTCCTCGGGGAGCGGGGGCCGCTACGGTACGGACCTCCGCGGTCTCCGTCCTGAGCTGCCTCCCGGCGTGGGTGGACACGCGGGGGCGGGCGGAGGGCGGAGCACGGCGCGCGGTCCGGTGCGCGGGGGAGGCCCGGACGGTTGCGCCGGTGGTGCACCCGCGGCCGGGCCCGGCCGGTGGACGGCGGGCTGGTCGCGGTGCGCGGGGGAGCCCGGTCCGGGCGGAGCCACCACGCTGGGCGCTGCGGCCGACCGCTGCCGGGAGGGGTGCACGCACGGGAGCGGGGGCCGAGGACGGGCGGGACCGGGGGTGCGGTCGTCGCCGGCGTGGGGCCGGCCGGCCGTCGTTCAGCCCTCAGTCTCACCCGGCCGCCTGTCAATGTCCAGATCGGATAGGTACACCGTTCGGTCACCCGCTGTGCTCGGCGCGGGTGCTCTGATCAGCGATGATCCGGCCCGAGTCGCTCCAGCCGGTCGGCGAGGAAGCGGCGCTCGACGGCGTTCCCGGTGAGCAGCAGCGCCTCCTGGTAGGCCGCCTCGGCCTCGGCGGTCCGGCCCAGCCGGCCGAGGAAGTCGGCGCGGGCGGCGGCCAGGTAGCCGTAGCCGGCCAGCTGCGGTTCGGCGCCCAGCGCGTCCAGTTCGGCGAGTCCGGCCTCGAACCCGTCGGCGAAGCCGACCGCGACCGCCCGGTTGAGCGCGACCACCGGCGACGGCCAGCGGCGCACCAGCAGGTCGTAGAGCGCGCGCAGCTCCCGCCAGTCGGTCTCCGGCCAGCTGGCGGCCTCCGAGTGCACGGCGGCGATCGCCGCCATCAGCGCGTACCGGCCCGGTGGGCGCGGCCGCAGCGCCTCGCGCACCAGCGCCGCGCCCTCCGCCACGGCCTGCCGGTCCCAGCGGCCGCGGTCCTGCTCGGCGAGCAGCACCAGGCGCCCGCCGTCGCCCGACCGGGCGGGGCTGCGCGCGTCGGTGAGCAGGATCAGCGCCAGCAGCCCGGCCACCTCGGCGTCCCCGGGCAGCAGGGCGCGCAGCATCCGGGCCAGGTCGAGCGAGCGTTCCACCAGGTCACGCCTGGTCAGGTCGGTGCCGCCCGGCGCGGTGTGACCGGTGGTGAAGAGCAGGTGCACCACGGCCAGCACGGCGTCCACCCGCTCGGGCAGCTCCGGCGGCTCCGGCACCCGGTACGGGATCTGCGCGGCGGCGATCTTCTTCTTGGCGCGGGTGATCCGGGCCGCCATCGCGGACTCGCCCACCAGGAAGGCCCGGGCCACCTCCGCCGTGGTCAGACCGCACAGCAGCCGCAGGGTCAGCGCCACCCGGGCCTCCGGCGCCAGCGCGGGGTGGCAGCAGGTGAAGATCAGGTGCAGCCGGTCGTCCGGGACGGACGGGCCCAGCGGCTCCTCCTGCTCCGCCACCAGCAGCGGCAGCGCCCGGCGCAGCGCACCCTCCCGGCGCAGCCGGTCCAGCGCGCACCGCCGCGCGACGGTGGTCAGCCAGGCGCCCGGCCGGTCCGGCACGCCCCGCGCACCCCAGGTGGCCAGCGCCCGCGCGTACGCCTCCTGGACGCACTCCTCGGCCAGGTCGAGGTCCCGGGTGACGCGCACCGTCGCGGCGAGCACGAACGCCCACTCGCGACGGTGCGCCGCGGCCACCGCGGCCGCCACCGACGGGTCGCCGGCCATCACGCGCGCTCCTCAGCCGAGCTCCCGCACCGGACGGACCTCCACACCGCCGAACGGTGCCGGGACCTGCCGGGCGACCGCGATCGCCTGGTCCAGGTCGGCCGCCTCGATCAGGTAGAAGCCGCCGAGCGCCTCCTTGGTCTCGGCGAACGCGCCGTCGGTGACGCTCACCGCGCCGGCCGCGTCGGTCCGGATCGAGGTGGCGGTGGCGGCCGGGTGCAGGGCCTGGCCGCCGCGCAG
This sequence comes from Kitasatospora sp. NPDC094015, assembly GCF_040304075.1. Classification (NCBI taxonomy): domain Bacteria; kingdom Bacillati; phylum Actinomycetota; class Actinomycetes; order Kitasatosporales; family Streptomycetaceae; genus Kitasatospora; species Kitasatospora sp. NPDC094015. The sequence goes on from NZ_JBEOUL010000008.1 coordinate 297,112, forward strand.
CACCGTACCGTTGCGCTCGCCGAACGCCCGGTGCTCCTTGAGCATCTGCTCGGCCAGCTGCGGGCCACCCGCCGCCCAGGCCGCCTCGTCCTCGTAGATCAGGATCAGGTACTGCGCCATGACGCACTCCCATCTCACCGGGCCCGCCGTTCGGACCTCCTACTGGTACCGACGGGCGGCGGGCCGCCGGATCGACACCCGGCCCACCCCGATTTTCCCGCTGACGACCCGGTACCGCGAACAGCCGGCCGGTCCGCCGGGATCAGCGGTGCGGCGGGCGGTACAGCTCCCGGGCCAGGTCGAGGTCGACCGGCCCGTCGCCGGCCAGTGGGAGGAAGTACGGCTGCTGCCAGCGCTGGGTGGTCCGGGCCTGCCCGGAGGAGGTCGCGACCCACGGCGGGTACACCCGCAGCGCGCGCTTGCCGCCCACCCCGTCCCGCGCCAGCACCCCGCGCCCGGCGAGCACTCCGGCCGGCAGGACGAACTGCCCCCGGTCCTGCCCGTCCCGGACCGCGACGACGAACAGGTCGACCGGGTCGGCCAGGTCGAACGGCCGGATCGGGCCGCCGGGGAAGCGCTGCCACACCGTGACGAACAGGCCCGCCTTGACCGGTGTCACCTTGGCCGTCCGGAAGACCACGGCCCGCCCCTCCAGCGTGAACCGGTACGCCGCGTACTCGGCGCTCTCGGCCTCGGCGACCGGGGGCGAGCAGACCAGCCCGGCCGGCCGGTACACCTGGGCCAGGGCGGCCGCCAGCTCTGCGGGCAGCTCCGTCACCGGGGCGCCCCGAGGTCGAGCGTCCAGACCGGGCCCGCCGCGCCGGTGGCCGTCGCCAGGCCGGCCGCGACGAACCGGCACTCCAGCAGGTTGTCCTGGTGCACGGCCCCGTCCATCCAGTCGTCCACCAGCTCGGCGGGCGTCTTGCGGCCCTGGTCGAGGTTCTCGCCCCAGCGGCTCCACTGGTAGCCGGCCGCGGTCAGCCGGTCGGCGGGCTGGTCGCCGCCGGGCCCCGCGTGGTCGAAGTAGCCGCGCGCGGCCATGTCGTCCGAGTGCCGCTGGGCGGCGGCGTGCACCCGGGCGTCCACCTTGAGCGGCCCGCAGCCGTGCTGCGCCCGCTTGGCGTTGACCAGGTCGAGGAACTGCAGCTCGGTGCTGCGCTGGCTCGGGCTCGGGCTGGCCGAAGGGGTGGGCGTCGGGCTCGGGCTCGCCGAGGGGGACGGGGACGGGCTGGCCGACGGGCTCGGCGAAGGGGACGGCGAGGGGGAGGGCGACGGCTCGGGGGTCGGGGCGACGGCGCTGGTCGCGACCGCCGGCACCGCGGGCGCCGGATCGGCCGCCCGGGGCCCGCCGTCCTGGTGGTCGGGGAGCGCGAAGATCGCCACCGACACGGCCAGCGCGGCCGCGCCGGCCACGGCGACCGGGCGGGGCACCCGGGGCAGCCGGGGGCCCGGAACGGCCGGGCCGGCCGGCCCCGTGCCCGCGCCGGCGCCCGAGCCCGCACCGGACCCCGCGTGCAGGGCGCCGGTGCCCGATCCGGCCGCCGGCGCCGACCAGGCGCTGTGCGCGTAGGCGGGCCACAGGTCGTGCGCGGGCATCACCATGCCGAGGCCGGCCAGCAGCCCCTCGGCCGGCATCAGGCCGCGCTGGTGGCCGGAGCAGATCGCGCAGGCCCGGGTGTGCCGGGCTATGCGCTTGCGCCACAGCGCGCCCGGGTGGCCGTCCCAGGGGGCGACCAGCGCCGTCAGCTCGGCGCAGCGCGGATCGGCCGCCAGCGCCCGGACCACCACCCGTCCCAGTTCGAGCTGCTCCTTCATCCGCTGCACCCGGACCGCCGCGTGCTGGCGCGACAGGTCCAGGGAGGTGGCCAGCTCCTCCCGGGAGAGTTCGCCCGCGGTCTCCAGCCACCACAGCGACAGCAGGTCCCGGTCGCCGTCGTCCAGCCAGCGGGTGGCCTCGGCGACCTCCTTGCGCTGCCCGGAGAGCCCGAGGCGCAGGATGGTCAGGCCGACGAAGTCCGACCCGGGATCGGCCACCTCCCGGTCGCCCTCCAGGCCTTCGAGCGGCGCGGCCTGGGTGCTCTGCCGGGCCGTCCAGCGGCGCCGGACCTCGTTCATCGCGACGGCGATCAGCCAGGACCGGAAGGACTCCGGGTCGCGCAGGCCACCGAGGCTGCTGACCACCCGGACCATGGTCTCCTGGACCACGTCGTCCACCTCGCCGTGCCCGTTCATGGCCCGGCCGACGACGTTGTACAGCAGCGGCAGGCAGGCGCCGACCAGTCTGTCCCGCGCGTCCTGGTCACCCGCCTGCGCGGCGACGACCACCGCCGCCCCGACCTCACCGTCCACGTACATCCGCTGTCCTCACTCGTCCGCCCCTGGAGCCCCCGTGTACCGGAGACCCGCGGGAGCGGGCCGGATCACAGAAATACGCGGCGGTTTCGACGCGGTCCTGACACCGCGTCGCTCCAGCTGGACCACGAGGGTAGCGCCGGCGTCGCCGCAGGTCACGGCGGGCCTCCCGGCTTCCCGGCGGGACGGCGGCGCAGGCGGTCCGGGGCCGGGACCGTGCGGGTGCCGACCACCGGCCGCGGCGGCGTCAGTACTCCTGGACCTCCACCAGCTCGGCGAGCACGGCCTCGGGCCGCCGGACCAGCGTGACCTTGGTCCACATCTCGCGCAGCGCGGCGAGCACGGCCCGGGCCTCGTCCGCGGTCTCGAACTCCAGGTCGATCATGACCACCCCCGGGTCGTCCGCCGGCCGCAGCACGCGGTGGCGGCGCACGCCGCAGGCGGTCCGGTCGAGCGGTTCGCTGTCGAAGGCGGCCTTCCACGCGGGGTAGTCGGGCGTCGCGTGCTGGATGCGCAGAACGTGCACGGCGGGCTCCTCCCGGTCGTCCGTCGTTCCGGTGCAGCACCGGGGCCCGGCGGCCTCCACCCGGGCCGTGGCCGCTTCAGGGGCCGCAGGTGTCGAGCCAGCGCAGCAGCGCCGCCCGCTCGCCCGGGGTGGTGCGGTTCTCGGCCGGTCCGGCCAGCCAGGCGCGCACCCGCTGCACCGTGGCGGGGTCGAGGTCCAGGTAGAGCCGCCAGTGCGCCCGCTCGTGGCAGTCCGGGTCGGAGGGCTGCTCGCAATGGTGGCAGTGGGTGAAGAAGGCGTCGATCAGGCGGTGCGCGGTGGCCTCGTCGGTCATCGGGTGGGCTCCAGGTCTGGTGGGACTGCTCGGGAGCCGTACGCCCCGACCGTTCCAGGCTGCGCGAGCGCGGGCCCGCCCGCAGGAGCCCGACGGCCCCCGTCCGCGGGACCAACGGCCCGGCGGCGGCGTCCGCTCAGCCCGCGGGCCGCCGCGCCCGGTACGCCGTCCACCCGGCATGACCGGCCAGCGCCCCGGCGAAGACGGTGAACCCGACGCCGATCAGCCAGGACAGCACCACCAGCACCGTGCCGATCGCCCCGTACGAGAGCGCGCTCGACACGATGAGCGGCGAGAACACCAGGCTGGAGAAGACCCGCAGCCCCACCAGCGCCCCGACCGTCGCGAGGGACCCCGGCAGCAGCGCCCGCCAGGGCACCCGGCCGCCCAGCAGGAACCACTGGATCCACCAGAAGAACACCACCCCGCCGCCCACGGTGACCGCCAGCCGCAGGGCCGGCTGCCCGTCCGTGCCGTCCAGCGGGACGCCGCTCCAGGCCGCGGCCAGCAGGTAGCCCACCAGCCCGGCCAGCCCGACCGCCTGCCGCCAGACCGCGTGCCAGGCCGCCGCGCCGAGCCCCCAGATCCGCTCGTACCCGGTCTGCAGGCAGGACATGAAGGAGACCCCGAACACCGCTCCGGCCGCCAGGCTCAGCGCGGTGGCGGTGCTCAGCACCCGGCGCGGCGAGGAGAACAGGTCCTGGACCGCGGCGGCCGAACGCCCGGACAGCCCGAGACCGTCGATCACCCAGCCGGCGAACCCCGTCCCGTGCACCGGCGAGGCCGCCGCCACCACGATCAGCAGCGGGACCAGCGTCACCAGGCCGAGTGCGGCGAAGCCCATCGCCCTGCGCATCAGCTCGACCTCGCGGCCGCGTTGCCAGAGCAGCCGCAGCGCCAGCCGCACCCGTGGTCCGCCCGGCGGCCGGGCGGGCCGCAGCTCGGTCGGGGTGTCCGCCACCGCCTGCTCACCGCCTCCCGCTCCACGCGGCCCGCCGGCCCGATCGGTACGACGGGCCGGGGCGGGCCCGTCCTCGCCGCCGCCGTCCAGTCTCGCGCCCGTCGGCCGTCCTGGGGCCCGCGGCGCGCCTGCCCGGCGCGCGCAGGTTCATTCACCCCGGGGGCGTAGGGGCGCGTGCCCTGCCGCCGATCCCGGCCGCGGTCTGCGAGGATCTCCGCACATCCAGGCGGCACACGAGTGGTCCGAGGAGAGCGCATGGCGGGTCAGTTCGAGGCGACGGTCGAGATCGACCGCCCGATCGAGGAGGTGTTCGCCTTCCTCGCGGACGGCGAGAACGATCCCAAGTTCAGCCCCAGGGTGCTGCAGATCTCCAAGGTGCCGGCCGGCCCGACCGGGGTCGGCACGGTGTTCTCCAGCACCACCAAGGACGCCGGCATGAAGAGCCGCCGGGACAACAAGATCACCGAACTGGTGGCGCCGACCCGGATCCGCTGGACCGAGATCTCGCAGAACCCGGTCACCTCGAGCGAGGGCGGCTACGACCTGGAGGCGCTGCCGAACGGCCACACCCGGCTGCGGTTCTTCAACGGGCTCGAGGGGCACGGCATCGGCAAGCTGGTGGCCGGCTTCGCGCTGAGCGCCGCCCGCAAGGACGCGGACGGCTTCGTCGGCCGGATCAAGGCGGCCGTCGAGGCCTCCTGACCGGAGGAGCACCGTGTGTCGACCGGCCGGCGGAGTACCGCGTGCCCGGCCGGCCGGCCGGTGCGGCTCAGTGGCCGAGGACCTCCTCCACCGAGAGCCACCCCGCCTCGCTGCGCCCGCCCTCGACCCAGTGCCGGTGGGCGGCCGCCGCGAGGGCGCCGGCCCGGGCCGCGCGCTCCGCCGCCGTGCCGGCGGCCGCCAGCTGATCGGCGGTCAGCACCCTGAGGACGTAGGCGTCGACGCTCAACCCCGCTTCGGCGGCCCTCGCGCGGACCGCTTCCTCCAGCTGCTGCGGCAGCTCCACAACGGTGGCCATGGCCACACGATAGCCCCTGCGTCCCGGCCCGGGCACCGTGATCCCGCAACGCCCGACCGCCGGTGACGCGCCGGCACCGACGGCTCACCCCGGTGCCCCGGGCGGCGCGGGCGGCCCGGGGTGCGACACTGGGGCATGATCGTCGAACGCAGCCCGCTCGGGCTGCCCTTCTCCGAGCCCGCCGCCGGTGCCTGCGCCCCGGCCGCCGGGCCGCGCCCCCGGCCCGCCGGGCTGGCCCTCTTCCAGCAGCCCGAACCGGACCTCCCGGAACCGCGGGCCGCCCACCAGGTCGACGGAGGCTTCGCCCTGAGCTTCTCCGCGCCCGACGCGCCCGAGGGTTCCGACGCGCCCGACGTGATCGACCTCTGACATCGGGGAGCCGGCGGCGGTGACGGGCCGGGCGCGGTGACGGGCCGGGGGCGGTGACGGGCCAGGGCGGAGATCGGGCCGCGCGGCAGCAACTCCGCCCCCGGCCCGTCCGGCTGACGGTGTGAACAACACCGGTGCGGATCGGCAAAGAATCTTGGTCCAATGGCTACCCACGGGTAACCCGGGTGCCCCATCCTGCTCCAGACCCCGATTGAAGGAGCACGGACATGGCAGTACTCGGTCGTCGGCGCCGCACCCTCGCAGCGGCCGCCGCGGTGGGAGTGACGCTCACCCTCGCGGCCGGCGCCCCCGCCGTCGCCGCCGCCCCGCAGGCCGCGCCCCAGGTGGCGCCGTCGCTCGGCAAGCCCAATGTGCCGTACGCGACCTGGCTCAAGGACGTCCAAGCCGTCGCCGACCAGGCGGACGCCTACCTCAAGGGCAGAGTCCCGGCCGCGGGCGAGCAGCCGGCGATCGTCCTGGACATCGACAACACCTCGCTGGAGACGGACTACACGCCCGGCCTGCCGACCCCGGCGGTCCGGGCCGTCCTCGCGGTCGCCCGGTCGGCGAGCGCGCGCGGCGTGAAGGTCTTCTTCGTCACCGCGCGCCCGGGCTTCATCGACTGGATCACCCGGTGCAACCTGACCACCGTGGGGTACCCGGTCGACGGGCTCTACGGCCGCTCGTTCCTGGACCTCTTCCAGGAGACCTCCGTCTTCAAGACCGCCAAGCGCGCGGAGATCGAGCGCAACGGCTACACGATCGTGGCCAACATCGGCAACAACACCACCGACCTGGTCGGCGGCCACGCCGAGCGCACCTTCAAGCTGCCCGACTACGGCGGCCAGCTCTCCTGACCCCGGCCCCGGCCCCCGGCGCCGCCGCGCGCCCGGGGGCCGCTGTCCGACCCGGCGTCAGAACCGCACCGCGGCACGTCCGTTCGCCCGCCGACCACCCCCGAGTGGCGACTTGCGTCCGGCGCCCGGCCTGCGGGAGGCTGCCCGACGGGACGGACGGCGAGGCACAGGGGGGCCGGCCCGCACCGCAGGGCCTGGCAACTCCCCTGGAGGTACGGGGAGGAGACCGCCGTGACGGTTTTCGAATCGGTCCAGGACGCGATCGGCGGCACCCCGCTGTTCCGCCTCACCCGGCTGGGCGCGGGCATCGCCGCGCCGGTGTACGCGAAGGCCGAGTTCCTCAGCATCGGCGGCAGCGTCAAGGACCGCGCCGCGCTCTCGATGGTGCTGGCGGCCGAGCAGGACGGCTCGCTGCGCCCCGGCGGGACGATCATCGAGGCCACCTCCGGCAACACCGGCATCGGGCTGGCCCTGGTCGGACGGCTGCGCGGCTACCGGGTGATCGTCGGGGTGTCCGACCGTTCGTCCGTGGAGAAGTCCGACATCCTGCGGGCCTACGGCGCCGAGGTGGTGGTGGCCCCGGCGGCGCTGCCCAAGCAGCACCCGGACCACCTCTTCAACGTGGTACGGAGGCTGGCCGCCGAGATCCCCGGCGCCTGGCTCGCCAACCAGTACGACAATCCCGCCAACCCTGACGCCCACGTCCGGACCACCGGCCCGGAGATCTGGGAGCAGACCGCGGGCCGGATCACGCACTTCGTGGCCGGGGTCGGCACCGGCGGCACCATCAGCGGCACCGGCGGCTACCTGAAGAAGGTCTCCGGCGGCGCCGTCACCGTGGTCGGCGCCGATCCCGAGGCCTCGGAGTACGGCGGTGGCGACGGCAGCCCCTACTTCGTCGAGAGCATCGGCCACTTCGTCCACCCCGAGACGGTCGAGGACGTCTGGCCGCAGTCCTTCCACCCCGAGGTGGTGGACCGGTTCGAGCGGATCTCCGACCGGGAGTCGCTGCTCACCGCCCGCAGCCTGGCCCGGGAGGAGGGGCTGCTGGCCGGGCCGTCCTCCGGGACCGCCGTCGCGGCGGCGCTGCGGGTGGCCCGCACGCTCGGGCCCGACGACCTAGTGGTGGTGCTGCTCCCCGACTCCGGCCGCTCCTACCTCTCCAAGCTCTACAGCGACGACTGGCTGCGGGAGTGGGGCTTCCTGGAGGAGCCGGGCGGGGAGCCGACCGTGCGCGAGCTGCTCGGCCGGCCGGACGGCGCCGACCTGGTCACCGTCGCCGCGGGCAGCACGCTCGGCGCCGCGCTGACCGTGCTGAGTGGGGTGCCGGGCGGGGTGGCCCCGGTGGTGACGCCGCGCCCGGAACGGCCGTTCGGGCTGAGCGGGACGGACGTGGTCGGCTCGCTCGCCGCCGCCGAGGTGGAGGCGGCGCTCGCCGAGGGCCGGGCCCGCCCCACCGACCCGATCACCGCCCTGCGCGGCCGCCCGCTGCCGACCGTCGGCGTCGGCCAGCCGCTCTCGGCCGCCCGCGCGCTGTTCGAGGCGGGCCATCCGGCCGCCGTGGTGCTGCTGGACGGCCGGGTGGCCGGTCTGATCCGGCACGCACAGCTGCCGGACGGCCGCTGAGGGTGGCCGGTGTGACCCGGGTCATTCGTGGGGGTGGTGGGGGTGGGGTCGGTGGGTGCCGGGTGTCGGGGTGGGTTCACGCTGTGTCGACAATGTGGGCGGGCTCACCCGGTACGTTCGGTGACCGCGGCCACATCCGGCGCCCGGGGTCGGTGCTCGCCCGCTCAACCACGGGGCCCCGTTCCCTCCGGTACTGCCGGTAACGGGCGGTTGAGCTGGGAGTTCGCCGGATT